>CALQYY010000001.1 GCA_943349075.1 Candidatus Magasanikiibacteriota bacterium
ACGGAGCATAAGTTCTTGGGTGGCCACCACCTGAACGTGAAGATCGTCACGTTTCAGGGTCTGTACGCGTCAACGCTTTGGAACGGTGAGCAGCCGGTTTTGCTCCCTCAAAGCGGTACGCAAGAGTTCGCCAGCGGGATGGCGATTCCTCAGCACTACGTTTCGCCAAATCTGAAAACGATTTGTGCGAACCTCAAAGCTGAGCAGAAAAAGCTCGAATAACAAAAAGGCAGTCAAACACGTGAGGAAACTTCCTCGTGTGTGCGGCTGCCGTTTTTATTTTAGTAACGATTTTTTTCGCGCCATGCGAGCGCGCCTGTAACAGCTGCGGCTGCAGCGAGAAGGGCTGCAAGAACACCAAGAACCGTGACCCAACTACCAGACTCTTCTTGCGGAATTTCTCTCGCAACTTCAACGGGTTTGATTTCAGGTTGAGGCTCTGGAGTTGAGGTGCTTGCGGTTGTTGTCGCAACTTCGACAGTTACGGCAGTTGTAATTTCCGGAATTAATTTTTTTGTGGGTTCGGTTGCGACAGGTTTTTTCTTTTGAACCGTTTCTGTGTTCAATGTAGGTTTTGGCTGCGGAGCCTCGACAATAACTGGTTTTGGTTGTGGCTGCACAGGCACGATTACAACAGGAGGGGGTGGGGGAAGTGGATCATCTTTGACGAGTGGGTTGCGACCGCTATGCACCTCGTCGCCATCATTCATGTTGTCGCCATCAGTGTTTGGGTTGTTTGGATTTGTTTTGTATGTGAAAATTTCCTCGTAATCACCAAGCCCGTCGTTGTCGCTGTCGAATTTGGTTGGTGATGTTCCGTAGGTTCCAATTTCGTCGTGATCGCCAATTTTGTCTTTATCGCTATCGTTGTCGATAACAGTTGTACGTGAAATTGGTGTTGCAAGATTTGCGATTTCGCCGGCGCTTAAATCTCGTATGACATTGTTTTGGTCAGTGACGGTTGCGGAAATAAATTTCGCTGCAACAGTTCGCGTTCCGTAGGTTGGGGTCCAAATTACCGTGATTTGGCGCGCATCATCTTGGAGAACGTCGACAGTTGTTCGTGCAAATTCAGCGCCATTATCTAAAAACGCAATTGTTGCGGTGAGTTTTTTGTAATCGTTGTTGAGAACAACTGTGTAGACTTTAACAGGAATGCCGCCAAACGCAGGATCTGACGAAAACCAAATTCCGCTGGAATTAACAAAACCGATTCCCGCAGAATTTGCAAAATGGGGAAATAGTAAAAATAGAAAAACAAAAAAATAGGAAAGTTTCATAGAGCTGTGTGGATTATATCACAAACTTGGTCTTCTCAATGCGTTCGGGACATGGTAAACTGTTTTCGCATTAACGATTGAACACTATGGCAAAAGATGAAAAAGTAAATACAGGCTATTCTTCCGCGAACATTCAAGTGCTTGAAGGTCTTGAGGCAGTGCGCCGACGTCCGGGAATGTATATTGGTTCAACTGGTGCAACAGGTTTGCATCATCTTGTTGCCGAAATCGTTGATAACTCAATTGATGAAGCGATGGCAGGGCACGCAAAAAACATCCGTGTACGACTCCTTCCTGACTCTGTTGTTGAGGTTCGTGATGATGGTCGTGGTATTCCAGTTGATCCACATCCTCAATATAAAATTTCAGCACTTGAACTTGTTTTAACAAAACTTCATGCCGGTGGTAAGTTCGGTGGCGGTGGTTATAAAGTTTCTGGTGGTTTGCACGGTGTTGGTGCTTCTGTTGTTAACGCGCTTTCAAATTGGTTAAAAGCTGAGGTTCGTCGCGATGGTGCAACATGGGAGCAGGAGTATAAGATGGGTGAGCCAACAGGGAAGATTCAGAAAGTTGGTACTGCAAAAGATACGGGTACAATGATTACGTTTCGCCCGAACGAGAAAATTTTTGAAACAATCGACTACGATTTTGACACAATCGTTCAGCGTCTTCGTCAGCATGCGTACCTAACAAAAGGTGTCCGCATTTCGTGCTATGACGAACGTGACCCAGCAGAATTTCGTGGAATGACCTTCTTTTTTGAGGGAGGTATCATGTCGTATGTTCGCCACTTGAACCATTCAAAAGAAGCGAAACATGACTCTGTTTTTTACGTTGAAAAAGAAGCGGACGGCGTCCAGGTTGATGTTGCGCTTCAGTATACGGATGATTTTAAAGAAACATTGTTTGCGTTTACCAACTCGATTATCAATCCAGAAGGTGGAACGCATGTTCAGGGTTTCCGCAATGCACTTACGCGCGCGATCAACTCATATGCGCGTGCAAAGAATTTGCTCAAAGAAAAGGATGAGAGTTTGACCGGTGATGATGTTCGCGAAGGTTTGACTGCGGTTATCTCGATTCGTATCGAAGAGCCACAGTTTGAAGGTCAGACAAAAGGAAAGCTTGGAAATACCGAAGCGAAGGGTGCTGTTGAATCAGTGGTGAGCGACGCGCTCGCGATTTTCATGGAGGAAAATCCAAAAGAAGCTGAGGCGATTTTGAGCAAAGTTATTTTGGCTCAGAAAGCTCGTCAGGCAGCGCGTGTTGCACGTGAGTCGGTGCTCCGCAAAGGCGCACTCGAAGGATTTACGTTGCCAGGTAAGCTTGCCGACTGCTCAAGTCGCGACGCAACTCAGTCTGAAATTTACATTGTTGAGGGAGACTCTGCAGGAGGCTCAAGTAAACAAGGACGCAACCGTGAATTTCAGGCGATCTTGCCGCTTCGTGGAAAAATCTTGAACGTTGAGCGATCGCGTCTCGACAAGATTTTGGGAAACAACGAATTGAAATCACTGATCATTGCGTTTGGTACAAATATCGGTGAGCAGTTTGATATTTCGAAGCTTCGTTATCATCGCATCGTAATCATGACTGATGCTGATGTCGACGGTTCACATATCCGAACATTGCTTTTGACATTCTTGTATCGCTACATGCCAGAGCTTTTGCTCCAGGGTCACGTCTACATCGCGCAGCCACCACTTTTCCGTATTCAGATTGGAAAGGATGTGCGCTACGCGTTTAACGAAGAGGAGAAAGTTTTGTTCATCGATGAAATGGTAAAGGCTGTTGAAGCAAATCGCGCAGCAAAGGGTGGAAAGAAAGTTGAAGTTGAGGCCGAGGCTGCAGAACCTGAGGAAGCTGCGGAGAAGCAGGAAGGTGCAGCGGGCGAGGCGCTTGAGGCAATGGTGATTGGTGGAGTTAAGGTAAACATCCAGCGTTACAAAGGTTTGGGTGAAATGAATCCTGATCAGCTCTGGGAAACAACCATGAATCCAGTATCACGCAAAATGAAAGTTGTGCGTGTTGAGGACGCAGCGAAGGCAGATGAAATCTTCGACATCTTGATGGGTGCAGAAGTTGAGCCTCGCAAGCGTTTCATTCAGACGCATGCGAAGACTGTAAAGAATCTCGACATTTAATAAAAAAATAAAACACGCACTTTTATAGGGTGCGTGTTTTATTTTTTGTGTCTCTGGTATAATGTCGTCAACATATGGCAAGCTCTTTGGATAAATTTTCAAAATACGAACCAGTTGACGATTCTTTTAGTTCAAGTGATTTGAGCCGTAGTTATTGGATCGTTACGCATAAAGTTTTGCTTCGTAATCTCGCGATTGCTTTTTTGATGGTGCTCGATATTTTTTTATTCGTGTACGCGCTTTCGGGTTTTGTTGAGTATTTGATTTCAGGTCGGCCACGCGAAGAGGCGATGATCATTGATATTGCAAATCGTTTGAACACCTCAACTGCAGAGCGGCAAAAAAATAGTGCCGCGTTGCCACTTGATTTTGGTGATGGTCGCGTGTATGTGTTCGATGCTGGCAATGATAAATATGATTTTGCGGTTGAAGCGATGAATCCAAACAAAGAGTGGTATGTGATGGTTACATATCAGTTTGATATTCCGGGTGCAACATCGACAGCGGCACGCACAACATTTTTGTTGCCGGGTGAGAAAAAGTTTTTGGCAGTTTTGGGTGAGAGACGAGATGGGGAACTGATTACGGATGGGTCGTTTAAAATTGTAAATACCATGTGGAGTCGCATCGATAAGCACCAAGTCGCTGACGCACCAGCGTTTGTTGCCGAGCACGCATCATTTACGATTGGAAATTCTGAGTTTGCTCAGGCGGGAACATTTACAGTTGACGGAGGTGTTGAAAATACAGGCAATCGAGTTTCGTTTTCAATTACAAATACGAGTCCGTATAATTTTTGGGTAGTGCCTGTTCAGATTGCGCTGATGCGCGGCGGAAGCCTTGAGGGAATTGAGGAAACGCAGGTTCGTGAACTTAAAACGGGTGAGACGCGAAATGTTGATTTGCGAAATTACGTAAAAAACCAACTCGTCGACGAGGTCGTTGCGGCGCCATCAGTTGATGTTTTTGATCCGAGTGTTTACATGGAACAATAAGTGCGGTAAGTTGTGAAGCGATATATCGCTTGCTATGCTCGCATTTTTTTCACGATATCTTCGACTTGATTGGCCGCTTGTTGGCAGTGTTTTTGGTATCATCGCTCTTGGTTTGCTTGCAATCTCGAGTGTTGATTTGAGTTATGGAACGACTTTTGATTTGCTCAAACACGAACTGATTGCGCTTGCGCTCGGCGGCATCGCAATGCTTGTTATTGCACAAATTCACCCTGAATTTTTCAGAGCAACGAGTCGAACATGGTATTTTGTCGGCATCGGTTTGCTTATTGCCGTATTGGTTTTTGGACAAACAATTCGTGGTACACGCGGTTGGTTTCAGTTTGTTGGTTTTTCATTTCAGCCGGTTGAGTTTATGAAGCTCGCGCTTGTACTCACATTCGCGCGTGTAATTGATCGACGTGGGCGCGCGTTTACAACGGCGCTTTTTTTCTTTGGAACTGCACTGCTTGCACTGATACCAATGGGGCTCGTGATGGGGCAGCCTGATTTGGGAAGTGCGTTGGTGCTTGGCGGCGTATGGCTCTGGCTCGTATTTTTTGTGGGAACGCGGCGCGCATATTTACTTCTTCTTCTCAGCTCGTTTGTTGTTGTGGCTGCGCTTGGGTGGTTTGTGCTTTTGAAGCCATACCAAAAAGAGCGTCTTGTTTCGTTTGTGCAGCCAGAGCGCGATCCGCTTGGTACAGGGTATAACGTGCAGCAATCGATTATTTCGATTGGTTCGGGCGGTTGGTTTGGAAAAGGGTATGGATATGGCTCGCAAAATCAGCTGAACTTTTTGCCAGAGCGCCAAACTGACTTTGTGTTTTCGGTAATTGGTGAGGAGCTTGGGTTTGTTGGGATTGTTGCGCTGTTTTCGTGCTACATCTTAATGGGGTGGCGCGTTGTTAAACACGCAATGTCATCGCGTGATGATTTTACGCTTGCGGTTTTGATGGGTGCGCTTGGGTTATGGTTGATTCAGGTTGTAATTAATTTGGGTGGAACGATGGGGCTTTTGCCGGTTACCGGAATCGCGTTGCCATTTGTAAGCTATGGCGGATCGTCACTCATCATGAATTTGATTTTACTCGGAATTGTTCAAAGCATTATTTCGCATCAAAATTAAAAACGGCCCACAGCAGCTCAATCCCGAATCGGGAGAACTGCTGTGGACCGTGCGTGGCCGCTTCGCGAACTGTCAGGGTGACAGCACGAAATTCGGCTGCGCTTCTTCGTAGACAAACCCGAGAGGGATGTCTACTTGGTAGGCCGCCCCGTCGCCGTCGGGGTTTTCATAGGCCTCGGCCGCGACGCCAACGGCCTCCGCGGTTTCGAGAAAGTCCACGATGCCGGCAGCGACCGCGGGGTGGAAGGTGGGGCGCGGCTTGCAGGTTGAAATCACCGGCTGGCTCATGTCCTGGACGACCACCCGGACTCTTGGTTCTTTGTTGATCAGGGTATAGGCCGTGACCAAGCAGAGCCCAATAATCGCCGCAACGAAAGCGAGCCAATTCATTTTCATAGAATCCTCCGAATCTGTTGCGATTGCTTTCGACCCAATGCCAAAAAACGCACGCAAAACTGTGACTGAGGATATCAGAATTTTGCTAATTTGTCAACCCCACCACCCAAAATAAGAAAACGACCCTCGGACGCAAGCTCAATCCATGGGAGGAGAGCGAGTGTTCGGGGGTCGGGGAGGTCGCAGCGGTTGCTGCGGGCTGGCTAGGGGGTGGCCGAGTAGTCGAGAGTATCGAGTTCAGCGGGGTTCACTGCGTCAACTTCGCAAATCACATCTGCTGCAGATGGTTCGACGTGGCTAACGGGTTTTCCGCGAATCTCGAGTGGCTCGGCCACCAGAAAGGTTGGCGCCTTGGTTTGCGTCGTTGCAACGCGGATGGTCGGTAGGGGCACAAGACTTTTCTTGTACGTCGTGAATAGAATCTCAGGTATAGCCACAATGGCTATAACAATGACAAAAGGATACCACCGGGATTTCATGAGCCTCCTTACGGGCAAAAGTGGGTTAATACTGTAGCAACCAAGCGCTCCAATGTCAACGAGCGGGGAGGGTTAATAACCGAAACCCCAGAGTCTTGCCAAAAATTGGAAGTCCTGCTATCATGCTTTCATACCTGATCTTCTCTTATATGGCACCGCGACGCAAAAAACGGTCACACGTTGAAGAGGGCATGCAGCTGATTCAGCAATGTCCACTATGCGAGGCGGTCTATGAACCGCTTGAAATTAAGGTTATCGACGAACGGGACGATAAACACCTCGTGTTTGTTACCTGCAAAAAATGCAGCCACTCGGTCGTCGCATTGATCCAACATCAAGCAAATGGATTGAGCTCAATGGGGCTCATCACCGATACAGAACCCGAAGACCTTGGACGACTTAAGAATTCCGAGACCGTTAGTTGGGACGACTGCATCGCGTGGCACAATTTCCTCAAAGAAGACCAGCTCTCAAAAGAAACGTTTTTAAAATGACTATGTCAGTATCATTGCAAGCTACAGCACGCGGACCAGTAACACACGGACAGCTCCAGCTCGTTCGTAAAGATCGCAAAATTCCAGCAGTAATTTACGGCCCAGAAATGGAACCTGTTTCAATTACTATCGAATCAAACCCATTTGGTAAGGTTTTGACCGAGGCTGGCGAAAGCACACTCGTTGAAATTGATCTCGCTGGAACAAAGCACAATGTGCTCATCAAGGACATGCAGACCGATCCACGCACAGGCGCATTTACACACGTTGATTTCTACGCTGTGTCGATGAAGAAGGAACTTGAAACAGAAGTTTCATTGAACTTTACTGGTGAATCTGCAGCTGTTAAAGCTGGTGGTACACTCGTTAAGATCAAGGATTCTCTCAATGTTCGCTGTTTGCCAAAGGATTTGGTTCGCTCAATTGAGGTTCCACTTTCTGTACTCGCTTCATACGACGACATGATCACTGTTGCTGACATTGCTTTGCCAGCAGGTTTGACTGCAATCGACGATGCAGACGAGGCTGTTGCTAAGGTTTCAGCTGCAATGACTGAAGACCAGCTCAAAGCTCTTGAAGCAGAAAATGCTGGTGATGTTACTAAGGTTGAAGTTGCTGGTAAGAAAGAAGAGGAAGCTCCTGCAGCAGAAGCTGATGCTAAAAAAGCTGACGCTAAAAAGTAATCTCGGCAAGGCGAATGTCGCCATGCAAATCGGGATAGAAAATCAATTCAGATTTTGGAAGCTCGCGACGTACAAACGTCGCGAGTTTTGTTTTTTGCTCAGGATCGATTTCGAGAAGCGCATGAACGGTCTGATTCTTGTTTGCAAAAAGATTGCGGAGCATGATGCGATACAGATCGAGGCCGTCGGGCCCGCCGTAGAGTGCGAGCTTCGGTTCTTTTTTTACTTCGGCCGAGAGGCGACTCATTCGGCGATCGGAAAGATAAGGAAGGTTCGCTGTGATAATTATGTGCGGTGTTTTTGGAAGTTTAGAAAGTTTTCGCGCATCTGCTTTTGAAAATTTTACGCGCGCCTTGAGCGCTCGGGCATTCGCGCGGGCGACCGCGAGAGCTTTTGTTGAGATGTCGATTGCAGATACGGGGCAGTTCACATTATTTGCTAGAGCGATCGCGATTGCACCAGAGCCCGTTCCCACATCGATGATTGAACACGTTTGGTGTTCTTCGGCAATTGCGAGCGCGCGTTCGACTATGAGTTCGGATTCAGGGCGTGGAATTAGCACGTTTTTATTCACCTTGAATTTGAGTCCAAAAAACCATGCTTCGCCAACGATGTATTGCATCGGAATGCCGCGGGCACGGAGTTTTCTTAATGTTGAAAACTGTTTAATTTTAGTTGGCGAAATTTTGAATTCAGGTTGCAGCAAAAAATCAGACGAGCTCATCTTTAAGACAAAACGAAGGAGGTATTCGTCGTCGCGCGTGATATTTTTTGTGAATTCACGAATCGTTTTCATACGATTGACGGTATCATGAATTTCTGGTATTTTCAATAGTACACCAGAGGAGGTGGATCATGGTTAGTGTAAAGTCAGTGCGTTTCTTCGTAGATTCTCAGAACTTTCTGAGATGTTTCTGGCCAGAGAACAGTAGCGCTCAGTTCGCGCTTCGTGAAGTTAATTGGGGGTTACTTACAAAGGCAATTGTTGAAAAAATAGGAGCAACATCCTACAACACAGTTAATTTTTATGAGGCATTTCCTGGGGGCGAGCTTCCAAAAGACCCGAGTACTTATCGACCGGGTTTTGCTCAACTTGTAGGAAAGGAGCTTCAGAGTAACCCGAAATTTCTTATCAGGCCAGGGAGTCTTAAAATGAACGACTACGGTAGGCTTAGTGAGAAAGGTATAGACACGACAATTGTTGTTGATATGACGCGCGGCGCAATACTCGGAGAGTATGACGTTGCAGTGCTGTTTAGCGGTGATCTGGATATGAAGCCAGGGGTCATAGAAGTCCTTCGAAGTGGTCGCGAGTGTGTCATTTGCGGCTGGAATCAGCGAGGCTTGTCGTACGAGCTGAAAAAGCTGATACAACAAGGAAATGGCTTGACCTACCTGGACTTAACTACGCTTGGCACCGCGTTCATAACGCGTGTCAGCTCACTAAAAAAGAACCGAGAGTTATCGTCTGGTGAGTTTGCGGTTTACCTGCTGCTCGCGGACTATCATAATCAGGGGATAAACTGGGTGCCCGCCCAAGATGTGGTTAGCTCAACGTTTCGTGGGATGCCTCCTGGACCCATGAATCGATACAGCTTTCTGCGCAACTTGGCCACCAATAACCTAATAGAAACAGACTTCTTTCAGATGGGTCCGCAGGCGAACGTACGGCTTGTGGCCTGATTATAAATAACCGTCTCTAGCAGCTAGAAGCTTAATTGCTCGCTGCTCGAGGCGGTATTTTTTGATCACACCTCCTGCATCTTGCCAAAAAATAATCCCCATGATACACTGCACCCACTATGAAACAGGGTACACATCCAAAATATAACGCTGCTGCAACCGTAAGCTGTGCTTGTGGAAACACTTTTGAAGTTGGTTCAACACAGGCAACGATTCGTGCTGAGCTTTGTAGCACCTGCCATCCGTTCTACACGGGTAAGCAGAATTTTGTTGACACTGCTCGTCGTATCGAAAAGTTCCAAGACAAAGCTACAAAACTTTCGTCAACTGATGCTGTTCGCAGCAAAGCAGAAAAGGAGCTTGCTCGTAAGGCAAAGCGTGCAGACAAAACTGCTGCAGGAAAATAAATTTGTATGAAAGCCGAAGAAGTTCTTCGCGAATTTCAAGCGGCAGAATTAGCTCTCCAGGACCCCGCGGTTTCTGGAGATGCTTTTCGTTTAAAAGAACTTTCTCAGAAATATTCTGAACTTCGACCGGTTGCAGAAAAGGTTTTAGAGCTTCAGCGCTACGAGGGTGCGCTTAAAGAATCGGAAGAAATCATTGCAGCCAACGATGAGCCTGAGTTGGTTGAAATGGCGCGTCTTGAGGTTGATGAGCTCGTGATTAAGATTGCAGCGCTTCAGGCGGAAATCAAAGAAATGCTTCGCGAGCCAGATCCATTTGTAAATAAAAACGTAATTGTTGAAATTCGTGCGGGAGTTGGCGGTGATGAGGCGGGGCTTTTTGCTGCTGAACTTTATCGAATGTACACCATGTTTGCGGGTACGCGCGGGTGGAAGGTTGATTTGATGTCGATGAGCCGATCGGGGATTGGTGGAATCAAAGAAGTGGTTTTTGGAATCAAAGGCCGTGGTGTTTACGGCGATCTTCAGTTTGAGTCGGGTGTTCATCGTGTACAGCGCGTGCCAGAAACCGAAAAAGCGGGGCGCGTTCATACCTCAACAGTGACCGTTGCGATTATGCCTGAGCCTGAGGCGGTTGATATTAATTTGGATTTGAAGGATTTAAAAATTGAAACAACAACATCGCAAGGTGCGGGAGGTCAGTCGGTTAATACGACCTACAGTGCGATTCGCATGGTTCATTTGCCAACGGGTATTGTGGTTTCGTGTCAGGATGAACGCTCACAGGCGCAAAACAAAGAGCGTGCGATGCAGATTATGCGTGCACGTGTGTTTGAGGCCGAGGTTGCGCGAGTTGCAGCAGAGCGCGCAGCAAAGCGCAAGTCGCAGGTTGGATCAGGTGATCGATCAGAAAAAATCCGCACATATAATTTTCCGCAAGATCGTGTTACCGATCATCGCATCGAAGAGTCGTGGCATAATTTGCCAAAGATCATGGCGGGTGAAATCGAACCGATTATTGATGCTCTTAAAAGGGCTGATGCGGAGTCTCAGGACTAACTTGACGAGTTTAAGCTATTTTGCTAAACTTCGACCACTAATTAACAAATCATCTGCCTAGCAAACCGTCCGCGACCTGCCCGTTTATTCGGGTCCGCGAGGCGAGGGTAGAGCCGATTAAAAGGATAATTTATGCCAAAACTTCCAACACTCGAGGAAATGCTCGCAGCGGGCATGCATTTTGGCCATCGCTCACAGCGCTGGCACCCTAAGTCAAAGCCGTTCATTTTCGGTGAACGCCAAGGTATCCATGTAATTAACCTTGAAGCTACACAGGAAAAACTTGCAGAAGCATGTGACTTCGTAAAGAAACTCGCATCAGAAGGCAAGTCAGTATTGTTTCTTGGAACAAAGCAGCAGGCTCAGGCTATTGTGAAAGCAGAAGCAGAGCGCTGTGGAATGCCTTACAACATCGAAGGATGGCTTGGAGGTCTCGTTACAAACTTTGATGAAATCGGAAAGCTTCTCGAACGCTATCGCAAGATGCGCTCAGACCGCGAAGCTGGTGCTTGGGACAAGTACACCAAGAAAGAGCGTTCAGTTATGGAAGCTGACTTCCAGAAAAAGCGCGTTGTTCTTGAAGGTCTTAGCTCACTCAAGAAAACTCCAGATGCAATGTTCATCGTTGACATCCGTACAGAAAAAACAGCTGTTGTTGAATCATTGGTTCGCCACATTCCAACAATTGCGATTACTGATACAAATGTAAATCCAGAACAGGTAACACATCCAATTCCAGCTAATGACGATGCAGTTAAGTCAATTGCACTCATCACAAAAGCACTCGCAGATGCGATCCTTGAAGGAAAAGCACTCCGCGCAGCAGCTCCGGAGGAAAAAGTTGTAAACAACAATAACGCAGCACCACTCGTCGCTGCAAAACAATAATCATCATACTATGATCGATTCTAAGCTCATTGCACAACTTCGTGAAAAAACTGGCGCAGGCATCGTTGATGTTAAGGCGGCGCTCGACGAAACAAATGGCGACATGACTGCGGCAGAAGAATTACTTCGCAAGAAGGGAATTTTGAAGGCTGGTAAAAAGTCAGATCGCGTTGCAGGTGAAGGTATTGTTTACTCATACATTCACGGCGGTGGTAAGGTTGGTGTTATGCTCGAACTTCGTTGCGAAACAGATTTTGTTGCTCGCACTGACGGCTTCGTTCAGCTCGCACACGACATCGCACTCCACATCGCAGCGATGAACCCTCTTTACTTGGACGAAACAGCAGTTCCTGCTGAACTCGTTGAAAAAGAGCGTGAAATCTACAAAGCAGAACTCGCAGAATCAAAAAAGCCAGAAGAAATTATGGCAAAGATTCTCGACGGTAAGGTTCAGAAGTACTACAGCGATATTTGTCTTCTTAAGCAGGCATTCATCAAAGATGAATCAATGACTGTTGAAGATGTAATCAAGCATGGTATTTCAAAGATGGGTGAAAACATTCAGATGAAACGATTCGTTCGCTTCCACCTCGGACAGGAATAATCCTTGAAGATTTAAAAAGCCGGCTGCTAGCCGGCTTTTTTGTTTTTGAACCATTTTTCTTCAAACGCTGTCTCGAGATCTATACCGAGTAGGTGGGCGTTAACGATTGCCATACCGACGACGTCGGCGAGTTCCTTAGCAAGTTCATTTTTTGATTCAATCTCAGAGAGTCTTTTTTCTGGACGACACTTATTATGATGAATCAGTATTGCTTGTGCAAATTCACCAACCTCTTCGTAGAGTTTGAGAAGTGCGAAATTTTGATCAATTTCAATTCCGTAATGTTTTCCATAGCTATCCGCGTTTGCAACAATTTTCTCTTGCAACAATTTAAAATCCATATTATTTTGAGAGTAATTCAAGGTCTGTTTCGAGATTGTCTAAGTTTTCACGAAGGATGATGCGTGATTGCTGAACTCCTTTTTTGAAGATGTCTTCACCACAGGTGTTGAGCAGGAAGTCGAGCAAGTCTTCGGCTGCAATCATTCCAATTTCTTCACCACGCTCGGCGTTAAAATATGCAATCAGTTCGTTTATTGTTTCGGCGCGTTTCTCGCGTGTAAGAAAATCACCTTTTCGATTGATGGTCATAGGTGAGTAGATGGTAGCATATGAGTATGTTTTTGAGAACTTATATTGATGGTTTTTGTTCGTTCGGCCCAGTTTTCTATTTGTGATATAATGCAAATAATTTTGTACCTTTGTTTTTTATATGTTAACAACACCGCAAAAAATAGTAGAAGCAACCGTACATTCGGTTGATTTGATTGCTCATGGTGTTAAAAAGATTTCGTTCAAAGTTAACGGTAATTTTAGCTTCACACCGTCGCAGTATGTTTGGCTTGAAATTCTGGATGGTCAAATCGCTGATAAAAAAGGAACACGAAGAGCTTTCTCAATTTTAAATACTCCTAATGATGAAAATGTCATTGAGATTGTTGCGAGAATTAGCGAGAGCGGCTACAAACAAAATTTGTTTGCGCTTAAGTCGGGTGATCGTGTTTTATTGCATGGGCCTTTTGGATGTTCTTTTGTTTTGAACGAAAAGAATCTCCCAAAAAACCTAATGCTTATAGCTGCGGGCGTTGGTATAGCACCATTTTTGTCAGTTATTCGAAATATTAAGGACAAGAAAATTCCGATTAATTGTTTTTTGGTTTATCTTAATAACGATAAAGAATCAACGCCTTTTATTGAAGAGATTGAAGAAATTAAATCAAAAAATAAATTTTTTGATTATATTATTTCGTATGAAAATTTTACATGGGAGAGCGCAAAAAAATTGAATAATGATTTTTCTGAACAGTCTGTTTGGTGGGTTGCTGGACCTCAAGCAATGGTTGACCATACTTTTCTCGAGCTTGAAGGCGCGGGGATATCAAAAAATAGCATGGTTTTTGAGAATTATTATCCGACGGTTCGAAATAATTTGACTGCAGAAAAAATCGCTGAGCAATTTGTTGGCAATAATATTTTTGCAAAGGCAATTCAGAATTCAACAAATCACACAGTTATTACGGATTACAACGGAGTTGTTTTGTTTGCAAACCTCGCTGCAAGTCGAATTACGGGTTATACCTCAGATGAGATTATTGGAAATACCCCTCGATTGTGGGGAGGTCTCATGGATGGAGATTTCTATAAAAGTTTTTGGGTAAAAAAACGATCAGGCCTTCCATTTGAAGGTGAAATTATGAATCGTCGTAAAAACGGAGATGTGTATTTTACGATTGCACATATAGCTCCGATTCTTGATGAGGACAAAAATATAATCGGCTATATTGGGACTGAAGAAGATATTACAGAATTAAAAGCGAAGGAGGAAAAAGTCAGAAATAGTGAGATGCGATTTAAGTTTGCTTTTGAAGGAAGTCGCGATGGTTTGTGGGATGCAAATCTAGAAACGGGTTCAACATTTTTTTCACAAAGATCGCTTGAGATTGTTGGGTGCGGAAAAGAAGATCAGATAGCGTCTATGAGTAAATGGAAAGAGTTTATTCTTGCAGAAGATCTTGCGAGAGTTGAGGAGGAGTGGGCTGCACATCTAAGTGGTGCAAAGCCATATTACGAAAGTGTCTACAGAATTCAGTGTAAAAATGGTAGTGAGGTAAAGTGGGTATTGGATCGCGGCCTAATCACAGAAAGAGACGCGCGCGGAAAGGGTTTGCGCGCCGTTGGTACTTTTACAGACATAACAGAGTCGAAAGAAAAAGAGAAAGAGTTAGAGTTGATGAATTCGGCTATGATAGATCGAGAATTGGTTATGGTGAATTTGAAGAAACGCATAAAAGAATTGGAGTCACATCTATGATCTTCGATAAACAAAACTTAATTCGGTTATCATTATATTTAGGCTCTGCTGGACTGTGTGTATTTGCATATTTTGGTTGGGTCACTTACGTAACTCCAATTATCCTCAAGGTACCGCATGATTTTAGTTATGCAGCAGATCTTGTGTCGGTTGATAATTTTTTTGATGAAAATGAAAACGAATTTAGTGGTGAAAAATATTCTAATAGTTCGTTTTCATACAAAGTAGTATCTTACGAAAAAGATATTGCAAAAATTCAAAACAATTTTGAGGTAAAATCTTTTGGAGGAAAAAAAATTTTTGCAGCTAGCCCTGTTTATGGGATTGATACAAAAACGTGGAAACATGTTAAGGGATATGGTGACAAGGATAGGGATGGTTATTTGTTTGCTCCGCGTGGTTTAAAAAAAGACCAAACATTTAAATTTTGGTATGTTAGCACCTCGGTGGGGGCAGACATGAGATTTGTTCGCGAAGAAAATCTTTATGGTTTAAAGGTCTATAAGTTCGAAAAAACTAGCACAGACCCTGTTGATCAGACCGAGTTTTTTACTCATTTAAAAGGTGTTCCAGAGGAGAGAGGTGTTAAGCTTGTAAATAGACTAAATATTTGGGTTGAACCTGTCTCTGGCTACGTTGTTAAGCAGGAAGAGTTTTCTGATGATTATTATTTCTTTGACCAACAAACCGGCAAAAGAATCTCCACATATAATAAATTTTCAAACGTATATTCAGAGAAGAGTATAATTGCTCATGTAAATCAGGCGCGTACTGAGAAATATAAAATTTTAGCTCTTACTTACGGAGTACCCGCGTTGGTTCTCCTAGTTGGACTTGCTTTATTTGTCGTTAATTATTCTCACTTGAACCATACAAAACGAGTTAAAATTTTCGGTGGTATCGTTGTAATTTTCTTGATTATAATCACATCGGTTGTCACATATTTTATTAAGAAAAATATCGATGACTCGGAATATGCGTTATTAGCCCAACAAGCAGATGAGGTTTATTTAAATGTTGATCGGAGAGTTAATTCGTATGTGGATATTTTGCGAGGAGCTCAAGGATTCATTGATTCTAGTAGTTTCGTTGATCGATCAGAGTGGACGAGGTATATAAACAATTTAGAATTGGAAAAAAAATATCCAGGAGTTTTATCAATTGGTTATGCTCCATTAGTTGATGGGGAGAATAAAGATCGTTTTATTTCGACTATTCAAAAAAATGATTTGAGTAATTTTAATATTTTTCCCGTAGAAAATAAAGCAAAGTATGCACCAATTCTGTATATTGAGCCTCAAATAGAGAGAAATGTAAAAGTGATAGGATTTGATTTTTATTCGGAATCCAGTCGAGCTAATGCATTACAACAGGCATCAAAGATAGAAAGTCTTTCTCTTACGGGTAAAATTAAATTATTAAATGAAGGGACAGAAGACGAACATCCTGGTTTTGTGATGTATTTGCCGATATTTAATAAAACAGAAAGATCTTCTGATTTTATATATTCAAAAGAAGAGATAATTGGCTATGTATTTGCCGCATTTAGAATGGAGGATTTAATGCGCGACCTGCTCGGCTCAAAGTCGATTGATCTCTGCTTTCATATCTATGACGGCTTAATTACATCTCCAACGGCTTTAATGTATGATTACGACCCTGACAGAGTTGAAGATGTAAAAACATTGTTTTCGCGTACAGACGTTTTGAATATCGGAGATCGAATCTGGGCAATAAAATTCTATAATGATCCTAAGATTAGGGTTGAAAAAACGAAGAGTGTTTTGCCATATATAATATTCTTCGGTGGTGTGCTCTTTAGCGTGCTTTTCTATGTTGTGTTTTATTTCTTAATCACCACAAAAGAGCGGGCGATTGTGATGGCAAATGAATTAACCGAAGAATTGAAAAAAAGCGAACTAGATCTGATGGAGAAGAACAAAGCAATGGAAGAACAGATAATTGAGTCAAACAAATTGAATCAGCTCATGGTTGATCGTGAACTTGCGATGATTGAGCTTAAGAAGAAGACAAAATAATATGTATAAGATTATTTTTGGATTACTAGTATGCTTGCTCTATTCTCAGGGGGTTGCTCAGGCAAGTGATGGTAGTGGTTTGGTTAACAAAACAAATCCTTTTGTTGTTGCTATCGAAAAAGACTACCCACCATTTTTGTTTTTTGAAAATAATGAGGTGCAAGGATTGTCATTTGATTATCTAAAATTGGTTTCAAAAATAATGGGACAGCAAGTTCAATTTACTGAACCCTTGCAGTTAAATGAAATGCTCGAATCGATAAAAAATGGTAAGAGCAATATCCTTATTGATATAACGAAAACACCCGATCGCGATCAATATTTGGAATTTTCAAATTCATATATTGATGCGCCAGCAGTTGTTGTTGCAAGAAAAAACCACATAAGTGTCTGGGATGGTGGGGGGTCAAATACTGGAATAACTATTGCTGCAGGAAAATCGTATGGAGTCGTTTCGTTTCTCAGAGCTCGGTACCCTAAGGCAGTTATTGTTGAAATGCCGACTGATTATGATGTTCTAAAAGCAGTTTCACTTAACGCAGTAGATGTGGGCGTTTTAGATGTTGGCAGCTACTCGTATTTACAAAAGAAAATTAATTTTGAAAACCTAACAATTCTTGGAAACTCAGGATTCTTGTATTCTCTGAGCTTTGCTGTTTTGGAAAAAGATAAAGAATTCATTCCGCAGCTAAATAATGCTATCGCATTAATTTCTGAAGATGAAAAGACGGGTATATATTCAAAATGGATTTCTACTTATGCGAATGAAGATGTTTTGTTGGTTTCAAAACTAACAAAAGAAATTGTGGGAGGTATCTTAGGATTTGTTCTAATTGTTATTTTGTGGAATTTGATTTTGCAGAAAAAAGTTAAGCAGAGAACAGCAGAACTCGAAAAAGTCCAAAAAGAGATTGATGAGTCGCTTGTGCGAAGTAGAAAAGAAGCGCTTGTGTATCATGATGAGTCGGAGACTAAAACAACAAAGCTTGAGAAAACAAAAAAAGCGATGTTAAATATTTTGGAAGATATTCAGCAAGAAAAAACAGCGCTTTCGCTCCTCACACGAAAATTCAAGATTGCTACAGAATCGGCAAAAATTGGTGTGATGGAAATGGATATTGCGGCGAATCGTATCTACGGCGATGACATTACATGTGCTTTATACGGGGTTGAAGGTCTTGAGTTTGAGTGTACATTTGAAAAGTGGATGTCATTTGTACACTCAGATGATAGAAAAAGGGTCTCAGATAAGATGAATAAATCAATGCAAGACGGCTCAATGTTTGAGGATATCTTTAGAATTATTCGGCCGTCTGGTGAGACTCGGTATATTAAGGGTTACGCTCAGATTGATTTTGATGAGAAGCATAATCCAGTTAAAATGGTTGGTGTGAATTATGATGTAACTCACGAAAAAGAGGTTGATTTGGAAAAGACGGAATTTGTTTCACTTGCGTCGCATCAGCTGAAAACTCCAATCGGATCAATTTCGTGGAATCTCGAAATGCTTGAAAATGGTGACTACGGAGACCTGACGGACACACAAAAAGAGATTGTTTCTGAAATGTATCTCATGAGCCGGAGAATGAACGAGCTCGTAAACAGTCTTTTGAATGTTTCACGCATAGAGCTTGGGGTTTTCATTATTGAACCAGAACCTGTTGATTTTGGTAAATTATGTGACGAGGTTTTGCTTGAACTTAAGCCTCGTATCGAAACCAAAAAGCACGAAGTATCAAAGACTTATACGGGAAATATACAAAATATTCCTGCAGACCCTAAACTGCTTCGCATAATATTTCAGAATTATCTGTCGAATGCGGTTAAATATACGCAGGATCATGGAAAAATTGAAGTTAAGATTGTGGCCGATAGCGCGAATGTGCTTGTAAGCGTTTGGAATAATGGAGATCCAATTCCAGAAAAAGATAAGGAAAAGATTTTTGGAAAAATGTTTAGAGCAAGCAATGCGCAGGCGCAGGACCCTGATGGAAATGGGCTTGGCTTATATCTGGTTAAAAAGATTATTGAAAATGGGGGTGGCAAGGTCTGGTTTGAGTCGTCAAAAGAAAAGGGAACAACGTTTTATATTTCAATTCCACTTACCGGGATGGTCCGCAAAGAGGGAACTAAAAAGCTTGACTAATTCTACATAAGACTGGTAACGATTATTTGTTCGGCGTGGTATACTTACTTCGTACCGCTTGGTTTGGTATATGATGTTTAAGCAGGAAAATTTTTTAAAAACGTTGTTTGTTTTTTTTGGGTTTGTTCTAACTATTTTTTTGGCGCTTATTAGTAGAAACGTATTTGATGCATATTCTTCGGTCGAAACATACGTAGATCTTACATCATCAAATACTTATACGGACACCACAAACACAAGTGGAATTTGGAAAACAAATTATTTAGGTGGGGCGCATGCGGGACGACGGTGGGGAAGTTTGGGAGGTGGTAGTACGTCAACAGCGGAGTTGATGGTAACAAGTACGATCTGGCAAACAGGAAGAAATGGTTATGCTCAATTTGATATTGATAGTAGTGATAACATACATTTAGCCTCTCTTGATTTTCCAAGTGCAACAACATATCGAATTAGTGCTTCAAAATTTGGATCTGCCACAAAACAATGGAGCGCTTATTCGGGTTCTGATTCAGCAAGCATACTCTTTGTTACATCGACAGCCATCTCATACAATCTTTCATTGGTGCTTGACCAATTAGGAAATCCAGCAATTGTATATACTGACACAGGAGCTGCTTCAAATTTGTACTATACAAAATGGAATTCAAGTACAAACCAGTGGGAGGACGTTTCAGGTAATGCAAGTGTTATAACCTCACTTGTCGGACAAGACAGTTCTTATGCTGTCGGTGCGAACGGTTTTGTTCCTACATTTGATAGCAGCAACAATCTTGTTGTTGCTTATTCACAAGCAAGCTCCACATTTACTGATATCAAAATTGGAAAATGGAGTGGTAGTGACTTTGTTGGACTATCAAGCGCAACCGCGCCAGATAGTTTGGCTTATGTTGGTGGTTTAACGGGAAAAGCTTTGCTATGGCCAAGTATTAGATTTAGCCAAGATAATAAAGCTTATTTATTCTTCGTTGAAGATGTTCCTGCTTCATCAAATGAAAAGGCCCATATAATCGAGTTTGATGGTTCGCAGTGGATTAATCCTGTCACTGGTTTGGCGGGCTATTATCAATACATTAATCCGGCTGCATATTTTTCATATCACGGTACACGTTCCCGATCTACTGCATTTTATGGTTCGGAAATCTATTTTGGATTTCGTGTATGGCCATCGTCAAGTGAAGCAAGATCGTTGTATTTAAGTAAAATCAACACATCATCTAACTCTTTTTCTGCATTAGATGGAACTGTGGGCACATCCTCTACAGCCAACTTGATAACACCAGCCTCAACAGCTATAAATACGCTAGACGCGATTGATGTTCTAAGCTCAGGCGTTGTTAGTGTGCGTTTTAATGGATCAGGTTCGACAAATAAAAGTTCTTTTTACCAATATTGGGACCCTACCGCACTTACGTGGAGATCCTTCGTTGGTGCTCTTGATGGTGTTGCTGAGGGAGATATTATTCCATATGGACGGACAGCAGCAAACGGTTTAAACAGCGGTGTTACTAAGTTTGATTCTTATGGGTTGCCTGTAATTCTTACTCGAGCAAAAGACCCGAATGATACAACTCATGATGCTATTTTTATGGCCCGCGGTTTTTATGTAACATCAACACCATCGGTAATTCAGACAACAGACTTGTTGACACAAACAGGTGAGGAATTTATAAAGGCAACTGCTACATATTCAGGTAATTTAAACGGAGGATCCGCAACTATTGAATTATCAGCTGACCAGGGTGAAACGTGGGTTAGTGCAAATGCTGCAGGAGAGTATGTTTGGTCAAGACCGAGTAATGATGTGCGAGCACGAATATTGATTAATCCAGAAAGTTCTGGGTATACGACACCAATACTATCATCGCTACGAGTTAGTTTTGTGCCAACCGGACGATTTGCAAGTGTTGTTGAGCATCTTCCTAATGCTCCTATATTTGAATCTATTGAAATTTTAAGTTCGTCAACTGTTAAATATACATTCACGCCAGGCTCAGGCGATACAACGGGTTTTAAAATTGTTTCGTGTAACAATCTTACTGTGGCAACCTCAACATCTGAAAAAGATTGTGTCAGCATTGTTGATACAGGTTTGACGGATCAGACAGAAGTTCGCTCGTTGATTGAAACTGGGCTGGAGTTAGGCAGAACATATTGTGATCGTAAGATTGTAGGATTCAATCAGTATGGTTTTGGCGAACTCTCAGATATTCCGTGTTTTTCAATGCCTAAAAAAGCTGAAGATAGCGATCTTTCTCAAGAGGATGTATCAAAAACTGCCGCACCGCTCGGCAGTGAACAGGCGGTATCGAGTACCTCTGAAATAAAAACTACTAAAGGTTCAAAAGAACCACTCTTGCTAAAGGGCTTTAGTGTGTTAGACAGCGCACTATTCGTACGTCCGCTTTCGGGCCCAAATGTAAACGATGTTTTTGTAATCGTGCGCGGAAAAGCGCGACTTATATCACCAACAATTCGTAAAGCACTTGATATTCCGGATTCTCATGTCGTTAGAATTTGGAAAGAGGAGTTGTCTGAATATGCCATCGGGCCACGATGGACCTTACAAGAAGGGTATCCTGATGGTACACTGATTTCATTCAATGATGGTGGTGTTGGTTATGTTATCATCGATCGTATCCCACAACCAATTGATGGTATTTATTTTTTGTTTTCTGATTTAGTTTCAGAAAGGCAAATAATTACCTCGAGAAAGAAATTCGATTTAATAATGGAAAAATAGTGTCGTATTATGTTTTTTTCATCTATGCCAACACGCGTTGCAATTAATGGGTTCGGTCGTATCGGCCGCCAAGTTTTTAAAGCTGGTTTTGATAATAAGAAGATCGAATTTGTTGCGATCAATGATTTGGGCGATGCTGAAAATCTCGCGTACCTGCTTGCACATGACAGCGTGTATGGTAATTGGCCGCATAAAGTTTCGGCAAAGCCGGGAATGCTTATTGTTGATGGGGTGAAGATTCCGGTGTTTGCGGAAAAAGATCCCGCGCTCTTGCCATGGGCAAAATTAAAAGTTGATGTTGCGATTGAGTCGACAGGGCGATTTACTGACGAAGAGGGTTTGCAAAAACATATTGCTGCGGGCGCGCGCCGTGCGATTTTGTCAGCACCTTCAAAAGGTGGTGGCGTTCCAACGTTTGTGCGCGGCGTTAATGATGAGAAGCTGGGGAAATCTCAGATAGTTAATAATGCAAGCTGTACTACAAATTGTGTTGCTCCGGTTACTGCGGTAATTACCGAAGCGTTTGGGGTTCTGAAGGCGGGTATGACCACGATTCATTCGTACACAGCCGACCAGGCACTTGTGGATGGTCCGCACAAAGATTTTCGCCGTGGACGCAGCGCAGCGCTCAATATGGTTCCAACAACAACGGGTGCAGCGATTGCGGTTACCGAAACAATTCCAGAACTCCGCGGAAAATTTGATGGCAGTTCGATTCGTGTGCCAACGCCAGTCGGATCGATTTCCGATTTTACGTTTTTAACACGCAAAAAAACAACAGTCGAAGAGGTGAATGCAGCGCTCGTTGCAGCAAGCAAGCTTCCACGCTGGAAAGGTATTCTTGTGTGCTCAAATGAACCACTCGTATCGCATGATATTGTTGGAAATACGGCGAGTGTTGTTGTTGATTTGGCGTTCACGCAAGTTATTGATGGTGATCTTGTTAAGATTTTGGGATGGTACGATAATGAATGGGGCTATTCTCATCGTTTGATTGAGATGGTTCAGAAAATGGGTAAGTAATTGTTTTTATGAAATTAAATTCGCTCGCGAGCGCACCCATACAAAAAGGGACACGCGTTCTTGTTCGTATAGATTCGGATATCGACTTTGTTCGTGGCAAGATCGCGCCGGAATCAGCATATCGTTTGGATTGTGCGGTTCCGACATTGAAATTCTTACTTAAGAATAAGGCTGTGGTGACCGTGATGGGGCATCGAGGACGGCCAGCTGGGAAAAAAGTTGCAGCACTTTCACTTGCGCCGGCGCAAAAATATTTAGAAGGAAAGCTCAAAATGAAATTGAGTTTTTTGCCAAACACGCGTTTCGATGCGCGCGAGGAAAAAAATGACATCGGCTATGCACGCGAGCTTGCTGAAGATCAGGATATTTTCATCAACGACTCGTTCGCAACAGCGCATCGCAAACACGCATCAACACATGCGATTACGCGAGTGCTTCCTAGCTACGCAGGTCTTCAGTTTGTAAAAGAGGTAGAAGAGCTCGAGGCGATTCGTGACGCCTCGCCACAACCGCTTTCGCTCATAATTGGAGGGTCCAAGATCGAAACGAAAATTCCCCTGATCAACCAGTTCACGAAATATGCGCAGCATATTTTTATTGTGGGTGCTGCAGCAAATGCGTTTTTTGCAGCGCGTGGCATGAAAATTGGAAGCTCAGTTGTTTTGCCAGCATCTATTCGTGCCGCCAAGAAATTACTGCTCCAGAAAAATATTATCATTCCGGTTGATGTAATTGTTCAGTCGGGAAAAAAGAGTCGCGCAGTTGCGTTGCCTGACGAGTCGAATCAGAAGCGGTTTGAGATTTGCTCAGGACGCGAAATGATTTTGGATATTGGTCCTGCTTCGCTCGTATGTATGTCGGAAATGCTCGCGAGCGCGCGTGGAATCATTTGGAATGGGCCGCCGGGGAAGTTTGAGCAGCAGCCGTTTCACCTCGGAACGGTTCGTGTTGCGCGCATGCTCGCGCACGCGGGGCGCTCGGGCGCGACCGTTGTTGCGGGAGGTGGCGAGACTGTGACAGGAATTTTGCAGAGCAAAATGTCGAACGGCTACACGCACATTTCAACCGGTGGCGGCGCAATGCTCGAATTCTTAAGCGGTGCACGCATGCCGGTGATCGAAGCTCTCCTTGCAAAAACCGAATAATGCTATACTAACGCTAACAAAAATCATATGTATATCAACGAAAAATGTCCTTGTGAAAACGATTGCTGCGCAAACGGAACGTGCAGTACGTGCGCAAACGAAGCGTTCTCTTCAGCAGATGAAGGATCGTGCTGTTCTTCGGGTGGCGATGCAGAAATGGTGCATCCGCTCAGCAGCCCCGTATTCAAGTTCGTTGGTGTTTTCCTCATTATATTTTTGATAACACTGATTGCGAATAACATTAAAACGTTTCGTCGAATTGGATTTGCTGATCGCTTACAAAACACAATAACTATCGATGGAACCGGTAAAGTTACTGCAGCTCCAAATATTGCAGTGACGAGTGTTGGACTCGTTACAGAAAAGTCTGATGTTGCGGCAGCTCAGCTCGAAAATTCTAAAAAAATGAACGAACTTGTTTCGAGTCTTAAAAAACTTGGAATTGCAGATGAGGATATCAAGACAGCGCAGTACCAAATTTATCCAAAATATTCATACGAAGAAAAGAAGGGTAGTAATATCACAGGATATTCAGTTTCTCAGAGTTTGGATGTAAAAATTCGCGACCTCGCAAAGATTTCTGAGGTTTTGGCTGCAGCGGGTGCAGCAGGCGCAAATCAGGTGAGTGGAATTCAGTTCACCATCGACGAACCAAAGAATCTTCGTGCGGAGGCTCGCGCAGAAGCTGTAAAAGATGCCCAGGATAAGGCTGATAAGTTGGCAGAAGATCTTGGGGTTCGCCTTGGCCGTGTGATTGGATTTAGCGAATCGCAGGGTGGTTCGCCAGCTCCGTATGCGATGATGACAAAAGATGCGGTTGGTGGCTACGCAGAGGCGGCACCACAAATTCAGGCAGGTACACTTGATATTCAGTCGAACGTTTCAGTCACTTACGAAATTCGATAAGTATGAAAATAACCTCCATTCGCGCACAGGAAATTCTTGATTCACGTGGTAATCCAACAGTTCGTGTATTTTTGACTGCGGGAAAAATTACGGTAAGCGCCTCTGTTCCAAGCGGCGCTTCGACGGGGTCACACGAAGCGCTTGAGCTGCGCGATGGAGATGAAAAGCGATATGGAGGGAAGGGTGTTTTAAAGGCGGTTCGAAATATTGAAAAGAAAATTGCGCCAATGCTCATTGGTGTTGATGTGCGAAAGCAGCGCGAGATCGACGCGATCATGATCGATCTTGATGGAACAAAAAATAAAACACAATTGGGTGCGAATGCAATTTTGGGTGTTTCGCTTGCGGCTGCACGCTGCGCGGCGGCGCTCTCAGGAATGGAGCTCTGGCAATACCTCCAGAAAACATACAGATTAAAGGGTGGCAAAAAATTGCCTTACCCAACGATGAACGTTATCAATGGAGGTGTTCACGCAGACTCGGGACTTTCGACGCAGGAATTCATGATAATCCCGCAGCAGAAAAAAATGAGTGAGCGCGTGCGCGTTGGGTCTGAAGTTTTCATGGCTTTGAAAAAGATTTTGAAGGATGAAAAATATGCGGTTGGCGTTGGCGATGAGGGTGGTTTTGCGCCGCGCCTCGGCTCGTCCGAAAAAGCGCTTCAGGTTTTGATGGCAGCGATTCAGCAGGCCGGCTATAAGCCAGGAGCTGACGTCAAACTCGGAATGGATGTTGCTGCATCTGAGTTCTACGACAAAGGCGTGTATAAATTCGAGGGCAAGAAAAAAACAGGTGCTGAGATGATCGAAATGATTGCGGGCTGGGTTCAGAAATATCCGATTGTTTCGGTTGAGGATCCACTTCACGAAGATGATTGGGAGCACTGGGAAAAGTTTACAACAAAACTTCGTCATTTGATTACGATTGTTGGTGATGATTTGTTTGTGACCAATGTTGAGCGCTTGCAGCAAGGAATTTCGCGCCGCGTTGCAAATGCGATTCTGATTAAAGTGAATCAAATTGGTTCGCTTTCTGAGACAATTGACACAATTTTGCTCGCGCAGAAAAATAACTATAAGGTTTCGGTGTCGCATCGTTCGGGTGAAACTGCTGACACGTTTATTGCAGATTTGGCGGTTGCCGTTGGTGCGGACTTTTTGAAGTCAGGGTCGTTGTCTCGGTCGGAGCGTGTTGAGAAATATAACCGTGTCAACGAAATCGAAATGCAGAAATAATAATTGTTTATGCGCACGCGTCGATTTTCCCTGCGGAAAATCGCGCTCTCTCTCGGCATTGCTCGCCTTGCACGGCAAGGCGCCGGCCCGCATTGCCTCCGAGGGGCGCATTCACAATCATTATTGCTGCAAATGTAGTAATAATAGTTTTTATGAATTTTGAAAAGCCAGAAATTAATTCAACATCTCAAGATAAGGTTGTTTCTCCAAGCCGAGGTTATGGTTTGCAAAAAAGAATCGTTGCTGCGCTTGCCTCAATTGGTTTACTTGCGGGAGTGGGTGAATCGGTGGCACATGCTGACACTAAAGTAGAAGTGCAGACAGGGGACCATGTTGAAAAGACGGTAAAGTTTGGAAAAGCTGTCTATTCGGTGACACCTGAAAAATCAAATAAACTTGGCGAAATTCACACTTTAATTATCACCCATGGGGGCGAAAAATTTACTCTTATTTATCAATCACTCATTGATTCCAAGTCGGGTGTTTCCCAGGATCGAGTTAAAGCAGAGGGAGTTTTTCCGAAGCAATATGAGTTATTTGGTCCACTGCAAATTGAAACATTCACTAAGTCCATGAATAAGGTTGTTCAAGAAGATTATTTTGGTGATCGTTCGATGTTTGAAATAGCGTTTTCGGATCAGTTGCAGAATTTTTCCCAAGATTATGTTGTGATCAGCTCTTTAAAGGAGTTAGGAAAAGGCTCTTCTTCCGAGTGTGTAAAAAAAGTGGAGAATTTAAAAAAGGAACTTAGTAGTTTCATGAAAAAATATCCTGACTACAAGATTAATGCAGAGTTACTCAGTAATTTGGGTCTGTAAATTTTGATTATGCCAACTCCATTTCGACCAACGGTTTTGATTATCAACGACGGATGGGGTATTGCTCCGGACAGCGAAGGGAATCCAATTACGCGCGCGAAGACGCCGAATTTTAGTAAGTGGATTAAGACGTATCCGGCGATGACGATTAAGGCTGCAGGTATTGATGTGGGGCTTTCGTGGGGTGAGATGGGAAATTCTGAGGTTGGGCATTTGAATATTGGTGCGGGGCGCGTGTATTATCAGACGCTGCCGCGTATCGGTAAGGAAATTTCGGATAAGAGTTTTTTTAGCAACGAGACATTGCAAAAAGTTGCGGCTAACGCAAAAAAAGGAGGCAAGTTGCATCTACTCGGTATTGTTTCGGTTGGAAACGTACATGGTTCGCTTGATCATTTGTTTGCGATTTTGGAATTTTGTAAGGCGCAAAAATTGACCGATGTTTTTGTTCATGTGATTTTGGATGGACGTGATTCGAAATTTGATTCGGGCAAGGGTTTTGTTGAGCGACTGCTTGTGAAAATGAAAGAGCTTGGGGTTGGAAAGATTGCAACGATGGGTGGTCGTTTTTATGGAATGGATCGCGACAATCGTTGGGATCGAATCGAAAAGATGTATCGCGTTATGGTAGAGGGTGGAAAGTCTGCGGGGAATCCTGCGGATCTCATTCAGAAATCGTACGACGCAAAAGTGTATGATGAAGAATTTGTGCCGGTGCTGATCGATCCGAAAGGAATCGTGACGCCAGGTGATTCGGTTCTGTTTTTTAATTTCCGCCCTGATCGTTCACGCGAATTGACGCGTGCGTTTGTTGCTCCGGATTTTGATAAGTTTAGCCGAACCAAAATCGAGCCGCTTATGTTCGCAACCATGACTGAATACGAAAAGGGTTTGCCGGTCGATGTTTGTTATCCGCCTGAGGTGATCAAGATGACGCTCGCGGAGACGATTTCAAAAGCGGGGAAGACACAATTTCATGTTGCGGAGACAGAAAAATATGCGCACGTGACGTTTTTCATGAACGGAACGATTGAGGAGGCGTGGCCCGGCGAGGATCGAAAAATTATTCCATCGCCGAAGGTTGCGTCATACGCGGAGGCGCCGGAAATGTCCGCGCTTGAGGTCGCAAAAGAGGCTGTGAAGGCGATTGAGTCGGACAAGTATGATTTTGTGCTCATGAATTTCGCAAACGCGGATATGGTCGGGCACACAGGCGATTTTGCAGCAACACTTCGCGGTGTTGAGGCCGTTGATAAGGCGATGGGCATGGTCGTTGCAATTACGCTCGCGAAAAACGGCGCGGTTTTTATTACAGCAGACCATGGAAACGGCGAAGAGGTTTTGAATTTAAAAACAGGCGACAAAGACAAAGAGCATTCGACGAACCCAATTCCGTTTTTGTGCATCAGTCGCGATTGGGAAGGGCAGGTTGGTCCGGGTGGCGAAGTTATCGGTGGCGACATGTCGCTTGTGCAGCCCGTTGGAATGCTTGCGGATGTTGCGCCCACAATTTTGCATACGATGGGAATTGAGCAGCCAGCGGAGATGACGGGGCGGGCATTGATTTAACGCAAATAAAAATACAGCCCATCGGGGCTGTATTTTTTATTATCTAAGCCGGATTACTCGCGAAAGGTCTCTGCTTTTTTTGCAGCATTCAGAGTAAGTTTCGCTACGAATTCGGCTGCGAGATTTGGATTAAACTTGTATTTAGTTGTAAATAAGCCACGAACCTTATCGCTTACAGCTTCAGATATTTTTGTAGTATAACGTTCTTGTGGTGAAAGAAGGTCTTGGTATGATGGACTTTCCATCTGATTTAATGCATTTTCAAGCTCAACAGCTGTTGAAATATGTCCAGATCTCAATTGTTGTTGTACAGAATTTAAATACTCTCCTGCAGCTTCGTGCATTGCACGAGGACTCTCAATATTTTTTGTTTTTGGTGCTTGAGCGCCTTCTTTTTGCCACATGACTAAGTCAGTAGTCTTTATATACTTACGAGCATCTTCACCTGTTTTTGGATCTTTCCATACCACCAAAGCTCTCCCATCGTCTGTCAGAAGTTTTACGCGACCATTTGAGTCCATCTCACCAGAGCTTCGTTTAATAAATACAGGCGTTTCGTTATCGATATATGAATCGACCTCTCTTTGTATTTCGATGGCTTTTGCTCTCTCTGCCCCCTTCTTCTTTTCAACTTCAAAACTTTCTTTAGTTGCTAATTGAGATTTAGCAATATCCTGAGCCCACCCTTCATCTTCCTTTGCTCTTTGAGCACCCTCGTTTATTGTGTCGGGATGATATGTAAATGGTTCGTTAGTGTGCAACTTCGTCGTAATTTTTTCGCCTGACAGCGTGAGTTCTCGTTTAGCTGTGATAATTTTTTTATCATTTGAAACAGGTCGACTATCTACTGTTTGTGAGGCTTTATCGAAGGCTTTGGATGCTAGGTCTAAGAAATGGTTCTGAGCCGTTTTTTTGTCGAACCAAGGTTTTCCAAATAATCCAATTATTTTTTTACCGAACAATTCAGACGTACCCTTTCTTTTCTCAGACGCGGGAAGAAGTTCTTTAATTGCGTTGGAAAGACCAAGATTTTTTATTTCCGCATCGAGTTGATCAAAATTTTGAATTGTATCGCTTGCGATTGCTTCTCTAATATTATCAAAGTCTAAGCCTGATTTATTAAAATCAATAATATCAGCTTCTTCCCGCTGGCTTTCTATGAGCGCTTCTTTAGCTTGTTTGGCTATAAACTCCTTAGCAGTTGCCGGGCTAAAAGCGTACTGATCTTTAGATGGATCAATAGGAGATCTGAGGGTAAAAGCTGATTGTTTCCTTGTAGGTGTGAGCGTCTCTTTACCTCCCATTGGACTGTTATTTCGCGCATCGATTTCTTCTTGAGTGCGTACGGGAGCAACATGAGACATTCGCTCTGCGTCCGCAGCTTTTTCTGCGAGGAGAGCATCTTCTTCGTCAGCCTTAGCGATAAGATGCGGAACTTGTTCAGGTGTGATTACGCCTGCATTATCAAGTTCAGAAGCTCTACGAAAAGCATCTTCATATTTATTAAGTTCTGCTACAGTTGTATTATTTCCTGGATGGACAATTGTCTCTGTAAATGGTTTCGGTTTTTGTTGAGGTTTAACACCACGAAGCGCTTCACGAACAGCGGCCTGTCTTGCTGAGTGCTCAGTGATATTTGCTTCAATGGTAATTCTCGCCTCAATTCTCGCAAGAGTCTTTGCCCAAAAATCACGGTTTTGAGCAGTAGTAAGACGCATTGGATTATCAGCAACAACGCCAAGATCGCTTAAATCTTGATCAAGTTTTGAATACGCTTCGGTTGCTGCTACAAGTTCATCCCTGGATTTATTCAGCTTATTTTTGATATTATCTGTCTCTGCTTGTAGTTTTGCGTTCTCTCCACTGGTTATATCTCCATGGCTATGGATTCTTTCTCGTTCTTGACGCAAACTTGTTAAACCATCAATTTCTCGAATCGAGCGATCTGCGCGTTCCGTTAGTTTTGAAATCGTGAACGTTGCATCAGAATAAAGTTTTTTCGCTGATTTTTCTGGATTGACCGAGACCTCTTTTTTTGGAGGTAATTCAGGTATAAAAGGTCTTTTATTTTCAAGTGCCATAGAACAAAAAGTACGAATTGTATTATATTGAAGTCATTATAAATTTTTCTGTAAAAACAAGCAAATCAAGATGTTGACAATATTTGATAAATAGGGTAGGGTACAACGTTCTCAATGCGCAAGGAGGGACTATGCTACCAGAACAAACGGTTCGAGAGTTTGATCCTGATACGAGGCTCAGTCAACTGGTTCTTTTGAATTTAGTGAGGGATCTACGTACTAGCCCACAGAATCGACAAAAAATCGAAAGCGGTAGAGCTTTAGTGCTTGTCGTATTCCCAGATGAGGAGGGTGAATTACCGGTGATTATCATCGCCGCAAAAGACATGGAGACCTCTGAGAAGGTATCGACGGGTCGGATTTTCCTGACCTGGCGGACGACGTGCTATGCAGTCAAAGAATGTGAGTTCTACGTCCCAGCGCAGCGGCTGCATCGGGAGGTGATCGAAGATGGTGGTGTTCTCCTCTACGCTGATCTGGAAACAGCGAAGTATGATGGTGAGAATATCCATGGACGATCTTTGCCACTTGGTGATTTCCGTTATCTCATTGAGGTCGGCATTTCGCTGGGTCCTTCGGCATCTCGGATCTACCTAGACACAGAAGCCACTGCATCCGCACGAAACAAGCCGCTTCGCTTTCTGCGGTTTGATGTGCTGTTGTAGTTTTGCTCACCGCTTTGCTCTGAGAGACATCTTTCGGGGCAGGCGGTGGGCGTTTTATTTTTTGTGCTATAATTTCCTAACTATGAATCTCGACTCACAAATTGTTTTAAGTGTTCATGCGTTCGTTGTTGCACATCCACTCGCGGCAACAATCGCATTTGTTTTTAATTACGGTTTTGTTGTCCTGTTGTTGGTGCTGTGCGGGGGACATATGTTCGTTAATCGAAAAAAGATGGAGGTTTTGTTTGTCCCGTTTTCGATGGCGGCGGCATATGTGGTGAGCCGTGTGATTGGCATGATTTATTTTCGACCACGACCGTTTATCCCACTCGATTTTGTTCCGCTCATCGTTCAGTCGCCGTTGAGCAAATCATTTCCGTCGAGTCATTCAATTGCGGCATTTGCGGGGGCGTATATGCTCTACAAATTTAACAAACAGTGGGGTCGCTGGGCGCTCGGGTGCGCGGCAATGATCGCGATTTCGCGTGTTTTGGTGGGCGTTCATTATCCAACTGACATCCTTGCCGGGGCAGCGCTTGGCGTGCTACTATCTGAGCTCATATACCGCTATCGAAAGAGCCTATGGGGCAGCTCAAAATAGTCATTCGCGCCGGTGGAACAGGGACACGTTTGTGGCCGCTTTCAACGTCGGATTTGCCAAAACAATTTGTTCCTGTTTTGTCGGACAAATCACTCCTTCAAGAGACATTTGAGCGTGTCCGATCTTTTGGTGCTGAAAATATTTTTGTAACAACGAACGCTCGATACGTTGGGTTAGTTGGGGAGCAGTTGCCGGAACTTGACCCACATCACATCATCGCTGAACCATTGAAACGAAATACCGGTCCGGGCGTTGCGTTTGAAACGGCGGTGCTTTCAGGTTTTTTCGGTGACGAAAATCCGACGATCGCAAGTATTCCATCTGACGATTTTGTCGGGAATCCTGAGGCATTTGCTTCGGCGATAAAAAAGATTGCGCAGTATTTGGATGAGCATGAGCGGTTTATTGTGATGCCACTCGTAACACCTGAAACGGTTGATCCGGGATACTCGTATGTGCGCGCGGAGTTTGGCGAGAGCGAGACTGCAAAGGTTAGCGAGTGGGTTGAAAAGCCGGACGCTGAACTTTGTCGCGCGATGATTGATGAGGGGTCGTGGTTTGCACACACAGGAATGTATATTTGGAAATTAAACACGGCTGCTGCGATGTTTGAACATTTGGTTCCAGCGGTTTGGAGACGAGTTATCGAAATTCGTGATGCAATTTCAGCGGGCGATGAGTCACGCGCGCTTCAGGCTGCACACGATTTGCCGATTGTCTCAATCGAATCGATGGTAACGAAATTGTATGATGCGAAGGTTGGGTTTTTAGCGGATGCATGGAATTGGTCGGATGTTGGAAAGTGGACGGTGGTGAAGGAGTTGCTCAAAGCCGATGACAAGAAAAATGCATCGTCGCATGATCAGGTTCATTTTGTGAATGCGCAAAATAATTTGGTCTATGGCGCGCAAGGAAAACGCGTTGTGTGTATCGGGGTTTCAAATTTGGTGATTGTTGATCGTGGCGACCATCTGCTTGTGTGCCGCATTGAGGAGTCACATAATATCGGGGCGATCTCAGAGGAGCTCAATAAAAAAGGGTTGTTATGAAGAAAATTTTTAGTGGCCTCGCTGTTGTCGGCATTTTTTTGTGGTGGGCTAGCTCTGTTTCTCCTGGCTCAATCGTAATTGAAGGAGGGGATTCTGTTCAGTCTGTTGCAGTCAAGCTTCGATCTGAAAAAATTGTTCGATCGGAAACACTTGTTAAAATCGCGTATCGCTTGTTCGGTTCTGGAGAACATGTGTATCCAGGAACCGTTGTAATCGGTCCGAGCTGCTCTATTCGTTGTGTTATTCGAGAGATCACATCAGCGCAGCCGTCGATTGTAAGGATTCGTTTAACTGAAGGCCAAGACATTCGTGATTTGGCAACGGTTTTGGAATCAAAAAAGATTGGTACTGCAGCTGACCTTCTTGCGATTGTTGGAACACCCGCTGTTGTCCCAACAAAACATGCGGATTTTTCTGGTGAATTTTCGTTTCTTGCGAGCGCTCCAAAAAATATAAGTTTGGAAGGGTATTTATTTCCGGACACCTATGATTTTTCGGGAAGTGCCACGCCTGAACAAGTTGTTCGAACAATGCTCAAGAATTTTGATCGTCGGGTGACGCCCGAGATGCGTGAGCGTGCGGCGAAACAAGGGAGAACGCTTCATGAGGTAGTAACGATGGCAAGTATTTTGGATCTTGAGGTTCGTGGCGCGGAAGACCAGCGAATGGTTGCCGACATTTTGTGGCGCAGAATTTCGCGTGGAATGGGGCTTCAGGTTGATTCGTCGGTGAAATATTTAACAAAATCGGCTGGTGTTTTCACAACAAAACAGGAGCGCGCAACGGTTTCGCTCTGGAATACCTATAAATTTCGAGGGTTACCGCTCGGCCCAATCGGGAACCCGGGTATTAGCGCAATTGAGGCTGCGCTTAGTCCAAAGCCAAATGAATATTGGTTTTATTTGACATCTCCGGATGGAACGGTGCATTATGCGCGGACGCTCGATGAGCATGTGTCGAACAAACGATTTCTCAAATGAAAACAACTGAGCTTGACTACCATCTTCCAGAACGCTTGATTGCACAACACTCGGTAACGCCGCGTGATAGTTCGAAATTGCTGGTTTTTAATCGTGCAACGCAATCAATTGAACATCGCGTGTTTAGAGATATCGTCGACTATTTGCAGCCAGGGGATTTGCTCGTTTTCAATAATTCAAAGGTTTTTCGTGCACGTTTGCATGATATTTCAGGTGTCATTGAGATTTTTTTGCTGCGCCCGCGTGGAGATTTTAGCTGGGAATGTCTTGGAAAGCCGGGGAAAAAATTGCAGGTTGGCGATGAGGTTGTGTTTGAGAAAGGAGTTATCGGAGTTGTTGAAGAGCGATTTGAAAACGGTCGTTTTTTGCTTAAATTTTCGTTAACACCTGCTGAAGTTATTGCATTTGCCAATGAGGTTGGAGAAATTCCGATTCCGCCATACGTTGCGCAAAAACCGCTTGAGCTTAAGGATTATCAAACGGTATACGCAAAACATACCGGCTCTGTTGCTGCGCCAACAGCAGGTTTTCATTTTACCGAGCGATTATTTGCTGAATTAGCCGAGAAAAAAATCGAAACTGCCGAGGTGACACTCCATGTTGGAATCGGAACGTTTCAGCCGATAAAATCTGACACAATCGAAGAACATGAAATGCATTTTGAATGGGCAGAGATTTCTGCGGAAACAGCAGAGGCGATTGCGCGAACGAAAGCGCGCGGCGGACGGGTGATTGCGGTTGGAACAACGACTGTACGGGCGCTTGAGGGGCTTGAAGGCGCATCTGGTGCGGGGGATGTGAATATCTTCATCAATCCGGGCTACCAATTTAAAATCATTGATGTGCTCGTCACAAATTTTCATTTGCCGCGCTCAACCTTGATGCTGCTTGTTAGTGCGTTTTTACAGAACGGCTACGAAATCGATGGGCTTTTGCTTCTAAAATATATCTACGGAGAGGCAATAGATAAGGATTATCGGTTTTATAGTTTTGGAGACGCGATGCTTGTGTTATAATAAATGAAACTTTCTTTTAAGTTTCAACGTATATCATATTAGGTGGCGTTGCCGCTATAACTATGACTATAAAACAAAATTACTACGTACTTGTTTTCGCCTTAGTACTAGGAGGGTTTTTTATTCAAATCGCGCCGGCGCATGCAGCAACAGCTAGATCAAAAGCTGAAGGTGCTGACCGAACCGCCGCGGCGCGTGCGTCAGAATGGACAGGGACCATTATTGGGGTAAATTTTGGCGAACACAGTGTTGTAATCACAGAAGGAACTGCTCTTGATCATATCAAGAAATTTGCACAAAGAAGCGTAAAAGTTACCTCAGATTCGCAGGTTTTTAAAAATGGTGAATTCGCTGCATTTGAAGATTTGGATGTTGGCCAGCGAATCACGGTTTCTGGGTCATATAATGCAAAGAGTCGAATCGTGACGGCTGATCGCGTTGATATTGGTGTTCGTGTTGCGGCAGTTCCTGCTGCAAAACCAAAGGCTGCGGCAGTGAGCGATACTCCGGTTGCTGCAAAGAAGGTTTTGATTGCGCGTAATTTGCAAGTAGGAAGCTCGGGGGCAGACGTTATCGCACTTCAAAAGATTTTAATTGCTAAAAAATTCTTGGTCATGCCAAGTGGTGCAAAATTGGGTACATTTGGTGTTCAAACTAAAGCTGCGCTTCAGAAATACCAAAAAGCCATGGGTATCTCAGCTACAGGCTCCGTTGGGCCGCAAACGAGAACGAAGTTAAATAAGGGTTGATGCGTTCCATTCGTTAGCAAGCGCCACAAATCGCTTTTCTGTAATTGCTGCGCGAATCTCCTCGCATAATTTGAGGAGGAAACGAATATTATGAACACTCGTCAATTTGAAGGCGAGTAGCTCGTCGGTTTTGAACAAATGGTGAATGTAGGCACGTGTGTAGTTTTTGCAGGTTGTACAATCGCACCATGCGTCAATCGCTGCAGTGTCTTTTGCGAACTGCGCATTTCGAATGTTAAGCTTGAGATTTTCTGTTTCGCGCGAGTAGAGCGTACCGTTACGCGCAACGCGGGTTGGTGCGACGCAGTCAAAAATATCGATACCGCGTGCGATAACAGAGAACATGTCGCGCGGATCGTAGCCAACGCCCATCGTGTAGCGAGGTTTGTCTTCTGGCAAAATATCAGCGATCCAATCGAGTGTTGCGCGGGTCATTTCCATGTTGTAACCAATCGATTCGCCACCAACGGCGATACCATCAAATGGGAGAGAGGCAATAAATTCTGTAGATTCGCGGCGGAGTTTTTCATGGTTTGCGCCTTGAATGATACCAAAAAGAAATTGCTTCCAGGCGTGAGGTCCGGGTGTTTTGTGTGCCTCGATGCAGCGCTTTGCCCAGTCGTGCGTGATTACCATTGCTTCGTGTGCTTTTTCAAATGTCGCGCTGTCAGGCGTGCAAATATCAAAGTTCATGATAATGTCTGCGCCGAGTTTGTGTTGAATGTCGATTGCGATTTCAGGGCTGAAGCGATGGCTTGAACCGTCGATGTGTGAGCGGAAATTAACACCATCAAAATCGATTTTAACATTGTTTGCCTCAGAACCTTCTTTTTCTTCGCGCTGTGCGCCGAGTGAAAAAACTTGGAAACCGCCACTGTCGGTCAACATCGGGCCAGGATAGCTCATGAATTTGTGGAGGCCTCCGAGTTCTGCGATAAGGTCTTCGCCAGGGCGCAGATGGAGGTGGTAGGTGTTAGCCAAAATAACGCTCGCGCCGGTTTCCTGGATATCGCGCGAATCGAGCGCTTTGACGGTTGCCTGGGTGCCGACCGGCATAAACGTTGGTGTCAAAATATCACCATGGTCAGTATGGATAATTCCGGTGCGTGCACGGCCGTCTTGAGCGAGTTTTTTCCAAAACATAGGGATTTCAACACCATTGTTGCAGGAGAAGTATAAACGTGTCAATATAAAGGATATGCGGCGCAATAATTTCGATATTTCCACGATAATAGCGGTGGCAAGTGTTCTCGGGTTGGGAGCAGGTTTTTTTGGTGTTTATTACTATTTTCAGCATGCCGCAGGAGCTGAACTGGTAGCGGAAGCAAATGAACTAAAACGTGAAGCCGTGAAGGTTCCAATTTTTTCGCCAACCACAACGGCGCCAACAAAGGATGTTGTGGTCACAACAACGCAAATGGTTGCAAAAAACAGTGCGTTTAATTTAGCAGTACCATTTTTTCCTCAGGCACCAAAGAAATTGTGGGACAAGGATCATGAAGACTATTGTGAGGAGGCTGTTTTGCTTGGGATCGATGCGTTTTTAAAGCATAAAACATATTCGCTGGATGAAATGGAGGCTGAGCTCAAAAAAATGCGTGATTTTGAAATTGAAACATTTGGCTATTTTGAAAGCACTTCGGTTGAACTAACAGCACGCGTTGCTCGTGAATATTTAGGTTATAAAAAAGTTCGCATTATCGATAATCCTACAATCGAAATGATTCGAGCAGAAGTTTCGGCAGGCCGACCTGTTGCGGTTCCGGCAAATGGAAAGGAACTTAAAAATCCATATTTCAAAAATGGCGGACCGATGTTCCATATGTATGTGGTTCGCGGATTTACGGAGAGTGGAGACGTAATTGTTAACGATCCGGGTACGCAGCATGGCGAAAATTTTGTCTATAAAAAAGAAGTTGTTTTGTCGTCGATGCATGACTGGAATCATGCACAGGATATCACCAAAGAAGCGTCTGGAATTCCCCGAGTTCTTGTGTTAGAGTGATCTGACTGGAATAAATTTTAAATGGGAGGGACGTATGGCGATTGATTTTAAAAAAGAGTTGAACGAAGAACAATATCCAGTTGTAATGCACGGCGATGGGCCGTGTTTAGTTTTAGCGGGCGCGGGGTCAGGTAAGACGCGTACGATTACATTTCGTGTTGCGTATTTACTCGAAAAAGGAATTCCGCCAGAAAATATTTTACTCTTAACATTTACGAACAAAGCCGCGAAGGAAATGGCGGATCGTGTTTCGAAATTAACAGGGCAATCGCCGAAGGGTTTGTGGAGCGGTACATTTCATCATATCGGTTATCGATTGGTGCAAACATATTCGAAGCTCCTCGGATTTCCGTCGCACATAACCATTATTGATTCGGAAGATTCTCGAAATTTGCTCACGCAGGTGATGAAGAGTGAGGGAATTGATACGAAGTCGAAGAAGTATCCGCCGGTCAATGTGATCGCGGATATTTATTCGTACGCGCGCAACGCAATGATTTCGGTTGAGGAGGCAATTGATATTAAGCGTCCGAGCGCGTTTGGTGTTGCGACGGAAATCGCGAATGTGACGCGCGTATATGAAGCGCGTAAGCGCGAGAGCGGGTTTGCGGATTTTGACGATCTACTTTGTTTGTGGCTGAAATTATTGGAGGAGCACCCAGATGTTCAGGCGAAATTGTCGGGGCAGTTTAATTATGTGCTCGTTGATGAGTATCAGGACACAAATCGTGTTCAAGCGAAAATTATTCAGAAAATGGCGGTTGTGCACGGCAATGTTTTGGCGGTGGGCGACGATGCTCAATCGATTTATTCGTTTCGCGCGGCGGACATCGCAAATATTTTGGATTTTGAAAAACACTATCCGGGCGCGAAGATTTATCATTTGCTGAATAACTATCGTTCGTCGCCAGAAATTTTGGCGGTTGCGAATCATGTGATTAAACAGAACGAGCATCAATATAAAAAAGAGCTGCTCAGTATTTTGGCAGCACACGAAAAACCACATTTGATTAAGGCAGATACTGCAGAGCTCGAGGCAGAAAAAATTGCGGATTCGATTAACACACTTCGCCGCGAAGGTCACAAACTTTCTGAGATTGCGATTTTGTTTCGCTCAACGTTTCATTCGCAGCCGCTTGAAGTTGAACTCACGCGTCGCGGTGTTCCATTTGATTATCGCGGAGGCCAACGTTTTTTTGAGCGTGCGCATGTAAAAGATATTTTGGCGTATCTGCGTGCGTTTACGGCGCCGAAAGATTCGATCGCGTGGCACCGACTCTTAATGCAGCAAGAGGGAATTGGTCCGGAATCTGCGCGCAAACTTTATGATCAGATTAAACAATTTGGTTCGACGCAGGATTTGCTCCACGCAGAGAATCAGTTTGAGATTGAAAAGCGGTGGGCTGGTGGTTGGGCGGTCGTGAAAAAAACGATGTGGGAGTTGTCGCTCAAACATGAAACCGTTGGAGAGATGGTGCGCGCGGTGAACGAATGTGCGTACAAACAGTATTTGAAGAGCGAGTTTCAAAATGCTGACGATCGTTTGAAAGATGTTGAACAGCTTGCAAGTTTTACGGATCGCATCACGGATTTGAAAGCCTTTTTGGCCGAGACCGCGCTCCAAGAGCAGCATCGTGCAAAAACAGCTGCGGCCGATGATCGGCTCGTGCTCTCAACAATTCACCAATCAAAAGGTCTTGAGTGGGACACTGTGTTTTTGATTAATTTGATTGCAGGGGCGTTTCCAAATGAGCGTGCATCGCTCGAGGAGGGTGGAATCGAAGAAGAGCGTCGTTTATTTTATGTTGCGCTGACGCGTGCGCGCAAGAATTTGTATTTGTCGTACACGTTGCTTGGCGGAAAGCAAAATGATTTTGTGGTGTCGCCATCGCCGTTTATTGAGGAGATCGATCAGGTTTTGCTTGATGTTGGACGCAAAAATAGCTCGCAGGAGCCATCATACACCTACGAGCCAGATCCGACTGTCGACTGGCGCAAGAAAAGTTTCTTGAGCTCAGTTGATGAGTTTTAAATTTATTTAACAATTACTGTTCCTTGGAATTTGGTGTCACGTCCATTTAAGTGGTCGTGGAATTTCCATGTGCCAGCTTTGGTGAACTTGAAGGACCACACGCCACCAGGAGCGAGTGCTGCCTTTGGATCGAATTCAGGGTAGTCAGCGTGTGATGGATGTGGGTTTGATGCGAGCCAGTGTGGTTTCACGTCGCTGTTGCGGAATTCAACGGTGTCGCCAACTGCGATGGTGAGTTCTTTTGGAGTAACGCCCTCAGGATTGATAGTGAGCGGGTACATTGTGCTCTGAACGGGTCTGTTTGCCTGAACAGGTTCTTCAGTGATCGAGAGTTGACCTTCTTTGCTGCAACCTCCGCCAATCAGAAGGAGTGCTGCACCGAACGCTGCGAGTTTGAGTTTTGTAGTGTTCATAGTAATCGCATTATATCGACGCGCTTGTCAGTCGTCAAAAAAGATGCTACACTCGGGCCAATAATGTAAACTTTTATGAAATTTGAAGGCGTACACGAAAAAACATTGGTTCTTATTAAGCCAGATGCAGTTCAGCGCGGACTCGTTGGCGAAATCGTCAAGCGTTTCGAAATTAAGGGTCTCCGCATCGTTGGTATGAAAATGATGCGCCTCGACGAAGCAACACTTCGCGAGCACTATGCACACATCGCTGCAAAGCCGTTTTATCCAACTGTTGAGAAGTTCATGATGTCATCTCCAGTTGTTGCGCTTTGTCTCGAAGGTCTCGAGGTTGTTGACGCTGTTCGCTTGGTTATGGGAATCACCAAATCACGCGCAGCAGAAGCGGGCTCAATTCGCGGTGACCTTGCGATGGGTTACGGCAACAATGTGATCCACGGATCAGATTCAGTTGAGAACGCAAAGGCTGAGGTTGCTCGCTTCTTCAAGGAAGAGGAGCTCCTTGATTACACAAAGGACGAATTCATGCACGTGTATTCAGAGGACGAACGCGTTTAAATTTTCTTTCACAGATAAAAGCGGGCCCCGAAACGGGCTCGCTTTTTATATTGACAAAATGCGGATTTTAGGGTAGGTTGGGAAAAGACCTACGAGGCTTAGGAGGCCCACATGACACGGAGTATCTTAGAGTATCTACGGTTGGATCGACCCCAGCTGTTTGCGCAGGTTGCTGCGGATCCATCTCTGGTTGATTCGTTGGAGCAGCCGCTGCAGAAAGTGGTGGAAGAGCTGCTTGGGATCGTTCAGCCGATCATGAAAGAGCGGCGTACGATCGACAACGTTCGTCCTGACGAGGAAAAGGAGATTTTCTCTATCATGACGCGCATTGCTGGGATTCCGGCGAACAGAACGAACATGGCGCTTGCGTCAAAGCGAGTGACCGAAATGCTGGAGTCGCTCAAGAAAGACTTCATTCTCGCGCAGGTGTCGCACCAGTACGGGTCTGATGGCTCTCTTCATGAGCACGATGTCGTGACACAGGTTTTGACCGCGTGTTACCCGTGGCTCGATTTCAGTGGCGATGAGGTGGTCGAGCTTGACCACCACGAGCCTATTCTGGAGCTTCGGAGCTGGGCAGCAAATCGTCGACTCATTTGCTCAGCCATGTTTTTGCCCTACGCGGCCGGAGATTTGACGCACGAGAGAAATATTCGGATCGTGCGGACATTTCTGGAGAGCAAGAAGACTGGTCTGTTCAGGGCGCCGCCGGGCGACATCTACCAAGAGAAGGTCAGTGTTCGGTACGACCCTCATGCTGGGTGTGTGTTTGCTGGATTTGATTCACACTCAGCAAAAAACGTGGTGGTTTTTCCCATGTTGCCGCGCTTCATCTACGTTGCAGAACGTGCCGAGTATCACCAGGTGTTTGTTGAGTTTCGTCCCCGAAAGGATCCTGCGAGTTGGTTTTGTAAGCGTCTCTCGGGGCGCGACGTTGGAGACGACATCGCCTTTCGGCTCATCGTTCGGACGCGAGAGGAGTGGCTCGCTATTCAGCCGACGCTCGATCGTGTGATGTGTGGAAAGGAGGTCGGGGGAAAGCCGCACATCATCGATGGGGTGCGCGTTGATGGCGCAAACAATGCTCACAGCGTCGAAGACGCAGGAGTTCTCTGGAAAGGGACTGTGTGCATTCCCCAGGTTGAGTCGAGTGCTGTTGAGTTGCAAGTTGTGTTGTTCAGCACGTACTGGAACCGAGTTTACTCGATTTCTCAGGCGAGCGACGCGGTCTACAAGGTGGCACAATGGTTCAAGGTGATCAAGGAGTTGTCGGTCGCTCCTATCGAAGTTGTGTTCCCTGTAGCAATTCACCCCGAGCTTCGGCGGTGGGGGTACCGAAGCGAGATGTTGCGGACGCGTCTGCTCAAGAAAGTCTCTGACCCTGCCAGAATCGATGCTGACGTGCTTGTGTACATCGACCGGGCGGTGGAGCACTTCAGAACCAAGGAGAACTTCAAGCTGTCCGACTAGTCCTGCCCCTGCGTTTTTGTGGAATAACTATCCACCATAAAACGCAGGGGCTTTTTTATTTGTCAGAACGCGGGATTTTCGCTAGTATAGCCTTACATGAAGTTACTAATTATCACTCAAAAAGTTGATAACCAGGATGATGTCCTGGGTTTTATGCATCGCTGGATAGAGCAGTTTGCGGCGCAGTGCGAGCAGGTGACAGTGATTTGTTTGTTTGAGGGGCGCCACGCGCTTCCGGCGAATGTGCGGGTTTTTTCGTTGGGGAAAGAAAAAGGCGTTTCACGTTTGGAATATTTGGTGCGTTTTTTTAGAATTATTTGGCGCGAGCGTGCGGCGTATGACTCGGTGTTTGTGCACATGAATCAGATTTATGTTTTGCTTGGTGGATTGCTCTGGCGTGCGCTCGGGAAGCGTGTTGCTCTGTGGTATGCACATGGAGCAGTGCCCTCGTCGCTGCGGGTGGCGGAGAAGATGGTGAATACTGTTTTTACATCAACAAAATCAGGTTTTCGTTTGCCAAGCAAAAAGATTCGCGTGGTTGGACAGGGAATTGATACGGACTTTTTTTGTCCGAAGGCTCGTGAGGATGCTCAAGGTTTTAGAATTGTTGTGGTTGGGAGAATTTCGCCGATTAAGGATTATGAGACGTTGATTTTGGCGGCAGAAAAGTTGCAGAGTAAAATTGAAGGTTTGTCTGTTGAAATTGTTGGGGGCGCTGGACTACCGGAGCAGGAAAAATATTTAGATCAACTCAAAAAGTTGGTCACAGAAAAAAAACTCGAGGGTGTTGTGCGTTTTGCGGGGCCGCTCGCGAACAATGATATTGTTTCGCGTTTGCAGCGCGCAGATCTTTTTGTTAATACGAGTTTTACAGGAAGTTTGGATAAGGCGATTCTTGAGGCAATGTCGTGCGGAGTTCCGGTTTTGACGTGCAATGAGGCGCTTCAGGAGGTTTTGGGATCCTACACGAATCAACTCATGTTTGAGAAGAAAGATGTCGACGGTCTTGAAGAAAAGATAAAATTCTTGGAGGCGATCGGTGAAACAGAAAGAAAAAAACTCGGACAAAATTTGAGGGAGATTGTTGTGCGGGGTCACGGGCTAGAAGGTTTTGTTGCGCGAATTATTTCACTACTATGAATCCTGTAAAGTTGTACATGGAAGATTGGTATCGCGAACCGACGTTGCGAAGTTATATTTTTTTGTTGTATCCGCGATGGGGAGTTGTTGCTAAAAGCTCCATGCCTTATATTGCGGCTGCGGTGACGAAATATAAATATTCTGGCGAGGATTATGTTTTTGTAGATAACATTGCTGATACTGATTATGTGCTTGTTCCACATCCGCCCGGACTTTTTTTGAAATTTAATAAGGAAAAATACGAAAAAATAATTGCGCAGGCGCGTGCGGCTAAAAAGTTAATTTTAATCGAGGGTTCGGGGGATATTGAAATGCCGATGGATGGTGATGATCTGGTTTTGCTGCGTCAAAGTCAGTATCGGTATTCTGCGCGTCCAAATGAAATGACGGTGCCGCTACCCGCAGATGATTTGCTTCAAGCGTATTTTGAAAATAAGTTAGTTGTTCGAAAAAAAAGTGAAATTCCGTCGGTTGGTTTTGCGGGTTGGGCGCAGATTAGTTTGAAACAGCGATTGAAAACGTATTTAAAATTTGCACCAACATTTGTGCGAGCAATCTTTCATCCTGAAAAATTTGCAGAGCAAAAAGGTGTGTTGCTGCGAGAAAAAGTTTTAAAAAAATTATTTGCAACTCAAGGAATTAAGACAAATTTTTTGGGACGCACAAGTTATGCAGGGAATCCGGTAACCGCTTCTGGGTCAATGGAAAAAAATCGTCAGGAATTTGTCGAAAATCTTGCGGGGTCTGATTACGCGTTGTGCGTTCGCGGTGATGGAAATTCGTCGATCCGTTTTTATGAGGCGCTGAGCCTCGGGAGAATACCATTGTTTTTGGACACAGCATGTGTTTTGCCGTTGGAACATGCGATTGATTATAGAAAGTTTTGCGTTTTTGTGGACCATAAAGATTTAAATAAAATTGGTGAGAAGCTTTTAGAGTTTCATAAAAATTGTAGTGCGGCTGAATTTGAGCAAATGCAACTTCACGCGCGTGAAGCGTATGAAAAATATTTACGACCAGATGCTTTCCCAAAACACTTAGCGGAGGAGCTCAGTGTGTATGCTGCAAAATATTATGAATAAAAAAATATCCGTAGTAATTCCGGTATATAACGAAGTTCAGACAATTGAAAAGCTTCTGAGTGAGTTGCAGAAACTTCCAGAGCACGCGGATTTTGAATGGGAATATATTTTTGTAGACGATGGTAGCAATGATGAGAGTTTAAAAAAAATAGAAGTATGTGCAAAGACATATAGTCAGGTTTGTTTTCTTGCGTTTACGCGAAATTTTGGAAAAGAAGCTGCTGTTGCTGCGGGCATTGAAGTATCATCGGGTGATGCTGTTGTTATTATTGATGCGGACTTGCAGCATCCTCCTGCAATTATTTCTGAATTTATTAAAAAATGGAATGATGGCGCGCTTGTTGTTAGTGGTGTGCGCACTGTTCGTCAACACGATGGTGTTATCAGAAAAGCTGGATCGCGAATCTTTTATGGTGTCATGTCGCTTTTGACACATGAAAAAAAGATGCAGGTTGAATCAACTGATTTTCGATTGCTCGACAGAATCGTTGTTAGTGAATTTTTGCGTTTAAAAGAGCATCGAAGACTAAATCGATCGCTTATAGATTGGCTTGGGTTTCAAAGTGTTGATGTACGTTTTGACGTAGCAGATCGCTCTCAGGGGTCTGCGCGGTATAGCTATAGTAAACTCACAAAAACAGCAATTGGTGCGATTGTATCCAACAGTCAAATTCCACTTTCATTAGCTGGTTATCTTGGTTGTCTCATAACTTTTTTTGCAGGATTTTTGGGTCTCTTTATCATTGTTGAACAGCTTATTTTGAAAGACCCATGGCGCTTGAATGCGTCCGCATCTGCAATGATGGCGGTGTTTATTTTATTCTTGAACGGGATTGTTTTGATGTGTCTTGGGCTTATATCACTATACATCGGTTCAATTCACGAAGAGTCGCTCGGGCGTCCGTTGTATGTTGTTGGTAAGCGTTCTAGTTTTTCTTCGAATGTTTCGCAAAGAACTGAGAAAGAAGAAACGAACTAAGCGCAAGATTAAAAACACGGCTTGCGATTTTTGCAATAACTGCGCCTAAGATAAAATATTTTGGAATCAAAACAAAAAGCGCGGCAATATTAAAACATGCAGAGGCAATATTGAAAATATATAGCTCGCGTTTTGCTGTATGTGCTTGGAGAACTGCGACAGGAATTATTGTTGCGATTGGAATCAGCGCAAACACGTATATTTGTGTGTAATAAATTGAATCCGCGTATTTCGGAAAAAGGTAGTCGAAAATGTATGGCGCAGCAAAATAAAACACAATAGAAACGAGTGTTGCTAGGAATGTGAAACCAATAATTTTTCTCCAAAATGATTCTTTGATTTCGCTAATATCACGGTTTGCAAATTTTGGAAATGCAAGAACGGATGCTGTATTAAAAAGCGCTTTAAGTTGGTCGGGAATTGCTTTTGTAAAACTATAAACAGCAAGCTGGGCTGCGCCTAAATAGTGAAAAGTTAATATCTGATCGATTTGCGTCGAAATCGTGTTCAATATATTCATCGCACTAAAATGAGCACCGACCTCGAGAAGGTTTTCACTGTTGATTGTATTTGGCTTGTATTTTTTGAATGTCCAGACGCATAAGGATGCTCCTGTAAGAATATGAACAACAAGATAAATTAAAAAGAATGTTAGAGGGTTTTGAACAAAAAATGTTCCTACGAGGAGTGCGATAGCAGGAATTGCATTAAGTATAATTCCGAAATAGCTATTAAATCGAAACTCTTTTTTTCCTTCGAGAAATGATCCGTATAAGTAGGCAAGCTGAAAGAGCGGTCCGAGAATCGCAATAGCAAGTGCTCCAAGACCAAGTGTTGGGTTTGTGTGATAGAAATGGTAGTAAGCAATTCCAAATGCAATTGCAGACATTGGAGCGCTACCAATAATTGAATATTTAAATGACTGTCTGTAGGCACCCTCTTTTCCTTGGGCTATTGCACGAACGACTGCGGCTGAAAGGCCTGTAAATGAAAAAGCGGTGAGGGTCCAAAACAATGAAAGAAGAAAGCGGTAAGTTCCGTAGACCTCCTTTGAGACATATCGAGCAAAAGTGATTGATAGGATGAACGCTATGAAACTAATTCCTACTTGGCCAAATCCTAGCCAGAAACCACCCTTTGCTAAATACACCATATCTGTTTTGGTGTATTTTTCAGATGTTCGCAAAAGGCTGTAAATCCTGTTTCGAAGCTTTGGCAAAAGTTCCATAGTATTTTATTTTTTTGCAGTCACCAAATACCCGAGTGGATAATGGTTCTCGTTGTAGTTTTTTCTACTCTGCTTGCTTAGCTTCTGAAAAAGTTTGTCGAGCCAAGATGCAATGAAAGAGCAGGGTAGTTCAACAATGTGACTTAGTTTTTGTGGGAGATGGCGGCCTAGCATTAAATGTCGAGCTTTCATAATGCCTGGTGCGATTGGTGTTATCGTAATTGATGAAAATCCGATATTCTCAAGAAGTTTTTTTAACGCTTGGTCGGTGAAGCGGTGGTAATCGTTCGGTGATGGGTGAATTGGAAACATGAACGGCACAACGATCAAAACCGAACCGTCTTTTTTGAGTACGCGAAATGTTTCGGTTAATAATTGATGGTAATTGAAAACGTGCTCAATGACGTTCATGAGAATAGCGCCATCGTAGTGATTGTTGGGAATGGAGAGTGGTTTTTCTAGATCGGCAACAATGTCTGGTTTTGCATCGACGTCGATATTGAGAGACGTTGCTTTAAAATTACCTTTGATCAGGTTATGATATTCCGCAGTTGTTCCACCACCTAAATCTAAAACCGAACCATTGAGTGTTTCTGACTGAAGAAGCTGATAGGTTGATCGTCGAAAAATACTAAGCATAATCATCGAAGTATACGGTTCTGTGTCACTAGTTGTCAAAATAAAAACTCACCAGAATATGGTGAGTAATTATCGATATTTAATGAAAATTAAACAATCTCTTTTGCAAGTTTAGTCACTGTTTTCCAGCAGTTTGTGCAGATGAGTACGCGAGTACCCAAAACACGACGTGGCTGCAAATTAATGCTTGACCACTTTTTTGACTGGATGTTTGAGTGACTGCGTGTTGCAGAGCGGACAGGGCCGCGGGTGCAAAGTTTACAGATTTGAGCCATAGTGTTACGCTTTACTCGTAATTTCAAGTGCTAGAAGTGTATCAGAAACACGTTAATTAAGCAAGGGGTCGCCTATGGATATCATTTTTGACATTATCATCATTGTATTTTCCGCTATTTTGCATGAAATTTCTCACGGACTGGCGGCGCGGGCGCTGGGGGACAAGACTGCTGAATATGCAGGAAGGTTGACGCTTAACCCGATGGCACATATCGATCCTTATGGCTCGGTCATCATGCCGTTATTTTTGTGGTTTGTGTCGGGTGGACGATTTTTGTTCGCATACGCAAAACCAGTTCCGTTTAATCCGTACAATCTAAGAAATCAAAAGTGGGGACCTGCACTCGTTGGACTTGCGGGGCCGGCAACGAATTTCGCAATTGCAATCGTGCTTGCTGGAATTATTCGGCTCGACCTGTTTTCATTTGGAATTGCTGAGTTTCTAGTTCGTGTTTTGCTTATCAACCTTTCGCTTGGTGTGTTTAATTTATTGCCAATTCCACCACTTGATGGTTCGCGTCTTATGTATGTTTTTTTGCCGCGACGGCTTGAGCGATATAAAGCAATGTTTGAGCAGTATGGAATGTGGGTTGCCCTACTTTTTGTTTTCTTTTTTTCGTACCTACTCTTGTATCCGATTGAATGGATCGCGCGGATTTTGATTGGATAAAATTATGAAAAAATTGGTTTACATTGCAAATAATCGAATGCCTGCAGAGAGAGCGTACAGTTCTCAAATTATGTCCATGTGCATGGAATTTGCTGAATTATGTTCACAACGTAATTGGAATTTTGAGCTAGTCATTCCTCGTCGATATTTACCAGCAGGAGAGGATGTTTTTTCTTATCATGGTTTTGAAAAAAAATTTAATGTAGTTTATCTAGCTTGTTATGATGCAATACATCTAATACCTCAATTAGGGCAGCTTGCATATTGGCTCCAATCAATAACTTTTGTTGCTAGTTTATTGTTGTGGCGTCTTAAACAAACAGACAAAATAACTGTTTACACAAGAGAGATCTATATTTCAGCATTTTTTTCTCAAAGTGCTTATGAAATGCACACTATTCCGGAGAGAGCATCGTGGTTATTACGCAGGTTATTGCGGCGTTGCACATATATCATTGCGATTACACATGGAATGAAACGAGATTTAATCTCTCTTGGATGTGATGCTGAGCGCATTTTGGTTGCGTCTGACGGCATTGATCTAGAGCGATTTGGTAATGAGATTAGCAAAGAATCTGCTCGTAGAGATCTTGTACTACCCGTTGATAAATTTATTGTTGTCTATGCGGGTAGTTTTTTTCAGCATCTATGGAAGGGGGTGACTACTTTACTGAGTGCTGCAAAGAAATTGGATCATGAGACGCATATACTGTTTATTTTTGTCGGAGGGCATCCGGAAGAGATTGATGCGATAAACGAAGGTCTTAAGAACTATGAGAATATTAAGCTCGTTGAGCACTCACCATTTCAAGTGGTGAGAAAGTATTTAGCTGCTGCAGATGTTCTGGTTATCCCTAACAATAGCGGATATCGCGTCTCAAATCACTATACGTCGCCGCTAAAATTATTCGAATATATGGCTGCGCAGCGATTAATTGTTGCTTCAGATTTGCCATCCATTAAAGAAATTATTAGTGAAGAAAGTGCTGTATTTTTTGAGCCAAATAATGTTGATGATTTATCATCTGTACTGCAGAATTTGTCGCATAATTATGGTCTACATAAACAAAAAGTGTTTAATTCGTTTAATCTAGTAAAATCCTATACATGGAAAAAGCGTGCTGAGCGCATTTTAGGCTTTTTGGATTTACATTAAATATTATGATAAAGTTGCTGACGCTATGAAGAAAAATGAAAAAATTATAATTACAGGAGGTCTAGGGTTCATATTCTCTTATGTGACTGAGTATTATGTCGCACAAGGTTACGATGTCGTTGTTATTGATAATCAGACAGAAGGGAGTCACCCTGAAATAATTGATGGCAGCTTTCATTACTACAACCTAGATGTTGCTGAGCCATCAGTAATGAAAATTATAGAGGAGTACAACCCGGATTATATTATTCATGCTGCGGCTATTTCGGACGTTGATTATTCAATTAGAAATCCATACCAGACTTTGCAAAAAAATATTATGGGTAACCTTAATATTTTTGAAGCTGCGCGTCATCTTACAAACTTGAAAAAAATTGTATACGTCTCTACGGATGAAGTGTATGGTGAGTGCGAACATTTAAAGCGTGAGGATGAAATCATTTTTCCAAAAAATCCTTACTCATGTTCTAAGGCTGTTGGTTCGCTATTTCGGATTGCATTTGAAAGTACCTTTAGTGAGTTGAAGGATAAGACTGCTGAAACGCGTTTTTGCAATGTATTTGGACCTCGTCAGGATAGTAGAAAAATTTTACCGGCTATTAAAGAGGGTCTTGAGAAGGGGAAATCATTACCATTACACAGCGAAGGAAAAGGTTATCGTGAATATATTTACGTCAAAAATATTCCTGAAGCCGTTGATCTCATTTTACATAACGGTAATCGTACATATAATCTTACCTTAAATGAGGGCTTTACTGTTTCAGAGCTGATTAATAAAGTTGAAAAAGTTTCAGGCAAGAAAATTATGACACACCCAACAGATCGGCCAGGAATGGATCTTAAATATCAAATGGATAATAGTAGAATTATGGAACTTGGTTGGAAACCTCTATACAGTTTCGAGCAAGGTCTTACTGAATATTTAGGGGAGCTCTAAGAGATTATGAGAAAAGCTCTGATCACGGGCGGCGGTAAATTTATTGGTTCTCATCTTGCAGAGGAACTAATGCTGCGTAATTATGAAGTTCATATAACCACTAGTTCACCTCAGGGAATAGAGGAAAAATATAATGTTGGTGCAGCTGTGCATGTTTGTGACATACGTGATTTTGATGCCATGATGAAGTTGTGTGAAGGAGTGGACTATATTTTTCATTTTGCTAGCCATGCGGATCAGGCATGTATTGATAATCCAATTGAGACCGAGAGTGTCAATGTTGGGGGGGCTGTCTCAATGCTGGAAGTTGCTCGACGTACAAGGGTAAAAAAGTTTATCTTTGCTTCGTCTGCTATGGTATATGGTGATCAAAAGCAAGTACCTCTTCGAGAAGACCTCTCTGCATTACCAGTTGAGCCATATGGGTTATACAAGTATTTTGGCGAACGCCTTATGAAATTTTGGGCGGAGCAGTATGCTGTCCCAACAGTTACATTGCGATTTTTTAATGTGTATGGCCCTCGAGATCCTGTCGGACCTGCTGCGTATGTTATAGGTCGATTGTTAGATAGACGAATAAATAAGTTGCCTCTAACGATTGATGGCGACGGGACTGATACACGTGATTATATCCATGTTACTGACGTTGTTCGCGCATGTATTATCGCAGCGGAACATCCTGATGTGAGTAATGGAGAATTGTTCAATATTGCCACTGGTATAGAAACCTCACTTAATACGCTTGCGGCACATATAGGAGGAAAAGTAATACATCTTCCAAACCGTTCCGGCTCACGTCGCGGTCCGAATCGACGTGTCGCAGATATTTTACATGCTAAAACTGTTTTAGGTTGGGTGCCGAATATTACGATTGAGGAGGGTATACAAGCCCTCAAAAATGATCTTGGTATAAGTTAAAGCTGAAATGATCATGCAAAATATATGGATCACGAGAATGATTTAGAAAATTGGTTTAAGTCTCAGCAGGAGATTCTTGCTATTGATGTAAAAGAGATAGCGCTGGCAGATGGTCAGGATTGGGTGATCACTCAGGAAGATGGACGTCCTCATCACATTGGACATAAGACAGGGAAGTATCATCGCGGTGTTTTACTTAAAGCTTGGGATAATGTACGGCAAGCGTGGATAGAGCGCTTTTTATTAGCGCCAATTCCTCCTGAGGGTGTTGAAAAATTCTATGGCGTTACTCTCATAGCTCGCTACAACGATCGATATCTGGTACAAGCGAAAGCAGAGCCGGGTAATCCGACTCCGGGCCATGTCCAATTGACTTCTACAATTCAGGCCTCTTATACGAATATAATGGCGCAGCTTTCTGGGTCAATTCCTTTTACTTGGATGTATAAGAATGAACGCTGTATACAACTCATTAGCTCTCAAGATGGAGCGCAATTATATCTAAAGAACAATAAAGTATCTTTTCTTGAACTTGCAGAAGAACCGAAAGAAATTCCAGAAAATTTTGCTTGGGCAACAGCTGCAGAAATTAAGTCATTTGCTCAGCGTGGATTAGTTTCAGAACATATAATGCAATGCTTGGGTGTCTGTTTTTTGGCAGATAAATAGCTTGCGGTGTTACTTCTGTTTTGATAGTATTATTTCGTACATGATAATGTCTGTGCGACAATCTAATATTGTATGAAAAAAATTAAGCTTTTTAAGCCATATGTAAGCTGGCGGGCAATATGGAATGTGGTGAAGGTTTTACGGAGTGGTCAATTGGCTGAAGGACCTCAGGTTGCTGCATTTGAAAAAGAGTTTGGAGAAATGTTTGGTTTGTCTGATGTTATCACGCTTAATTCAGGTACGGCCGCACTTGAGTTGGCGTATGAGCTAGCTGGTATAACAGTAGGCGATGAGGTTATCAGTCCTGTTCTTACGATGCCGGCAACTAATATTCCTTTGGTCCGACGCGGAGCAAAAATTATTTTCGCAGATACCGAAGATGATTTAAATATTAGTATTGCGGATGTTGAGCAAAAAATAACACCAAACACAAAAGCAGTTGTTTTTGTTCACTTTAATGGCAATAACCGAGGGCTTAATGAGCTTGTGGCTCTGTGCGCAAAGAAAAATATTATTCTTATTGAAGACGCTGCTCAGGCTGTTGGCTCTGATAACTGGGGAAAGGGGGATTTTGTTTGTGTTTCATTTCAGGCAATTAAGACATTTACTACAGGTGATGGTGGGGCTTTAATCTGTAAAAATAAGGAGTTGACACCAAAGGCACGTCGATTGCGTTGGTTTGGTTTCGACCGACAGCGCAGACAGACTGCTGACATTACTGAAGCAGGATATAAATATCATATGAATGATATTGCAGCGGCGATTGGCCGCGGTAATTTACGTTCAGTTCAGAAAGTGATTGCACATCGCAAGAGTCTTGTAGAAGAATTTAATAAGCACGGTATACCTGCGCATATCTGGCGCGCATTTATTCTTACAGATCAGCGTGAGGAATTACAAAAAAAATTAAAAGATAATGGTATTGATGCTGAGGCATACGATAATCGGAATGATATCTATTCGTTATTTGGTGGTCGACAAAGTTTTCCAAACATGGATCGTTTGGAAAAGCGCTATCTGCTTCTACCGCTTCATATGGGAGTTTCTTTAGACGATGTTCGTAGAATGAGTAAGATAATTAAAGAGTTTTATGCAATATAAAAATCCCGACATCTATTCATCGTACAGAGAAAACGATCTTGGAAGAACTTTTTATGATTTAGTGCTTGAGCACAAACCAAAGAAAATTATAGAGTTTGGAACATTATACGGTTACTCCACTGTTGCAATGGCAATGGCTCTTGATGAGTTGGGTGAGGGACATGTCTGGGCAAACGATTTGTTTGAAGACTATGAGTTCAGACACTCAACAATGGAAGAAACTCAGAAAAATATTGATACCTACGGTGTTACAAAATACATAACCTTACAAAGGAATGATTTTGAGGAGTGGTTAAAGAATCCAGAACCTTTTGATCTTCTTCATGTTGATATCTCAAACAAGGGTGATACGATTGAACGATTATATGAAGCAGTGAAAGATCAGATTGCGCATGGAGCAATTGTTATTTTTGAAGGAGGAACTGAAGAGCGCGATCAAGTAGAATGGGTTACTAAATACAATTGTAAAAAAATTTATGGATCAGGAATTCCATATAAGGTATTAAATCCTAATTTTACTTCATTATCTCAATTGATTATACCAGAATGAAATTAGCTATTATCGCCAGTGGTTGGCATTTTCCACTACATTTTTTTAAGCAGATGTCCGAACAAAAAATACCAGCTGGGTGGACGGTTGATATGTTTTGCGTGTCTCATCGAGATCCCTCATTTTCTGTATCTGAAAAAAAGGAAATGCTTGCGCATATGGGCTATACACGTCGCGAGCTGTATGATCGAATACTATATGAGCAGATAGCGACTGTTGATGATATTAGAGAGCTTGGATGGGCTTACGTGCTTGAACCGAACATTATTGGTGACATGGGTAATGTAAATCAATGGCTTGAGAAAAACGATTATAAACAGTACGACAAGTTCTTGTTTACGCACGATGACAACTTTATTCTTTCTACTGAAATGTTGAAAGATATATTGCCACAGAATGATTGGCTTGTCTTAAGTAATAGCGATGGACATACGCAGCGTCGGCTACGTAAATGGCTTAAATTACCTAAGGAGTTTAGTATTCGTGGTTCGTTCGAGTTTTTTACAAAAGAAATGCTTGATATTATGGGAGGTAAATTTGATTTATCTGATGTTCAGTTGACAAGAGACGGAGAGGTTACCACAAGCGGTGTATTTGATGAGTTGAGTGATTGGAACGCTACAGTTGTGCCCTGGCAGCGTCTCATTGAAGAAAAAAAACTTAGATCCCGTATACATGCGCTTTCGGGTTATTATCGGGTTAGCAAATATTGCATTGAGGGAGAACGTGGTTTTATACATCGTACCGAAGCTTGTAATACTGACGAAGAAAATCGAGGTCTTGATATGGTTGAAAAAAATTTTGAGCGATTGAAGGCTCGTGCTTAAGATGGCGGCATTGTTGAAAGCTACTTTGGAACACGAAGAATTCGAGAATTTCATGGTGAATTTAAGTGTGGTAGGGGAATACAACAAACATTTTGGTGGCCACATGGATGAGATTGTGATACTCTGCGAGTAAAGCTTGAACGACTAGTAAAGCATTATTTATAAACCTAAATATCTAGTCTAAAATCATATACAAATCCAATGAGGAGTGCTCATCAGTTTTGAAGCATATTTAATTTTCTTGGATAAAATAGAGAAAGTTTATGAAAATAAAAGATTTTGTTTTAGCATTAGTTTCTCCAAATTTACGATTTCGCATTGTAAATTTTAAAAACAGTATTTACGGCGGATACAAAAAATTTTATTTTTCTCAAAACGGCGAAGACGTTGTCGCTGCTACATTGTTTGATGATTTAAAAATTAAAAATGGTTTCTATGTTGATGTTGGTGCGCATCACCCTCAACGATATTCGAATACAAATTTGCTTTTCTTAAAAGGTTGGTCAGGTATCAATATTGATCCAAACCCCGAGACTATTAGGCTTTTTAACTCAGCAAGAAAGAGAGATATAAATCTTAATGTGGGTGTTGCTGAAAATAAATCTGAAATTACTTACTATAATTTTTCCGACCCAGCTGTGAATACTTTTTCTGCACAAGCTGCTAAAAAGTATGAGGATAAAAAATGGATTTCATTAATAAGCAAAACCCTTGTCAGCGTTACTCCGCTCCGCGAAATTTTGGCGCAGCACTTACCAACAAATAAAACCGTTGATCTTTTAAATATTGATGTCGAAGGTTTTGATATGGAAGTTTTGAGATCAAATGATTGGGAAAATATTAAACCCTGTGTGATAATTATAGAAGACCATCTTTTTGATATTAAAAAATCGGAAAATAGTGAAATATACTCTTTTCTTTTACAGAGAGGTTATCGACTGCATGTGTATTTAGGATTTTCGTTAATTTTCGTAAGAGGGGGTATCTAGATAAATTTTAAAAAAAAGACTATTATATATTTTCCCCATCACATTGCGGGAAGGAGATTTCACATGAGCGATCGGTTCGAGACCTCAATCCTGTGCGGATTGAGCCGTTCTTTGGTTAGAGACAGTTCGCGGGGACCAAGTCTCCAGCCTTCCGGAAATCCTGTGGAGGATTCTGAGATTGAAGCGCCTGTTCCGTGGGGATCGCATCGGATTGATCCGAGTCACATCCCTCCGCCGCCAGGCCACATTTCGGATCCGCCCACCCCATCCAACTAACAGGACAACCTGTCCTGTTTTCGCGCCACTGACGTAACTGTTGGTGGCGCTCGTTTTTATCATTTGATTGTTGACCGTCTTGTGTATTTGTTATAGTTTGTTTTGGCAGATAGGCTGCGATGAAGGTGATATCGGTCTCGTTTTTGGGGTGGTGGCGGGAACGGCCTATGCGCACATTCGGTGAGCGACCAAGAGTTATTCAAATTGTGGCTGCTGGAGGAGTTCATGAACAAAGGTCCTGAAGATGAGATTCTCAAAAGAATTGCCAAGATGGGGGTCGGCGAAGAAGTTACGTTCGGGCCACAGATTACCGGAACTGAATGGGCTTACCAGCTCATTCGTACCGAGGGAGGAAGACTTGATCTTCGGATGGTCCATGTTTCGGGGACGTGTGAGTTCTCGACCGTGGGAAATCCGAATGGAGACATACTCTTCACTCACAAGCACTCTGAGTAGTCTTGCATCAAGAACGCAACCGTTTTTTCGCGCCATTGACGTAACTGTCGGTGGCGTTGTTTTATTATTCACGTTGACACTCGAAAGGTTTGTTCGTAGTATGTGGATTACAAGCCTTTAATACGGGCCGTTTGGAGGAATTCATGCAGAAGGGTGATTGGCGTTCGTGGTTAGCGAGACATCGCGAGCAGAGCTCAATGAGGGCTGAAGTAGTTCCGATTTCGCAGGTCGGTGACTGGCAGGTTCTGGTTGACGAGTCTGGACAAGCGGTTTCTGTCGGGCGCGCGGACGGGAAGTATCATGAAGCGGTCGTTGTGCGTGTGAGCAACGCTCGCCGCGAAGTGCCTGATTATTCGACACTCCTTTTCCGAGAGGCAACGAAGCCAGGAGAAGAGGGCGTCATGGTTTTGGTCGGAGACGGCCAGGGAAATTTCCTGATTCAGGCAAAGGCCGAGCCGGGAAATGACACAGAAGGCAAGGTTCTTCTTGCGGCGACGCTGCAAGTCTCCAGGGCCAATCTCGGACAGGCGCATGGGGGGGGTATACCTCCGCGAGCAGAGCTTTTCGGTCAGGTCGATCCCGCCGGATGGTGCCTCATTCGGGCTGATGGCGCGCGTTTTCTCAGCAAGCGAAACTTGTTTGCAGTCGCGATTGTTGATCGCGGTGGGTTTGAGACAAGCGAATCTGAGCGCTGGTTCACAGACGCGGAGCTCTGCGAGGCGCTTCAGGATGGGGAAGTTGGTGAGCTTTTGGCGCACGCCTGGCTTGCAGCACTCAAGATGCCACGAGTCTAGGACAAGGCTCATGGGCGGCAGTTCGAGGTTGAAACGACCTCGGCTGCCGCTTTCTTTTTATCTAAATTCACGTATTGACAGTAATTAATTTTTGATGTATTAATCATGCACGCTAACTGCGCTGCCATCTAGTGGCAGAGGAGGCTGTTCATGTCTAGGAGCTTTTCATTGCGGCCTCGCCGCGAAACGCTCGAGGAAGTGAACCGGTTGATAACCAAAGAGTGTCCTTGGTTTGTTCCAATTGCAGATGAGCGCGAACTCGGTATGTGTTCGAAAGGTGAGATTGAGATTATCGCTGTGGCTCAGGTGGTCGCGGATTTGTGGCATGCGTTCGCGCATGTGCAGTTCACGACCATCCAGCCCGACGGTAGCTTCAAACCCTACACAGTTCGAATCGACAAGCCGGCCGCGCTCGTTTATGCGGTGATCAATGGAAAACTGCTCTTGTCGTACCAGTCTCGGCTGGCGATCGGTAGTAAGTGGACTCTTGAGTTGCCGCGTGGTTGGGTCTCGCCGGAGGATGCGAGAACGCCTGAGTCAGCGGTGCGTGCACTGTTGACGCGGGAATGTGGATCGGCATTCGTGGCTTCGCTAAGCTCGTTTCGGCCTGTAGAGGTAAAACGAATTTGGCAGGATACGGGTACGATGCGCAGTGATTTGCCGGTGTACTATCTCGAGGCAGAATCTGTGCTCATACCACTGGAACGCCAGGGTGTGTGCAAGCCGAAGCTTTACGGCTTTGGTGAAGCAGATGAATTGGAAGAGAAAGGAAAGCTGAATGACGCACTCTCTCTCGCAGGGTTGCGAGTGGTGGAGCGTTATCTGCAACGCACGGTCCGGCTCTAGGCCGGGAACATACTACGCAGGCTGCTCGTCTCGGAGCAGGTGTGGCACCTGGCAGACCCTACGGGGACTGCGATAACGGTGCAGTGCTATGAATACTTCAAGCAAGATCAATGTTGAACTCCAAGCAGCTCTCGGCGCGCTGATCGCTCAGCTTCCGGCGGGCGAGAGTGTCACCTTCGGTCCCGAACAGACAGGTACGCAGTGGAGTTACACTCTCACGGCGTGCGAGATTGACGGGAAACGGCGCGTGGATGCCCGGCTTCACAACACAAGCGATGGCATGGATTGGTTCTACGCTGTGGACACACAGCCGCACAAGCTCGGCGCGCCGATCATGTACGAGGAGCCGTCACTACGCGTGCCGTGTGCGGAAGCGGGCATCTTGGATCAGGAGGGATTTCTGGTTGGTGTCGTGGCTTTCGGGGACAGCACGCTGCGCGCGAGCTGGTCCAAGTTGGTCAAAATCGAACAGAAGCAGTTCGGGTTCGCCCCGGATCGCAGCTTCTCGATCAACGGCGAACTCATCGGGTACGTGTGGGCAATTGTCCTTGCGAACAAGAATCGCATCGATGGCTACGTGGCAGTCGTCCGCCCCGAGTCGCCGATCGGTCCGGTGTGGGTGTTGGAGCTCGAGGACGTCGTGCGCGAAGCGGTCCTCCAGGATGCGCTGCGTGTGAACGTGTAGCTCGGTTCCTTCGGGGTCTGGGCAGTGGGTGGTAGGTTGTCGTCAAGACGCCTGCCACCCTATTTTTATATTGACTTTTTTTTAAAAAACGATACAATTCCAAAATGCTCTGTAATTTTGTGGGGCAAGGAGGCGCGATGTCTGAGATTAAAGATTTGTATGGTCAGCTACTTGAGCTGACTGCGGGTTACCAGGATATTGATGTTGGGGCGATGCGGGCTGATGCAAAGCGTCGCGGTATTGACCCTGAGTTTATGAACTGGCTGGTGGATCGTCTGGAACACTACAAGGACGAGATGGTGGTGACGCGCCGGTCACTTTTGGATATGAAGCCATGGGACATTGTGGAGGGCGTACTGCTCAACATGGCTCGTGCGTTCTTTCAGATCTGGGGCATCGAAGTCTATTTGCGTTCGAAAGGTCAACGCTTCACGCAGCCGATCATTAGCTACCCCGAACCGGGAGTAGAGGTGCTCGTGCATGCAGTGAAGGACGACCGATACCTTTTGCGTCTGCGTCAGGCTCCGGGTGGCAGCGACAGCCGAAGCAAGCTCGGCTTTGTCCCAGGGCTCACAGCATCAGCCTCTCACCTCAAGGGGCTCGACGCTGCGAAGCATCCGGCACGGGCACATCTTATTGAGCTCGCGCTCCAAAAATTCTCGGAGCTTCCGAACGACAGGATCCCGGCATGGTTCTTCATGCCCAAGGATCAGGCTCGCTATGACAATTCCTACAACTTCGTCGTGCCGCTGCGTGTCTGTAACAAGAGCAGTGTGCCGGAGATTGATGATCCGGATGAGTTATGGCTCAGCCCTGCAGAAGTGCTTTTTTGCGCGCGCTGGTGTCTGCTCGACCAGCATGCGTACGAGGCGTTCGGCGCGCTCCGTATTGTCGAGGATGTACTGCTTCGGGTACACCCGTAGTGGTTTCGGCAGCAGTTGGACAGCGGCACGTATTCTTCGGGATTCGTGCCGCTGTCCTCTTTTTTATTTTCGGAGTTTGGAAAATGGTGTCGACACTATTAATGAGTCTTTGGGCGCTTCCGGGAGACTGCGCACAAGCATTCGCGCGCAACATTATGTTGCGCATCGCGAATGCGCGGAGGAACAAGTGAATTTCGCGGTTAAGCGAAATGAGCGGTCTCGCGGAAGCGCCCAAAAACTCTTGACAGCCTTTCAAAATTCCGCTAAACTCTCCCTACATTCCTTTCAAAACTTATTCTCTCATCTGCGCGCGGCTGGAATGTGAACCGCTGCCAGAGTAACCAGTGCTATGCCTACCATGAGCCAATTGCTCCGTAAGGGGCGTACGCCGGCGAAGAAGAAGAGCAAGTCTCCTGCAATGCAGTGGACTTTAGATTCTCTCCATCGCCGTCGTCACGAAATTAAAGACGGTGCGCCATTTAAGCGCGGCGTTTGTACAAAGGTGACAACAATGACACCTAAAAAGCCTAACTCAGCTATCCGTAAAGTAGCTCGTATTCGTTTATCAAACGGTATGGAAGTTACTGCCTACATCCCAGGTGAAGGTCACAACTTGCAGGAACACTCAATCGTTATGATTCGTGGTGGTCGTGTTAAGGATCTTCCAGGTGTGCGCTACCATATCGTTCGCGGTGTGTTTGATGCACAAGGTGTTGCAGGTCGTCGTCGAAGCCGTTCGATTTACGGTATGAAGAAGCCAAAAACTCCAGCTGTAAAGCCGGTTGCAAAGGCTAAGAAGGGTAAGAAGAAATAATATGCGTGGAAAACAAGCTCCAAAGCGTGATATCACGCCAGACCCAATTTACAACAACCCAACTCTTGGTAAATTCATCAACTTCTTGATGTTCTCAGGTAAAAAGAACACTGCACAGAATATTGTGTATGGTGCTTTTGATATCATCAAAAAGAAAGAGGACAAAGACGCTCTTGAAATCTTCGAAACTGCACTCAACAACGTTGGGCCTTCAGTTGAAGTAAAGTCAAAGCGTGTTGGTGGTTCAAACTACCAGGTGCCAATCCCAGTTAAGCCAGAGCGCAAGAATTCACTCGCTATGCGTTGGATTATTGACGCAGCTCGCGCAAAGAAGGGTCGCGCTATGCAGGAAAAACTTGCAGAAGAAATTATGCTTGCTGCAAAAGGTGAAGGTGATGCAATGAAAAAGCGTGCAGATGTGCACCGCATGGCAGAATCAAACCGCGCGTTCGCTCACTTCGCTTACTAATCGATCATTTTTATGCCCCGAGATTATTCTCTCTTGCACACACGTAACTTCGGTATTATTGCGCATATTGATGCGGGTAAGACAACTGTTTCAGAACGTATTTTGTTCTACACAGGTAAGAAGCATAAAATTGGTGAAGTTCACGAAGGTGAAGCAACCATGGACTGGATGGAACAGGAGCGCGAACGTGGTATTACCATTACAGCTGCTGCGACAACATGTTTTTGGAAGGACACTCGCATGAACCTCATCGATACTCCAGGACACATCGACTTTACTGTTGAAGTTAAGCGCTCACTTCGCGTGCTTGACGGTGCTGCGGTTATTTTCGATGGTGTTGCGGGTGTTGAACCACAGTCAGAAACCAACTGGCGCTACGCTGATGAATTGAACGTTCCACGTCTCTGTTTCATCAACAAGCTCGACCGTACTGGTGCTGACTTCTATAAGGACGTGAAGTCAATTCATGATCGTTTGACGAAGAATGCAATTCCAATGCAGCTTCCAATCGGTCAGGAAGGTGGTTTCCGTGGTTTCGTTGACTTGCTTCGCATGAAATCGGAAGTTTACTACGATGAAATGGGAAATGATGTTCGCGAAGAAGAAGTTCCTGCAGATATGCTTGAAAAAGCAAAAGAATATCGCGCAGTTCTTGTTGAAAAGATTGTTGAAAATGACGAAAGCGCAATGAATCGCTACCTCGCGGGTGAAGAAATTCCTCTCGATGAGCTCAAGAAAATCATTCGTAAAGCAACAATCGCTGGTACTTTCATCCCAATTTTGTGTGGCAGTGCTTTGAAGAACAAGGGTGTTCAATTCTTGCTTGACGCAATCGTTGACTATCTCCCAAGTCCTCTCGACGTACCACCAATCGTTGGTCATGATCCAGACGATGAAACTGTTGAAATTCTCCGCCACGCTGATGACTCAGAACCGTTTACAGCGCTCGCGTTTAAAGTTGCCGCTGATCCATTCGTGGGTAAGCTCACTTTCTTCCGCGTGTACTCAGGTACTTTGAAGTCAGGTTCATACGCACTCAACTCATCAACAGGTGAAAAAGAGCGCTTTGGACGTATCGTGCGTTTGCATGCAAACACACGTGAGGACGTAGAAGAAGTTTACGCAGGTGATATCGCAGCTGCTGTTGGTCTCAAATCAACAACAACAGGTAACACTTTGTGCGACCTCGAAAAGACAGTACTTCTTGAAAAGATTGTGTTCCCAGAGCCTGTTATCTCGCTCGCTATTGAGCCAAAGACAAAGCAGGATCAGGAAAAGATGGGTATGGCTCTTCAGAAGCTTGCTGAAGAAGATCCAACATTCCGTGTTCACACCGACGAAGAAACCATGCAGACAATTATTGCTGGTATGGGTGAATTGCATCTCGATATTATCGTAGATCGCATGAAGCGCGAATTTAAGGTTGAAGCGAATGTAGGCGCTCCTCAGGTTGCGTTTAAAGAAGCAATTCGTGGCGCAGCAGAAGCAGAAGGTAAATACGTTAAGCAGTCTGGTGGTCGTGGTCAGTTTGGCCATTGCTGGATTAAAGTTGAGCCAAATGAAGGTGGTAAGGGCTTTGAATTCATTGATGCTGTTAAGGGTGGTGTAATTCCAAAAGAATATATCGCACCTATCGAAAAAGGTATCAAGGAAACCATGCAGCGTGGTGTTTTGGCTGGCTACCCAATGCTCGACATTATCGCGACTGTGTACGATGGTTCATACCACGAAGTTGATTCGTCTGAAGCTGCGTTTAAAGTTGCAGGTTCGATGGCGTTCCGTGAAGCATGTACCAAAGCAGGTCTTATGCTCCTCGAGCCAGTTATGAAAGTTGAGGTACTCACACCAGAATCAAACATGGGTGATGTTATCGGAAACATTTCATCAAAGCGTGGTGTTGTGCGCGAAATGCGCGACCGCGTTGGCATCAAAGTTGTGGACAGCGAAATTCCACTCGCTTCGATGTTTGGTTACGCAACTGAACTTCGTTCAATGACTCAGGGCCGTGCATCATACTCAATGGAATTCAGCCACTACGCTGAAGTTCCACGCAATGTTGCAACCGAAGTAATTGAAGGACGCAAGAAATAAAGCGGTTAAAAGCCGGAATATAGAGCCGCCCGAAAGGGCGGTTTTATATTCTTCTTGTTTGAATTTTGTGTGTGCGGTACTATGTTTTAGTAGATTTTATATTTTTATGGATCATTTGAAATACATGGTGGCATACGCAGAACCTCTCATGAAAAAAGGGGTTTTAGATGTTGGTAGCGGAGAGGGTGATTTTGTTATTGCAGCTGCAGCAGCAGGTTTTAATGCTGCAGGCATTGAGTTGAATCCAGATAAGGTTGAGATCGCACGAGCAATTCTTGTGCAGAAACGATTAAAAGCGGAAATTCGGGAGGGTGTTGGAGAAAAAATGCCATTTCCGGATGAAATGTTTGGTTTTGTAAATTGTAGCGAAGTGACAGAACATGTGGAGAACACAGAGGAGGTTTTGAAGGAGATTTTTAGAGTTTTGATTCCTGGGGGAGTTGCGTATCTAAGTTTTCACAACCGATACGGTTATTTTGATCAGCATTTTAAAATGTTTGGAATTAATTGGATGCCACGTGCGTGGGCAGATGTTATTTGCCGACGGCAAGAGAAGATCCGTAAATATAACGGAAAGTCGGGGAGACAGCTTTTGGGAGAGATGCATTATTTCCGATATAGCCAAATCGTAAAAATGCTTAATTCATTGGGGTTTCGAGTTCAAGATACGCGTGAACTGCGAATTGAGAAAAGGTTTAAAAATTTATTAGTTAAAAGCCTTGTTTTAGCTATTTACCGCGTGTTTCGGTGCACATTCATCAATACGTTCCATGTGCTTGCAACAAAAGCTTGACACGTCCGCTAAGATTAGCTACAATACCGCCGTATCCTAAATCTGAGCGCGCAAGCAGAACGTTGGAAAAGCAGGAAAGTGGTGTGAGATCATCGTAGATTATCCCCACTTGCAGGTTTTTCTAAGTTCTGCTATAGTACTGCTCACTTTGGAACAACGAAATTTTCTCTTAATTAAGCGAATAACGTCATATGGCAAAATTCGAACGAACAAAACCACACGTTAACGTAGGTACTATTGGCCACGTTGACCACGGAAAGACAACATTGACAGCTGCTATTTTGGCAGTTGCATCAGCTAGCGGTTACGCAGCAACCCACAAGAAGGTTGACGAAATCGATGGTGCTCCAGAAGAAAAAGCACGTGGAATTACAATTTCAACTGCTCATGTTGAATACGAATCTGCTGCTCGCCACTACGCACACGTTGACTGTCCAGGACATGCTGATTATGTGAAGAACATGATCACTGGTGCTGCTCAGATGGATGGTGCTGTACTCGTAGTATCAGCAACTGACGGTCCTATGCCTCAGACTCGTGAGCACATCTTGCTCGCTCGTCAGGTTGGTGTACCACACATCGTTGTTTTCCTTAACAAAGTTGACATGGTTTCAGATCCAGAACTTATCGACCTCGTTGAAGAGGAAGTTCGCGATCTCTTGAAGAAATACGAGTTCCCTGGCGACACAACTCCTATTATCCGTGGTTCAGCTCTTAAGGCTCTTGAGAACCCAGGTGACAAAGAAGGTGCTGCAAAGCCTGTTCTTGACCTCCTCGCAGCTCTCGACAGCTTTATCCCAACTCCAGAACGTGCAACAGATAAGACTTTCCTCATGCCAGTTGAAGACGTGTTCTCAATTGAAGGCCGTGGAACAGTAGTAACTGGTCGTATCGAACGTGGAATGATCAAGATTAACGAAGAAGTTGAAATCGTTGGTCTCGGTGAAACACGCAAAACTGTTGTAACTGGTATCGAAATGTTTAATAAACAGCTCGATGAAGGTATGGCAGGTGACAACGCTGGTCTTCTCCTCCGTGGTATCAAGAAGGAAGATGTAGAACGTGGTATGGTTCTTGCAAAAACAGGATCAATCAAGCCACACACTGAATTTACAGCTTCTGTATACTGCTTGACTAAGGAAGAAGGTGGACGCCACAAGCCATTCTTTAACGGCTACAAACCACAGTTCTACATCCGTACAACAGATGTGACTGGTGAGGTTGTACTCGCAGAAGGCACAGAAATGGTTATGCCTGGTGACCGCACAGAAATGACAATTAAACTTATTACTCCAGTTGCTATGGAAGACCAGATGCGCTTCGCTATCCGCGAAGGTGGACGCACGGTTGGTGCAGGTGTTGTAACTAAGATCATCAAGTAATCGATCGAGTTAGCGAGCCAAAGGAAACTTTGGCTCGTTGTACTCCACCGATGTGGCGGAGAAAGAAGTTAAGGTATTCACGTTAGTTATACGCACATGTCTACAGTAATTGCGGAAGAAAAAAAGAAAGTAGAAGAGGCAGCTGGCCAACGCATTCGTCTTAAAGTTCGTGCGTTCGATCACAAGATTATTGATGCTGCGACTCGCACCATCATTGAGACTGTTGAACGATCAGGAGCAAAGGTTCGTGGTCCTGTACCACTTCCAACTTTGATTAAAAAGTTTACGGTTAACCGTTCAACTTTTGTACACAAAGATGCTCGCGAACAGTTTGAGATGCGTACACACGTTCGATTGCTCGACATTCTTGAGCCAACTGCAAAAACAGTTGACTTGCTTATGTCACTCGCGCTTCCTGCAGGCGTGGACGTAGAAATTAAAATGTAAGACCACGATTTCTTTGGGGGGAGGAAATCAGAAGCTAGCCACGGCACGTCCCATAAGGATACGACCGTAACTGACTTCTGGTTTTTTGTTACCGAAAGCTCCGCTCAGTGTTAGGTGCTGATGAGCTACAATAACCACGGATAACCACCGATAAGGTATGAAATTCATTCTTGGAAGAAAACTCGACATGACACAGGTGTTCCGCCCAGATGGTGCGGTAATTCCTGTTACTCGTATTCAGGCAGGTCCTATTACTGTTACTCAGATCAAGAAACAAGGAAATGATCAGGTTGCAGTACAGGTAGGTTTTGAAACTACCGGTAAAACATTAAGCAAAGCGATTCAGGGTCACTTGAGTGGTTTGCCAATGTTCCGCGTACTCAAAGAGTTCCAGACAACACAGCCAGTTAAGCGCGGTGATGTGATTTTGGCAGATACATTTGTAGCTGGCGAACTCATCAACGTAACTGGTACATCAAAAGGTAAGGGTTTCGCAGGTGTAGTTAAGCGCCATCATTTCCGTGGTGGTCCTGCTTCTCACGGTCATAAGGACAACTTGCGCGCTCCTGGTTCTATTGGTGCAGGTGGTGTGCAGCGCGTGTTCAAAGGAATGCGTATGGCAGGTCACATGGGTGATGAGCAGGTAACTGTTCAGAACTTGGAAATCGTTGCAGTAGATACAGAGAAAAATGAGATTTTGATTAAGGGTGCTGTTCCAGGCGCTCGTAACTCACTCATTGTTTTAAAAACAAATGCAGGCGACCTTGTAGTTAAGGCGGCAGAAGAAGTTTCTGCTCCTGAGGAAGTTGTTGCAGAAACAGGCACTGACGTCGAAGGTGTTGAAGAGAAGACTGAAGTAATTGCTTAATATGTCGGTAAATCTTAAGACATACAATGTAAAGGGTGAAAAAGTTGGAGAGCTTTCAACTGACAGTCTCTTGTTCAACGAAGAAGTGAAGCCAAGTGTTGTTCATGAAGTTTATACACTTCTCACATCAAACATGCGTCAGGGAGGTGCTCATACCAAAACTCGCGGCGAAGTTCGCGGTGGTGGTAAGAAGCCTTGGAAACAGAAAGGTACTGGCCGTGCTCGTCACGGTTCAATCCGATCTCCAATCTGGGTTGGTGGTGGTGTGACTTTTGGTCCACGCAAAGAAAAGAGCTATAAGCGTTCAGTTAACAAGCAGGTTGCACGTAAGGCACTTCGTATGGTGCTCACAAATCGCGCAGCTGAAGATCACATTTTTGTGATGACTGACTGGAACACCGAAGGTAAAACTAAGGGTTTTGCAGAGCTTATCAAAGGACTTGGTATTTTGGGCCGCTCAGTGCTTGTAGTTACTCCTGGAAACGGAAAGAACGAAAAAGCATATCTTGCAGCTCGTAATATTGAGCGCGTTGATGTTGTGCCAGCAAATGAAGTAAATATTGCTGAACTTCTTGAGCACATGTATCTCGTAATTAACGAAGACACCATGAAGTCTCTCGAACAGCTGTTTGTGAAGTAATATGGGAATCTTAAAAAAAGTAAAAGACCTTGCAGGTCTCGAAACAAAAGAAGAACCAAAGAAACCGCGCGCTAAAAAAGCAGCTGCTTCTTCAGATACTGAAGAAAAGCCAAAGGCAAAGCGTGTTTCAAAGAAGGTTGCTCCAGCTGCAGCGGTGGAAGAGCACAATCATGAAGATCACGCAGGTCACGACCACTCACACGAGGAAGGTTCTGTGATTATGCACGCACCTGAATCAGTTCAGGCTGCAATTGGTATAGGTGCTACAAAGTACATCCTCAAACCACTTGTTACAGAAAAGGGAACATACGCAGCAGAATACAATACTTACTTGTTCGCAGTTCTTCCACACGCTGGAAAGCTCGCTATCAAGCAGGCAATTGAAAAGCTCTACGGTGTTACAGTAACTAAGATCCGTACCATGCGCTACGATGGTAAGGTTGTTCGCTCAGGTCGTATCGAAGGTCGTCGATCGAACTTTAAGAAAGCTTATGTGACGGTTGCAAAAGGCCAGTCGATCACGATTCATAAGGGTGTTTAAATAATATGGCAGTAAAGCGATATAAACCAACCACAAACGCCCGTCGTCAGAGCAGTGTCGACACTTTTTCAGACGTTACAAAGTTTGAACCAGTTAAGTCGCTCACTATCTTCCGCAAATCAACCGGTGGACGTAACAATACCGGTAAAATCACTGTTCGCCATCGTGGCGGAGGTGCACGTCGTTACACACGTGTTGTTGACTTTGTAGCAAACAAATTCGACATGCCTGCAACAGTAATTGCAATCGAATACGATCCAAATCGTGGTGCACGTCTCGCACTTCTTGAGTACACCGACCTTACAAAAACCTACATGATCGCACCGCAAGGTCTTTCAGTTGGTGACATTGTCATGTCTTCAAAGGATTTGATTGAATCAAAAACAGGAAACCGCATGCCACTCAAGCACATTCCAACAGGTATCATGGTTCACAATATTGAACTTAAGCCTGGACAGGGTGGAAAGATGGTTCGTGGTGCTGGTATGGGAGCTCAGCTCATGGCTATCGAAAATGGCATGGCAACTCTCCGTATGCCATCAAGCGAAATCCGCATGGTTCTCGCAGACAGCGCTGCAACAGTTGGTAGCGTTGGAAATTCAGACCATAACCTCATTCGTTGGGGTAAGGCTGGACGTACACGTCTCCGCGGTATCCGCCCAACCGTTCGTGGTAAGGTTATGAATCCAGTTGACCATCCACACGGTGGTGGTGAAGGACGTAACCCAATCGGTATGAAGTTTGCAAAAACTCCATGGGGTAAGCATGCACACGGTGTTAAAACTCGTGATCACAAGAAATACAGCAGCAAATTCATTGTAAGCCGTCGCGCTAACAAGAAGAAGAAATAAACCATATGTCACGAAGTAGCAAAAAAGGACCATACACAGACGTGAAGCTCATGGAAAAGGTTTCGAAGCTCAAGCCGGGCGACAAAACTGTTATCAAAACATGGGCACGTTCAAGCACAATCACACCAGAAATGGTTGGTTTCACCTTTGCCGTGCATAATGGTAAGGATTTTCTTCCTGTATACGTAATTGAAAACATGGTAGGACACAAGCTTGGTGAATTTTCACTAACTCGTAAGTTTGTTCGCCATGGTGGTAAGCTCGCTAAGGATGCGGGTCCAGGTGCTAAGCCAGCTGCAAAACCAGCTGCTGCTCCTAAGAAGAAGTAAGCTATGAAAACTAAAGCACAAGCAAATACAATCAGAATGTCGGTTCGCAAAGTGCGGCTCATCATTGATATGGTTCGTGGTTTGAATGCGCTCGAAGCGGTTACTCGCCTTGAGTTTGTTCGTCGCGATGCTGCAGAGCCGGTTGCAAAACTGATCAAATCTGCAATTGCAAATGCAGAGCATAACCACAAAGCAGAGCCTGCTAAGTTGTGGATCTCAAGCATTAGCGCAGATAACGCTGGTTTTCTCAAGCGTTTCCGCCCACGTGCAATGGGTCGTGCAGCTGAAATTCATAAGCACTTAGCGCATGTTAGCCTCGAGCTTTCGGACGAACCAAAAACTGGTCGTGCGTTGGTAAAGGAAACTAAGACACTTGCGAAGCGCGCTAAAAAGGTAACCAAGTAATCATATGGGTCACAAAGTACATCCAAAAATTTTCCGAATGGGCGAACTCTGGACATGGGATTCACGTTGGTTCCGTGCTAAAAATAAGTTTGCTGAAAGTCTTGAACTCGATCACGATATCCGTAAATACTTGAAAAAAGAATTGAAGGGTAGCGCTGTTGATGCAGTTAAGATTGAAATGAATCCTCGCGATGTAACGATTACGATTTTAACTGGTAAGCCAGGTATGATCATCGGTCGCGGAGGTGCTGGTATCGAAGATCTTCGTAAGAAAGTTCAGAAAACATTTTTCAAGAATAATAAGGACAAGCAGATTCGCCTTAATGTGCAGGAACTTGCAAACCCAAGTCTTTCATCGACAGTGGTTTCAGAGCAGATGGCACTTGATCTTGAAAAGCGTATGCCATTTCGTCGTGTGCTCAAGGGCACTATCGAACGTGCGCAGCGCGCAGGTGCACTTGGTATCAAAGTTGCGGTTTCTGGCCGTTTGAACGGTGCTGAAATTGCACGTCGCGAATGGTTGACATGGGGCAAAGTGCCACTTGCAACACTTCGTAGCGATATTGATTTCGCAATTGGTACTGCACACACCATCTATGGTGCGATTGGTATCAAGGTTTGGATCTATAAAGGGGAGCGCTTTGGTCGAAAGGATCGCTTCGTTGATGATGCTAAAGAGAAATCTTTCACCAAATAAGTAAACCACTATGTTAATTCCACGAAAGGTAAAACATCGCAAGTGGCACAAGGGTCGCCGTCGCAACACAGGTGTTGCAACGAGCAAAGTTACCGTAGCTTTTGGTACATTTGGTCTCAAAGCAACGTCATACGCATGGGTAACCTCACGCCAAATCGAATCAGTTCGTAAAGTGCTGACTCGCTACACAAAGAAGACTGGTAAGATCTGGATCCGTATTTTCCCAGATAAGCCAATTACACAGAAGGGTGCTCAAACTCCGATGGGTAAAGGAAAGGGTTCAGTTGATCACTACGTTTGCATCATCAAGCCAGGAACAATCATGTTTGAGATGGACGGTATCACTGAAGCGCAGGCAAAAGAAGCTTTCGACCTCGCTGAGTTCAAGCTTCCAATGAAGACAACGTTAGTCAAACGTCACGTGTAACACTATGAAAGTAACAGAACTTCGCGACAAATCAACAGAGCAGTTGACTCAGATGGCATCAGAGCTATCAGAGCAGCTTCGCGCGTTGAAAACAGCGCTTCGTACAAATAGCTACACACGCTCACACGAGCTCGGCGCAGCACGCAAATTGCGCGCTCAGGTATTGACTATTCTGAGTCAGAAGCGTACAATAACACGTTCGTAATATGGAAAAAGTAGCACACAAACGAACCCACTCAGGGACTGTGATCTCAACTGCAATGCATAAAACCATTGTTGTTCAGGTTGACAGCATTAAAACCCACCCAAAGTACAATAAACAGTACACTCGATCAAAAAAATATCACGTACACGATGAGAAGGAAACTTCAAAAGTTGGAGACGTGGTAACTTTTGTAGACTGCCGCCCACTTTCTAAAACAAAGCGCTGGCGCGTCTTGACCGCATAATTCTATGGTACAACATCGTTCAATGCTTAAGTCAGCAGACAATACAGGAGCAAAAAAGCTCTATGTTATTCGCGTGCTCGGAGGTTACCAGAAGCGTTATGCAACCATTGGTGACTTTGTTGTGTGCAGCGTTAAAATCGCTGAACCACACGGTCAGGTGAAAAAAGGTGACGTAGTAACTGCAGTTATCGTTCGTCAGCGCAAAGAAATGCGCCGCAGCGACGGTACCTACGTTCGTTTCGACGAAAATGCAGGCGTAATCATCGACAAAAAGACAAAAGAACCAAAAGGCTCACGTATCTTCGGTCCAGTTGCACGCGAACTTCGCAATATGGGCTACCAGAAGATTGTGTCGCTCGCACCTGAAGTTTTGTAAATATGAAAAAGACACATCTTAAAATCAAAACTGGTGACACCGTTCAGGTGATGGCAGGTAAAGATAAAGGCAAGATCGGAAAGGTTTTGCAGATCTTTATCGAACGCAATCGCGTGGTAGTAGAAGGTGCAAATTTCATGAAAAAGCACATCAAAGCTCGTGGTGGTAAGGATGCAAAGGGTCAAATCTTGCAGCTCTCAGCTCCAATGCATCTTTCAAATGTGATGCTCGTGGACCCATCAAACAGCAAACCAACTCGTGTAAAAATCGAGATGCAGGGCGACAAAAAGGTTCGAGTTTCTAAGAAATCTGGAACAGCTATCTAATATGAAGAGAATGCAAGAGGTCTACAAAACAGAAATTGCTCCAGTTCTTAAGAAGGAACTCGGAATTGACAACGTTAATGCAATCCCAAAGGTTGTAAAGATTGTTGTTTCAGTTGGTGTTGGTAAATTGTCAAAAGACAGCAAAATGTTGGAGACAGTTGAAAGCACATTGACTCGTATTACTGGCCAGAAGCCTGCTCAGACTCGCGCACGTGTTTCAATTTCAAACTTCAAACTTCGTGAAGGCATGGTTGTTGGTTACAAAGTGACACTTCGCGGCGCTCGCATGTGGGATTTCTTACAGAAACTCGTACACATCACATTCGCTCGCGTTCGTGATTTCCGTGGTATCTCAATCAAGCACATTGATGACAATGGTAACATCTCTATCGGTTTCAAAGATCAGCTTGCGTTTCCAGAAATTCGCAATGACGAGCTCGAAGCTGTACATGGAGTTGAAATTACTATACATTCAACTGCAGGTGATCGAAAGAGTGGGGAAGCGTTATTCCGCGCACTCGGGTTCCCATTTAAGGATGGTGTGAAATAATTATATGGCAACAGAAGGACAGATTGCTCAAACTAAAAAAGCGCCAAAGTTTTCAAGCCGCAAAGTGAATCGTTGTTTTCGCTGCGGTCGAAAGCATGGCTACATGCGCCTCTTCAATCTCTGCCGTATTTGTTTCCGCGAATTAGCGAACCGCGGTGAGATTCCAGGTGTTACCAAATCAAGCTGGTAAAAGATATGACTACAGATCCAATCGCAGACATGCTCACAAGAATCCGCAATGGCTACATGGCTCACAAGCATGAAGTATCTATTCCGTATTCAAAATTAAAAATGGCACTCATCGCAATTATTGCGGAAGAGGGCTTCGTTTCATCTGCTGAAAAAGTTGATGGTAAAGACGGATTCCCTGAAATCAAAGTTCGCTTGAAATATGCAGGTGGTCGACCAGCAGTTACTGAAATCACGCGTGTTTCACGCCCAGGTCTTCGCGTTTACAAAAAACGTGGTGAATTTCCTGTGGTACAGAGTGGTTACGGTATCGCAATTGTTTCAACTCCAAAGGGTTTGATGACTAATCGTAAGGCTCGCATTAGCGGTCTTGGCGGTGAACTCATGTGCACCATCTGGTAATCTAGACTTCTATGTCACGTATCGGTAAAAAACCAATTCAAATTCCTGCAGGTGTTGAGGTAACCGTTAAAGACCACACTGTTTCAGTGAAGGGTCCTAAAGGTTCATTAAGCACAACACTTCACGATCATGTTACCGCAACAAAAGAGGGTGATGTGCTCACTGTTACAATTGCAGACGAAAACGAAAAGAAAGACCGCTCACTTTGGGGACTTTCAGCAACACTCGTGAACAACATGATTGTTGGTGTTACAAAAGGCTACGAGAAAAAACTTGAACTCGTTGGTGTTGGTTACCGCGCAGCAATGCAGGGTAAGGATATCAAGATTGAAGTTGGTTACTCACACCCTGTAATTTTCGTATTGCCACCTGGCATTAGCGCGACTGCAGAAAAAACATCGATTACCATCACTGGTATCGACAAGCAGCTCGTTGGTGAAATGTCAGCACAGATTCGCCGTATTCGTCCACCTGAGCCATATAAAGGCAAGGGAATTAAGTACGAAGGTGAGCAGATCCGTCGCAAGGCTGGTAAGGCTGCTAAATCTGCTAAGTAAACTACTATGAAAGATTCACAAATCTACAAGCGAGTATTACGCGAACGTCGCCACAAAGCGATCCGCGCAAAGGTTATCGGCTCAGCCGAGCGCCCACGTCTTTCAGTTTACCGCACATTGACACAGATTACTGCACAGCTTATTGACGATGCATCGGGTAAGACATTGGCGTCAATTGCAACCGCTGGCTTGACTGGCGATGCAGGTGAGCGCAAGGGTAAAGTTGCAGAAAGCTACCTTGGTGGCTTGAAGCTTGCTGAACTTGCGAAAGCTCAGAAAATTTCTGTAGTTGTATTTGATCGTGGCGGTTTTCGCTACCATGGTCGCGTAAGTGCTTTTGCTGAAGGCGCACGTGATGGCGGTCTTGAATTTTAAAGCTTTATGTCAGACGAAGTAAAAAACACAGAAGAAATTAAGGACGCAAGCATGACTGCTTCTCCTTCAGATATCGCACCAGCGGCTGAGGTTGATATCATGGTTCGTGGTTCACTTGGTGGCGACAATGCAGCTCCTGACGCACGCGGTGGTCGCGGCGGACGAAGCGGTGGCCCAGGTGGTCGCGGCGGAGCAGGCGGACGTGGAGGCCGAGGTCGCGATGACCGTGGCGGACGCGAACGCGAAAAGAGCGAATTCAATCAGGTAACTCTCGACCTTGCACGTGTTACACGTGTGACAAAGGGTGGTAAGCGTATGCGTTTCCGCGCAACTGTTGTAATCGGTGACGGTAAGGGCCGCGTTGGTTTCGGCACAAGCAAGGGTGTTGACGTTCAGGCTTCTGTTTTGAAAGCAACAAACCAGGCTAAAAAGCACCTCATCACTATTCCAATGGAACGTGAGACAATTCCTCACCGCGTACACGCGAAGGCAGGTGCAGCTCAGGTTATCATCATGCCAGCTCCTCAGGGTTCTGGAATTATCGCAGGTGGACCGGTTCGTGTTGTGCTCCAGCTCGCAGGTGTTCCTAATGCAGCAGCTAAAATTCTTGGTGCAAACAACAAAATTAACAATGTTCGCGCAACAATGGAAGCGCTTAAAATGTTGAAAGCGGTTCGTGTTCGCACACCAAAGGAAAAGGCTGAATAATAATTACGACTATGTTGCTCGGACATTCAATCAAATCAAAACACGGAGCACGTCGCACATCGGCTGCTGTTGGTCGTGGACCTGGATCAGGTCTTGGAACAACTGCAGGTCGTGGCCAAAAGGGTCAGCGCGCACGTTCTGGTGGTCGTCACAAGCTTGCTTATTTTGGTAGCAAGGCTTTGATCGCAAGCATGCCTAAGCTTCGTGGTTTCAAATCACAATACGCAAAGGATGTTACAATTACACTTGACCAATTGCAGCGTACCTTTGCAGATGGTACAATCGTAACAAAAGAAGAGCTTTTGAAAGCAGAACTCTTGGTTACAGCTAAAAAGCAACCTAAAATCGTTGGAAATACAAAACTTGAAAAGAAGTTTACTATCTCTGGCATCCCTACAACCGCAGGCGCAAAAGCAGCTATCGAAGCAGCGGGCGGCTCGGTAAAATAAGCCCCTTACAAAAATCTATGTGGGAACGAGTGAAACAGGTCTGGGCAATTGAAGAGCTCCGGAAAAGTATTTTATTTGTGATCGGAATGCTTGTGCTTGTTCGTTTTGTGGCACACGTACCAATTCCAGGTATTAATGCGGCAGCACTTGAAGGCTTTATCGCACAGAATCAGATCATCGGCCTCCTCAATATCTTTTCAGGAGGAACTTTGGAGAACTTCTCTGTTATCATGATGGGTGTTGGTCCATACATTACCGCATCGATTATTTTTCAGTTGCTTGGAATGATTGTTCCATCAATCGAGGAATTGCAAAAAGACGGTGAACAGGGTCAGCAGCGAATCAGCCAATGGACTCGTATGGCAACAGTGCCACTCGCGCTCCTTCAGTCATTTGGTATGATCAACTTGCTTCGTCAGTCTCAGGCAAATATTTTTGTCGACTTGACGATGTTCAAGCTCATTACCATCATGGTGACTGTAACAGCGGGTACATTGCTCCTCGTATGGATTGGTGAACTTATCACAGAAAAAAATATCGGAAACGGTATTTCAATCTTGATTTTTGCAGGTATCATTTCAGGATTACCAACTGCAATTCAGCGAATGCTTTTGACATTTGATAAATCGCAGCTCATTCAGCTTGTTGCATTTGCACTTCTTGCAGTTGTAACAATTGTTGGTGTTGTGTTTATCACGCAAGGTCAGCGCATTATTCCAATTCAGTACGCACGTCAAATGCGTGGTAGCCGAATGTTTGGCGGTGTTTCAACACATCTTCCAATCAAGGTTAACATGGCAGGTGTGATTCCAATTATCTTCGCAATTTCGTTAGTATTGTTTCCACCTCTTATCGCGCAATTCTTTGTTAAGGCGCGAACAGAATGGGTTGCAGCGTTTGCAGAAAACGTGATCCAGTTCTTCAACGATCGCTTGATCTACGGAATTCTCTACTTTATTTTGGTGTTTGGTTTCACATTCTTCTACACATCAATTGTGTTTCAGCCAGAAAAAGTTGCTGAGAATCTTCAGAAGCAGGGAGGCTTTGTTCCTGGAATTCGTCCAGGTAGCGCAACTGCAGAATACCTCGGACGCGTAACTAATCGTGTGATGCTTGCAGGTGCACTTTTCCTTGCGGTCATTGCAGTGCTTCCACTTGTAGTTCAGGAGCTGATGGGAACAGGAACACTTCTTATTGGAGGAACAAGTTTGCTTATCGTGGTTTCAGTTGTAATTGAAACAATGAACAAACTTGAGTCACAAATCACGATGCGTGAGTACGATAAATTCTAATTTCCTATGATGATTGAGGGCCAACACCGACTTATTTTAATTGGTCCTCAGGGTTCAGGAAAAGGTACTCAAGCTGAATTATTGTCCGTATACTTACAGGTTCCAACAATTTCCACCGGGCAACTGTGTCGCAGCGAAATCGCTCACGGCACAGAGCTCGGCAAACAGATCGAAAATTTTGTAAAAAACGGTGAACTTGTACCAGATGAAATCATAACTGCGATGCTTAAAAAGCGCATCTCAGATTACGATGCACAGGATGGTTTTATCATCGATGGTTTTCCACGCACTGTTGCGCAAGCAGAGGAGGCTCAGAGCTGGCTTCACCCAACAAAGGTGATTGTCCTCGAGATTAATGATCGCGTTGCTGTTCAGCGTATGACCTCGCGCCGCGCATGTACACAATGTCGTTTTAAGACAACCGCTGAGTATGTTGCAAAACACGGAGATGAATGTCCGCGCTGTTTTGGAAAAATTATTCAGCGCCAAGACGATCTTCCAGAGGCAATTCAAAAGCGTCTCGATATGTACCATCTTGTGACACAACCGGTGATTGAATTTTATAAGAAAACCGATGAGATGGAGCGGTTTAATGGTGCGCTTTCCATTCCACTCGTGTTCATGGAAATTGCGCATGTGCTATAATTTTTCTAAATAGAAACATTATGTTCATAATATCAAAACGATGGGAGAAGGCGGTATTGGGAGTCACTCTCATTTTTTTGTTGGTCGGGAGTGTTATTATTGGATATAAAAAATACGTTGAACTACTATCTCAGCAGACAGAAAAAACGAGTGTGTTTTATTTAAAGGCAGAATCAGTCGATGCTTGGGGTATCAAACAGAGTTTATACGAGAAAAAACCTGATGGAACTGAGGTGAAGATAATTGATTGGAATGAATTTAAAGCAATGTGGGGAAGGAGTGCTAATGCCTATTTAGAGATTCCAGAGAATGCTCCAAAGGGTAGATATATATATATTGAACATCGTTGCTTTAAATATCAGGAAGACTGTTATCGGAAAAATTTTGAAATTTACGATACTGCGGAGAAAAGATTTCTTGCATCTGCCGACGATGCCCCACGCGACGTCGCGCCAGAATTAGAAACACCACAAAGTGGTATTAATACCTCCGCTGAACTTGTGTGCCCAACTCTAAATGGGGGGTGTGACTATCCCGATCCAGAGTATAATACGCCAGCACCATTACCAGGTGGGCTATATTATTTATTGAGTAACTCTTATAGTCATGAATTTTCTCCTGACAGTAAATTTATTGCTGTTCAGATTCGTCGTGATAATATGAAAGCCCCTGGTGGAGACGAAGTTTTAATTATTGATACAGCAACATTTAAAGTCGTAAAACACTATGTTCCTGATATCAATAGAACATTTTATTACTATTTCAATCATTGGTTAACACCAACACAATTCCGATTCTATCTGTATGATCCGAAACATTATTATGATTATCCGGATCCAGATCCGATACAGATGAAAGTTCTTGATGTGGGTACTTCGAATTTAGACGCTGTAATGGCGAGCGATTTTGATTTTACTAATAGACCATTTTTCTATGAGAAAGGGTTAAATGCATTACTTATCGGCAATGGAAATGGCTTGTATACGCGCGTTAGATTTCTACTTTCGAAGGATGATATGAAAAAGATATTGTCTGGTAATAACTTGATGGAACTCGTTGATAGTGTGCCATATGAGTTTATTATCCAGCCAAGACTTTATGATGAAAATGGACAAGGCCTAAATACATCTGAAAAAGAAGTGTCTTTCATCCTTAATAAAAGCACCCGCACTGTAGTTGATACAAAGGAAAGCTCGAGTCTTCGTTGGGCATTTGATAATGCAGTTTTTCCGAATGATATAATATTATCTCCAAATAAAGACAAACTTGCTATTTTTTGGCACAGCACGGCACTGGGTGTTTCACTGTTTGATTTGCGAACACTTACAAAGATTGAGGAATATAGATTTGTGCATGGAGAAACACCGTATGAACTTATCAGTAATGGTATTAAACAATTCGGATCACATTCTACTTGGAAAACAAATGATAGTTTCTCGTTAGAAATTTTTGATGGCGAACCGCAAAGTAATAATCAGCGATCTGCCAAAGAGATAAAAATTTTTGATAGTAGTAAAAAAAAATAATGTGAAAAAAACTTTTGTAAAATCTGAAGAAGCACTCAAACAAATTCGCGCGGGAGGAAAACTCTTGGGCGAGATTTTAGAGCAGGTTTCTTTAATCGTGAAGTCGGGAATTTCGACGATGGATATTGACGATCTCGCACATAAACTGATAGTTGAGTGCGGCGGGCGCCCGGCATTTTTGGGCTACAAAATTTCATCACGCTATCCTGCGTATCCTGCAACAATTTGCGTTTCGGTGAACGACGAAGTTGTTCATGGTATTGCAAAAAAGGACCACATTTTAAAAGAAGGTGATATTGTTGGTCTTGATATTGGTATGGAATGGCCATACAAAAAAGGCACTCCAGGGTTTTATACAGATACAGCTCTGACAGTTGGTGTTGGAAAAATCAGCAAAGAGGATGCGGATCTTCTTGCGCGAACACAAAACTCGCTTTACGCTGGCATCACAGCAGCGCGCGGCGGCGGACAGATTCGAGACATTAGCGCGGCGGTTGAATTGTC
>CALQYY010000002.1 GCA_943349075.1 Candidatus Magasanikiibacteriota bacterium
ACAATTGCAACAACAGATCTTAAGAACGTTAAGCTCAATGTTGCAGGTATTCAGTATGGTGCAACTCAGGATCTTGGTGCAGACAACACTCTCTCATTTGATTTCTCAGGTGCAGCAGATGGTGGTCTCAAGCTCCTTGCTGGTCAGACCAAGTTTTTGGATCTCGTTGGTGATATTGCTGGTGGTACAAACCGCACATTCGCTTTCAGCATCCAGAACCAGGAAGATGTGCAAGCTTATGACAATGCATACAAGGTATTCGTACCAGTATATGCATGGTCTTCAGACGCTTTCACAATCCAAACTCTTGCAAACACAACTGTAAATACAGGTAATCTTACAACATCAATTGCAGTAGGCGCTCCAAATGGTAACGTTGCACTTAACGCTTCAAGCGTAACAGTTGCTCGTTTCAACTTGTCAGCAGCTGGCGAAAATGTGAAGATTACAGGTCTTACAGTTACTTCAACAGCATCTTCATCAACGATTCCATTCAAGAATGTTAAGTTGATGCTCGACGGCACTCAGGTTGGTTCAACTGTTGCATCTCTTGCTTCAGGACTTCCAACTTCTTACACTTTCAGTAATAACTTTACAGTTAAGGTTGGAACTCCAAGTGTTCTTGAAATCGTTGTTGATTTGAATGATTCTGAACTTGTACTTAATGGTGCAAATAAGACATTCTCATTCGGACTTGTAGTAGGTTCATCTAATGCACAGGGCATTATCTCACTTACTTCAATGTCAACAGGTGCAGTTAATGGTAACACTTTGACTCTCAAGTCAGGTGCTCCAACCGTATCTCAGAACACAGCATTGGTTAACGCATCAACTTCTACACCAAGTGGTGTAATTAATGACACTGATGTTAAAATTGGTTCATTCGTTATCTCAGCAGGTGCAGGCGAAGGTACTAAGATCACTTCACTTTCACTTCAGGACAACTCTGTTGCTTTGAATGGCCTCTTCAGCAATCTCCGCATCCGTGGTTTGAATGCTGCTGGTCAGTACGGCGACCTTGCTCCTGGTGTAGGTAACTTGAGCGGTTCAGGATCAACATACTCATTCTCATTGCCAACTGCACTTACTCTTACAAAGGGTCAGCAGTACGTAATGGACGTTGTTGCTAATGTTCTCTCAACAACTTCATCTTCAGCACTTGACATGGCTAATACAGCTGTTATCAAGGTTAAGGATGCTTCAGTTGCATACCAGACACTCGAAACAGCACAGAGCAATACAATTGCGACTGGTGCGACAGGACAGGTTGTATACCTTGTTTCAAAGGGCTCACTTGCAGCAGCAGTTTCAGCAGATACCCCAGTTGCACAGCAGCTCGTTATGGGTGCAACAAACCAGCCTATCTTGAAGTTCAAGCTTACAGCTGGTAAGTCAGAAGATTTGTCAGTATCTGAACTTGCAGCAGCGGTTACAATCATGGCTTCAACAACTCCAACAGGTATTCTTTCGAATATCCGTTTGCTTGATGGTGACGCACAGGTTGGAAATGCAGTTGCTTCACTTACAGCATCTGACGCTTCAGCAACACCTGCAACTTCAACTGCATATGCGAAGTTCTCAGCATTGTCAATCACAGTGCCAAAGAATACTTCAAAGACATATACATTGGTTGCGGACGTAGCAGCATCTCCAGACATCTACTCAGGTCTTAATTTCACTGCATACTTGGTGAATAGCTACGATCAGTCAGGAAGTTTGGCAATCATTGCAAAGGGTGCAAAGAGTGGTGCAGCAATTACAGCAACAGGTGTAGTTGCGGGCCATAATTCTTCAACTGTACGTGGTAACTTGCTTACTGTGTACAAGACAAAGCTTACTGTTGCTCACGCTGCAAATGCTCCATCTGGCGCATCTTCAAAGAGTGCAACACAAGTAGTAGCTAAGTTTGTAGTTTCAAACTCAGCAAATGTGAACAACCAGGCTGCAGATATCTCGTCAATGGACTTGACCGTTGCAACTTCAATTTCACAGGTTGGAGATGTTGTAGTAACTCTCTATAAGACGGAATCACGTACAACAGCAAACTCACTCATCACAACAACTTTGACGGGTGCAGGTGGTCAGACTGTATTACTCGGTTCGTTACGTTCTGAGACTACTGATCCAATGTTTACCATTGGAACACATACATTTACCGCGGTTTCAATTGAATCTGGTACATCTCAGACATTCACTGTAGAGATGGACACAAGCGATGCATCAGCTAACAACACCCTTACTGTGGGTCTTGCAGCTGGTGACCTTGGTTGGTCAGATGGCTACTCAGCACGTCTTACTTCAGTTGACAGCTTGCCACTTACTGGCAAGACACTTACTTACTAGTTCTCTAGTTTGTAACGTCTTCTGTAGAAGAAATGGAGCCGCCCTTCGGGGCGGCTTTGTTTTTTGCTAGACTTAGCGTTTAATATTGACAATTTTTTAAATTTGTAGTATAGTTTTTAGTCGCGTTTGTAGAGTTACTGCGCGAGTAGTCGATCTTTTTCGGGAGGTTAGTCATGGGCCGTATTTCTTTGTTACTTCTGGCGTTTGTGTTTGTGCTCGTTGGCTGTATGGAAGAGGAGAAGGAATTATCCTCGAAGCAGATGGCCGGTGAGGTCCAGCCGCCGGATAGTGGCGGAGCAGATATCTCGGTGGCGGAGGTGTCGCAAGGCACCGACGCTGCGATCGAGGAGGATGCGACCGATGCGGTCGATGCGGCGGAAGTCGCCGCTGACGTTGAGATCGCGAGTCTCGACACTGAAGAGGTGTCGGACGCGATGGACGCTGAGATGGTCGACGAAGTTGCCGCTGAGGTCGCCGATGTTTCGGATACGACCGAGGTTACTGAAACGGTCGATGATACAGAGGTTTCAGTCAGTGATGCTGACGCCGCAGTTGACGCAACAGAAACCCAGGGTGCACAAGATGTTCCGGATGTTTCAGTCGAAGACACAGATTCTGTGATTGAGATCGCGGGAGATGTGTCTGTGGTGATTGACGCGGATGACACCTCTGACGTCGTTGCTGATACTGCTGAAGTGCTTGAAGAAGTTACGGGTGGTGACGCTGTGGTAGATGTCCAGCAGGACATTGCGCCGGATGCGCCACCCGATGTGACGTCTCAGGACATTCCGGGGGAGACTTCGCCCGATGTTCCGCCTCCGGATCCTTGTCTCACACTCAACTGTGACGACAAGAATCCATGCACGCTGGATTCGTGCAGCAAGACTCTTGGTTGCAGCAATGCGCCGACGGTCGTGATGTGCGAGGATGGGAATGCGTGCACTGTTGGCGATGTTTGCATCTCAGGCACGTGTACGGCTGGGGCGCCAACAAAGTGCAACGACGGCAATCCCTGCACCACTGACAGTTGCGATCCGAAGTTTGGCTGCTTTTTTGCGCCAAACTCGCTTGCGTGCGAGGATGGCGACATCTGCACCGAAGGCGAGAAGTGCTCAAGCGGCAGCTGCACGGCAGGACAGACCAAGAACTGCAGCGACGGCAACGTATGCACGAGCGATGCGTGCGACTCGGTTAAGGGGTGTGAGAACAAACCGATGACTGGGGTATGCAGCGACGGCAATGCATGTACAGAAAGCGACTTCTGCTCTGCGGGGTCATGTTTTTCAGGGACAGCGAAGGCGTGCGACGACGGAAATGCGTGCACCAGTAACGTGTGCGACCAGGCCAAGGGGTGTGTGAACGCTCCGAACTGGGTGTTTTATGACTTGGAGGACGCTAAACTACCGCTGAACTGGACACTTGGCGGGAATATGCAAGTCACGTGCAGTTTTGGTAACGAATTCAAAACTAAATGTGTCTTTCTGGTTCCGCAAGGAGCTCCGGCGTACACAACCTCATTTGCGGAGCTCGATCTGGATAAGGTCCGTGCGAGCTACAAGATGGGGGAGAGTGATCTAAATATTCGGCTTTGGAGCGGCAGGTTCCAATTCGTGAACAATATGGATACCATGATGTCGTCTATCGTGGACGGTGCTGGTAAAAACATTCTCTCCAAAGTACTCGACGGAGCTACGGGAACCGCTGTTTTACAGAAGTTCATTGTCCCGAAATCGGGTTTGCTACTTCGCCTTATGCTTGTGCTGACGGAGAAGCCACTCCTGACAGGTCCGGCAGTCTGGGGCAGGGTTCTGATCGCTCCGGTTGAGTGCACGCCACCCGTGACTCCTTAACAACTAGACCGGCAAGTTTCGCTTGAGCAGTTTTTGGCTCGCGACACTTGCCGGTCGGTTTTTTTTTCGCTAAACTAGGCATACTATGAAATTGAACTCTCAAATATTTTTGGCCTCTCTGTGTCTTTTGCTCGCGACCCCATTTTTGGTTGTGGAAGGGCTTCAGTTTCCTTACCAAACAACTCGAATTATTGCGTTTTCTGTTGCAATGGTTGGCTTGCTTGGGGCAACACTTTGGCGCGTACGGGAAGAGAAAAGTTTTCGCGAGCGAATTTCAGAGGTCGTTTCACATCCCATCGCAATCATATATGGGCTCTATATTGGATGGCTTTTTGTTCGAACGCTGCCAGTTTTTTCCGCAGAAGCTTTGTGGGGAACGTGGTTTCGTTTTGATGGAATTTTGTTTGAAACGGCTTTTTTGTGCGCGATAATTGCAATTGCTGCGTGGTCTGCTGAGTTTGAATTTCGAGGAATCCAAAAGAAATCGTATGTTATTTTTGGAATGGCTGCGATATTTTCTCTTATAGTTTTTCCTGCATTGTCGCTCGATCGATATGTAGGACTTCTTCCTGAGGGGCGTTTTAATGGATCCGTTGGTAACCCTCTTTTTTTGGCTGGGTTGCTTTTGTTTTTTCCACTGTTTGCATCTCACTTTAAGAATCAAACACTAACAGCTATTATTTCTGTCGTGAGTCTTGGGTTTTTGTATGCAACTGGAACGCGTGGAGCATTTCTTGCGGCATTTGTTGGGGTGCTCGTGCTTGTATGGGAGTCGAAAAAAATTCAGAAATCGGTGCGTGTTGGAGTGGTGAGTGTCGCACTTACGTTGGTTCTTGTTGCAGGTGTGTTGGTTTTAACAAACAAGATTTCAATTTCTCGAAGTGTAACAATTGCAACGCGTTTTGAAATGTGGAAATCGGGCGCGCGCGAACTACTGCATCAGCCGCTCATCGGATTTGGAATGGGTGAGTATCGAAACAATATTGATCGCGGCTCGGCGAATTTGAGCGAGGTTTCATATGGCGAGATTTCGGACTCAACGCATTCGGCATATCTCGATATTGCGCTGAAGGGCGGCGTCATTGCACTTCTCATCTATGTTTTGTGGATTGGGGTAGTGTACCGTTCAATTGCAGGAGAAGACAAAGCGCTCGCGCGAGCAACGGTGGCAGCTTATTCTGCACTACTTGTAACATCTCCATGGATGGCGTGGACCGCGATACCACTTATTTTTGTGATTGCAGGTCACATTGGACGCAAAAAAAGTTTGCCGTTTATTAATTATTCGTTCATTGCTTTGAGCTGTCTTGTTATATTTTTGTCTGCGCTCACCGCTGTTTTTGCTACGCAAAGCGCTCGATATCTTGATCGTGTGGCAGATGCGATGGCTGTGCAGAAGTTTGTGGCGTTTCCGGAGGGAATGCTTGCGACGAATAAGTTCCTACCCTTTTCGAGTGATTTTGGGGTTGAGCTTTTGCGACTCACCATGCCAACAGGAACTTTCGCAGTTTCACCAAGTTTTGGAAGTTATATCAAGGGGAAAGTGTTGCCTGTATTTTCTGCGGTGGAGCTACGCACACTTCATCCTGATAGCCTCAATGTCGCTGCAACCTGGGCAAGCTCGTATGCGTCGGCAGGTCTTACAGGTGAGCATAATGTGTGGTTCGAGCGATCGCTCAGTTTGCAAAAACGGGCGCTTGCAATCAATCCAGAGCGGCCAGCAGCGGTTTTTCAGGCAGCAGATTCGCTGAGAGAAATGGGACATATGTCAGAGGCAATATCGATGCTCAAGGACTTTGCGGATAAGCACCCAACACTTCCTGAGGCTCATTTTTATCACGCCTTGATGGTTGATATCTCAGGAGATGTGCACGGCGCGTATATGATTGAACAGCAAATCAAAAAAGATTTCCCTAATTATGGATGGAAGGAAAGTTTAGCTGGGTGGTTCACCAGTATCGAAGCGCGCGCTCAGAAATTGCCTGCTTCAAAATAGAGTCGGAATTTTTCTGCTTCCGATGGCATTGAGTTATCCAATAGTTGGTTGTAAATATAATTTGCAACTTGAGGTGGTTTAAATTCGTACCGTGCGGTCATGAGGAAGGAAAGTTCTTCCCAGGCGGATGCGTGTTTTTTGAGTGCAAACAACGTCAATGCTCGTTGCCAGTGTGGCGTTGTGAATTCGGGATTTAATTTGATCGCCGCATCAAAATACGACAGTGCTTTTCCGGGGTTATTTTGCAATAGTGCAAGTTGGCCGAGTTGCAAAATAGGTTCTTGTCTTTGTGGTGAAAGCTCGGCGTATTCGGCGAATAGTTTTTCGGCGAGCTTTGCGTCATCACTATTTTTCGTCAGAGAAAGTAATTGGTAGGCGCTATTTGCGAGAGATGATTTCCATGCCCCACTATTTGAATATTTGTTGTTGAACTCTGAAATTGTTGATCGCAACCACGAAAGATCTTCTAGGTGGAGCTGTCGTTCTTTTTGCGATAGCGCGGCATATCCAGCTGGGTTTTGCCAGTACTGCCCAACAATTCCGTGAGATAGCACTGTGAAATAATCAAGAGGAAATGGCGTTGATGTCAGATTATTTTGAAGCGCTTGTATTGACCTGTGCTCGACTTCGTAAGTTGTATTTAATTTGATTGTTGCAAGCAGTTCTGATGAGTCTTTGACAATTGGAACGGTAGCCTGTGTGATAATAAGAAAAATGCTGAGTGTGAGAGCTGAAAATAGTGGCAGCTGAATTTTTTTAGCCTTGATTGATTTGAGATGTGAGCTTAGGAGGGAAAGTGTAAAAATGAAAACGATCACACTTCCGTGTGTTTCAAACGAAGAAAGATTTTGTGTTGCAGCTGCTACAAGTATTCCAAGAAGAATTGAGAATTGATGTGGTGCAAATTTTGTCATCAGCACCGCATTAAACGTGGTGAGTAATAAAAAAAGATACGCGAGAAGTCCAACAAGTCCAGAGGTAACAGCAATTTCGAGAAAATAGTTATGCGGTTTGTCAGCGTGAGTTTCGGCGATTGTGTATTCGGTGAGTTTCGGTGCGAAATATTTGTCTGCTGCGAGGCTGTAATTTTCTGGACCCCAACCGAGAACTGGCTTGTCTTTAAAACCGTTTGACGCCATGCTCCAATTGTACAGACGTGTTGTGATGGTTGTTGGGGTGATGATGTTTTTGTTGAATGCGATGAATGCGAAGGCGGCTGCAAGGGCGCAGATAGAAACAAATCCAATGAGGATAGCTCGTTTATACGGTTTTGTTTTGTAGAAGTAATCGGTTAGAGCAACAAGGATTCCTGCAAATAGTCCGAGAAGTGGGCCGCGTGTTTGTGTGAAAAAAAGTGAGATTCCAGCGAGAATAACTGAAGCTCCTGAAACAAACCACCAAGAGGAATATTTTTTTTCTTCAAAAAGTTTTATCGCGATGATGCCGATGCTGAGCGTTAGGTAGGATCCGTAGAAAATTGCATTACCGAGGGTGCCACCGATTCGAGCGCCTGAAAATGTTTGTGAAAATCCAGGAAGAAGTTTTTGAAGAATTCCCCAGAGTGCTGCAGTTGCAACGGTTAAAGCAAAAAAACGAAATAAAAAAGTTTTATTCTCTTCTCTTGTTAAAGCCTGTTTCAATCCAAAATATGCAACAAGAAGTGTTGGCCAGAGAGAAAATGCAAAGCTTCGTTCGAGTGAACCCCATATACTGTGTGTGCGGTCGACGCTGAAAATTGTGCTGAGCCCGAGCGCGAGGACAAAAAGAACGAATGCGATGTCTAGTCGAGTGAGGGGGCTTATGGTTTTTTTAACAACATCTCGAACAAGCAGAGCTGACCAGAAAGCACAGAGAATCGTAATAAAAATCCATCGGGGTAGTGTATAAGGAAATGGGAGGTTTGTGAGAACTACGAGGGGGGATACAAGAAAAAGCGCCGCAAAAATTCGATGGAGCATATTGGTTAAAAGTATACGGTGTCGCGGTGCGTGGGGTCAATATTGAGTTGATTTTTTTGTCTTAATAAGGTAGACTCAGTGCCAGAAATATCTATGCAATTAGCGAAAAAAATATCGCAGATTTCGATGATTTTGGTCTTGCTTACGCCGCTTGTTGTATATTCTGGCGTACAATTTTCATTTTCGATTCCACGGTGGGTTTGGCTGCTTGGGACCGTTTCTGTTTTTTTTGTGGCGTCGCTTGCTGCGGGACACGGATCTGATAAATGGAAAATCACAAAAATCGATCTCGTATATAGCGCGCTCATATTACTTATGTGCGCATCGCTTTTTGTAACAACAGACATTCGCCAAACGCTCTGGAGTAGTGCAGCGCGGACAACCGGTCTCGTATTGTATGTTCTTGGTTTTTTGTGGTTTGTTGGTGCGCGCATGCAAAATTTTTCGGCAGAGGCATGGAGAAGATATTTTTTGATCGTAGTTGGTGTTGCAGGGTTTGCATCGATGTGGGGAATTTTTGATATGTTCGTGCTGAAAGATGCGGGAATGGTGGCGGGTCAAGGACGCCTCAGCATTCCTGCGGGTAATGCGCTCATTTTTGCAACATATCTTGCGCCGATTCTTTTTATTGCAGCGTTTTTGTTTGCCGAGCGCGCGAAAGCAAATTTTGCGAAGTGGCAATATATTTTGGTTGGTGTTGGCTCTGTGTTTATCGCAGTTGCGGTAGGTCTTACATATTCTCGCTCATCTTATATAGGTGTGGTGGCTGGGGTACTTATTGGACTGATCGGCTACGGCACCACTATACTTCGGTCTAATAATCGCGTTGCATCGCGTCGTTTAGTGGCGGCAGCGTTAATTATTTTTTTGGGTACAGGATCTTTTTATACATACGCCGTGCAGGCAAATTTGGGCGGAGGTCGTTTGAAGATCACGTCAGATTCTTTTTTAACGCTCCGAACCCGATTTATTAATTGGAAGATCGCGTTTCGATCGATTCAGGAACATCCAGTTGTTGGAGTTGGTTGGGAAAATTATCGATCAGCAGTCGATCGTTTATTTGATCCATCGCTTTCAACATATTCATATTATGAAACGCGCATCGATAAACCTCACAATGTGATTCTTGAGGTTTGGGCAACATTGGGGACTGTTGGTCTTCTCGTTTATTTGGCGTTGATTTATGCGACGATTTTGGCTGCGTGGAGACTTTTCATGCAAAAAAAGATAACGCTGCTTGGTTTTTGGTCGCTTATCGGGTTTGTTGTTGCATATCATGTTCAAAATCTGTTTGCGTTTGATTCACCACAAACAATTTTTACACAAACTCTTGTTTTGGTATTTTTATCTTCGCAGGATGACTCGGTTCGTGAGGCATCAGTTAGATTTTTTCCAAAAATACGCACAGGACTTGTAATTATTTGTGCGCTGCTTCTGGGCAGCTTGTTTGTGTATGGAGGCTTTGCGCCGCTGCGCACGATGTGGTACATAAATAGAGGGCTTGTCGCAGCTCAGGCGCGTGATTTTGATGTCGTTCACTCTTCAATGAAAAAAGCTTTTGCTGGTGTGCAAGGGCCATACTATTTTGAGACATGGCGATGGTTTGCGGAGTCATTGCTCAAAAATTACGCAAGTGGACAGCAAAAATTATCTGATTTGTCACCAGAACAGCGCGTGCGATGGGAGGAAGATGTTTTGCAGATTGCGCACCTTACAGAAAAATATGGGAATGAAAATCCTGATTCGTTTGAGTGGCAAACATTTGCTGGAAAAGTTTCGTATTTTCTTGCGATTGCAAAAAATGATGTAGAGTATCTTGCGCAGGCGAAAAAATATTTTTTGCGTGCATTTGAGATTTCAAAGGTTCGCCAAGAGCCGCCAATTCTTTTGAGCTATGTTTACGCGCTCGAGGGGAATAATGCTGCAGCTACTGAGTGGTATACGACAGCGGTTAAACTCTCGGCAACAATAGAGACGGCGAGCGCTTTGGATTGGCTCGTAAACCGGTTTGCGAATGAAAAGGATGTAGCAAACGCAATTTTAGTACTTGAAAACACCGTCGAGAGTGCGCCAAACGCAACTGATTATGCACGTCTTGCTGCGGCATATGCAGATGCGTCGCGTTTTGATGATGCGACAAAGGCAGTGCATAAAGCAGTTGAATTAGATTCAACGTTTGCCGAAGAAGCGGAAAAATTTATTTCAGGATTTACGAAAAAATAACGTATGGCAACGATTGTACCAAAAAAAGAATTTCGAGAATCTGTCGCGCAGGTTTTGTTATATGCGGCGCTCATAACTCCGCTCATTGTTGGATCATCGTTTTCAATTTTCCCATTTATTTTTCCGAAAGTAATGTACTTTGAAATTGTTGCGGGTCTTCTTGCGGCAGTTTTGACTCCAATTATTTTGAAAAAGAAGTTGTACAGTGTGACGAATATATATGCATACGCAATGGGTACCTATGCGGTTGTTTTAGGGATTTCGGGTATCACTGCGTTTGATTCGAGTCGCGCATTTTGGAGTAATTTTGAGCGAATGACCGGAATCGTTTTTATTTGGTTTGCTATATTGTTTTCAGTTTTAGTAACTGCATATTTCAGCGCAAATATTAATAAACTTCGTGGATTTCTCTCGTATCTTGTCGGAATTTCCGTAGTTGTTGCGTTTTCAGGCATTATTCAGCGGTTTGATTCTACATTTTTGATGCATCAAGGAACGCGCGTTGCGGGAACTTTTGGTAACCCAATTTATCTCGGTGGGTTTTGTGCTCAGCTTGCGCTTATTGCGGGATATTTGGCCTACATAAATCGAGATAAAGCTGTGAAGTGGTGGTATCTTTTTGCAGTACTTGCTAATTCGATTGCAATTTATTTGAGCGGAACACGCAGTGCTCTTGTTGGTTTGTTTGGTGCGCTTGTGATCATTGGAATGTATGGCGGCAGTAGGTTATGGATGCACGGGAAAAAACAGCTTGTGGTTTCACTTCTTATTGGTATCGGTGCTGTTGTTGGAATATTATTTGCACTTCCACACTATATTCCATCGCTCCAAGGAACGATGCTTGAACGCATGACTAATGTTTCTAGTGCGCTGAGCACAACAGGCTCAACACGTCTTATCGCGTGGAAAATCGCGATTAAAGGATTTTTGGAGAGACCTGTATTTGGTTGGGGACCTGAGAATTTCTTTTTTGTTTTCAATAAATACTACGACCCAAAGTCGTTGTTGCATGGAAGCTATGAAACTTGGTTTGATCATGCACACAACGCTGTTTTTGATGTACTGGTAACACAAGGTTTTGTTGGATTTGCGGTCTATCTTTTTCAGTACGGACTTATTCTGTGGATGTGTTATAAAACAAGAAGTGCTGATGAAAATGAAAATATTTTGTCGGTAGTTTTGGCTGGTATTTTTGTACTGCATTTCATTCACAATTTTTTTGTGTTCGATCATCCAGGCTCGTATGTTGAGTTTTATGCGCTCGGTGCGATTGTTGCTGCGCGATATGTTGTGATGAAACGGACGCAGGTATTAAATACCAATGAACCGCAGATAAGAAATGTTGGCGAAGCCGCGGGGCATATGGTGAGTGTTGCTGCGATTTTGCTCACAGTATATGTTGTTGTGCCATCGTTTCGCCAAAACTATTTAGATTTAAAGGCGCAAGTTGCGGCTGGGACGGATTTGAATGTGACGCAGAAATATTTTAAGGAGGCCCTCGCGGTGAATGGACCTCACATGACGGATGTTTTAATGGATGTTGGTCGAATTGGTCAAAGAATTCCGCTCGTTGTTAATGGAGGACAATCGTTTTTAAGCATTCCGATGTTCAAAAATTATTACGATTTTACTTTTCAATCACTCGATCAAGTGATTAGTAAATATGAGCCGGGTAATGTTTTGGCGGCAATTATGAAGGGGCAACTCCTCATGAATGTTGCGCAGACGGGGAATGTTGCAGCAATTGAGGAGGGAAGCGCGGCATTTAAATATGCGACGTCGCTCAGTCCTGATCGTCAACAGATTGCATACTCATGGGCACACCTTTTGCTCATGAAAAACGATGTAGCGGGTGCAAAAAAATTGCTTGAAGGAGTGAACGCAAAAGAACCAGGAATTGGTATTGGGCATTGGTATCTTGCTCTCATTTATATCGATACTGAGCCAGAGAAAGCAGCAGACGAGGTTGATCTCGCCTTAAAAAATGGGCATAATATTACAGCGCCAGAAAATCGATTACTTGCGGGGTTAGCATACAAGCGTGCGGGCCGCACACAAAAAGCTGTCGAGTTGTTTACACTCGGAATAAATGATGCGGCAACGCGAAATTGGAATGCCGAGCTTGTGCTTGCGGCAGACAGTACATTCGCTGAGATGAAACTTGTAGAAGAACAAAAAAAGTTACGCGCTTTGTTTCCCGAAGTTTTTAAAATAAAAAAATAGAAACATGAAAAATCTTACTGATACGCGGCCGCATATAGTTATTGCAACAACTGCGTTTGCACCGTTTATTGGTGGTGCTGAAGTGGCAGTTCAGGAAATTATTAAAAGAACGAGCGATTCGTTTCGATATACTGTTGTGACAGCTCGGATGGATGCTGCATTGTCGGCGCGTGAAACATGGAATGATGTCGATGTCGTGAGAGTTGGATGGGGAACGCCACTTGATAAGCTATGGCTCATTGTAATTTTTCCCTGGTACGCGCGAAAGCTGCAGCCGAAACTTGTGTGGGCTGTGATGGCAAGCTACGCGGGAGCTGCGGCGTGTTTCAATAAAATTATCAGCGGAAGCTCATACGTGCTCACGCTACAAGAAGGGGATGATTTGAATCGTATCGAACATCGTCTTCGTTTTGTGATGCTACTCTTCAAGCAGATTTTTACGCGAGCAGAAAGCGTACAAACGATTGCTCATTTTTTGGCGGTGTGGGCAAAAAAAATGGGGGCAACGTCGGAGCTAGTCGTTGTTCCGAATGGTGTTTCCTGTGATGCGTTTTTTTTGGAGAATGAGAAAAAACTGGAATACCGGACGGAAGTTCGTGAAGAAAATAAAATTCCAGACAGTGCTTTTGTTATTTTATCGGTTTCACGTTTAGTTGAAAAGAATGGTATCAGTGATTTAATTGAAGCGCTTAAAGTGTTGCCCGAAATGCACCTACTTTTGGTTGGCGATGGGAATTTGCGGCAAGCGCTTGAAGCGCAGGCAGTATCAATTCAAAACCGCGTTCATTTTTTGGGAACTCAACAGCAGAGTGAGTTGAAACAGATTGCAGCTGCAGCGGATGTTTTTTGTCGGCCAGCACATTCAGAGGGGCAAGGAATCGCATTTCTTGAAGCTCTTTGTATGGGTCTTCCGGTTGTTGCGACCAATGTAGGAGGAATCCCTGAGATTATCGAGCACGATGTTCATGGGCTTCTTGTGGAGCCATATCGTATTGAGCAGCTGGCCCAGGCGCTTGCTACGGTTCAGGGTGATCAGGCTCGCCGCACTCAGATGGTCACCGTAGGCTCAAATCATGTTAAGCAATTTTCGTGGGATTTGCTGGTGCCACAAATTAAAAATTGGCTTAGCTCAAATATAAAATAAAAAAGTTGTCTTGACATCTCCGATTGGCTTTTGTTATTGTTAGCAACATATTGTACAAATTTATGGCAAAAAAATTCGTAATTGGTATCATGGGAGTCGGCATGGTTGGGGGAGCAACAAAGCGCTATTTTGAAACAACAGGACATGAGGTGGTGTCGTACGACCCATTTAAAGGTTTTGATGACGCGTCGGTTTTGGAGAGAGCGGATTATATTTTTATCTGTGTTCCAACACCATACCTCGTTGATAACGGGGGTTTTGATTTGAGTTTTGTAAAAACTGCAATGGATTTGATTCCAGAAAATAAGGTTGTAGTAATTAAATCAACAGTGCTTCCTGGAACAACTGTTGCGCTTCAGGCTGAATATCCAAAACTCAAAGTTTTGTTTAATCCAGAATTTTTGACTGAAGAAAGTGCTGATCAGGACATGCGATTTCCTGATCGCCAACTTGTTGGCTATACAAAAGAAAGTTACACAGCATCAGCAGATCTCATCATGCTTTTACCGGCAGCACCGTTTGAGCGCGTTTTGCCTGCAACTGAAGCTGAAATGGTGAAGTATTTTGGAAACACATGGTTTGCGGTGAAAGTTGTGTTTGCAAACCAGATGTATGATGTGTGTGACAAGCTTGGACTTGATTATGACATGGTTCGCGACGCAGCAGCAGCTGACAAGCGTATTGGCCGCTCACATCTCGAAATTTTCCACAAAGGTGCTCGTGGATATGGAGGAAAATGCTTGCCAAAAGATACACGCGCGATGATTCAGCTTGGTGAGCGTCTTGGTTTATCTCTTGATCTTCTTAAGACAACTGACGCAATCAACAATAAACTTGTTGAAGGCAGCAATAAAAAGTAGTCTATCGACCCTTCCCGTATAAAATTACGTGAAGCGTCTTCAATATAATCGTGATATCGAGCATGAGCGACCTGTTCTTAATATAGAACAGGTCGTATTGAAATTTGGTGAGTTGCTGCTCGGTTGTTTCAGCGTATGGGTAGTTGATCTGCGCCCAACCTGTGAGACCTGGTTTAACTAAATTTCGAACGGTGTAGTAGGGCATGTGCTTTTCGAACTGCTCAACAAATTGTGGGCGTTCAGGACGTGGGCCAATGATCGACATTTCGCCTTTTAAGACGTTGATGACTTGGGGGAGTTCGTCGATACGAAGTGAGCGAATAATTTTTCCAATTTTCGTGATGCGAGGATCGTCCTGTGTTGTGAATTGCGCGCCTGAAAGTTCTGCGCCACCGTCTTTTTCAAGAGCGTGCATGGTGCGAAATTTGATAACTTTAAAGCGGCGACCACTTTTGCCGATGCGCTCTTGCAAATAGAAGAGAGGTCCTGGTGATTGGATCTTTGTCGCAAGTGCAACAAAAGGGGTTAGCAGTAGAAGTGCTAAGAGACCAAGTGTTGCAAAAACGTAGTCCGCGGCGCGCTGAAAAACCTCGTAAACAGTTGCGTGGTTTGGTTGCAGGTTTTCGAAAAACCACGAATCTTGGAGTGATGCAAATGAAATTCTGCCGGAGAGCGACTCGAAAAATGCATCTGCTGGCATTGTATAGACGTCCCAAAAGAGGAGTTCGTAGAGCTCGCCGTAAAGCTTTGCTGCGCTCGCCTCAGTGTTGAATGGCATAACAATCAGGCCAACGTGGTGTTCGGAAACAATCGCGCGAATCGGAGTTTTTGTTGAGAATGTTTGGAGACCGTGCTGCTCCTGTTTTTCGTCATCGGAAATAATGCCGATTATTTGATAACCAAGCTGTGGGTTTTTTTGGAGCGTTGTCAGGAGTGTAATAAGCTCGCTGTTTGGGTTGATAGCGAGTACACGAACACTCGCTCGAACGCTTGAGCTGATAATGAAGCGCCAGAGTACAAACATTGCTGCAAAAACAATGCTGAGAATGAACAGGTTGGTTCTCGGTGTAATGTTAAAAATCGGAACAAGATAGAAGAGGGTGACTGCGGCACCGACAGCAATAAGCCAGCTTTCGGTGAAGCGACGAAGAAACGCGAGTGAGACTTTTATGTTGAGGAGGTCGTAGAGCCCGTTTACGTAGAAAATGATGAGCCAAAAAACGAAAATGAGACCCATTGGGAAAAGATGGAGGTTCAGTTGGTGCGCAAAATCTGCCACTCCATAGCGAGCAAGGAGTGTAATGGCGAGAGATATGTATAAAACCACGAGATCACCCGTAAGTAAGACGATTTGTCTTGCTTTGACAGCGCGCATATAAATTCGTTATAATTGTGCCTGTTATACCAGAAAACTCCATAAATTTCAAGCGACTATGAAGGTCACGCAAAAACAGGCTATTTTGATTGTTGTAGGGCTTTTAATCTGCGCGAGCCTCGGCTTTTGTGGATACAAATTTTTTAATCGCAGTGTTTCGGTTCCAGACAAGGCTGCACTTGATGGAAAATCAGATTTGCAAGTTGCCTATGACCGCGCCGTTAAGTATGAAGCGCTTGTTACGGAAAAACCAACGGAAATACAAAACTATTTAGCAGCAGCATCTGCGTGGAAATTAATCGGTGACGCAACACATGATGACGTCTGGTACGAGCTCTCGCTTCAGGCATATGAGCGTGGCATAACGATTACGAAACGAAAAAATTCGTTGTTTCTTTCAAATGCAGGTCAGATTGAGGAGCAGATGGGAAACTATTCGAAAGCAAAATCATACTATTTGGAGTCAATTGATTTGTCACCGGGTGATACAAGTTACCACCTCATGCATATCAATTTGCTGCGCTACAAATACAAAGCAGATCCAAGCGAAATTCTTGCAGCGTACGAACTTGGTATGAACCGTGTGCTCGGTGGTGCGGACTTAATTTCAAGCCGGTCGCAATATTTTAAGGCGATTGGCCGATATGCTGATGCACGTCGCGATCTTGAATTATTGCTCACCAATAATGTGATAACTCAACAGCAGATGGACAGTGAATTGCTTGAGATGAAAAATTTGGAAGAGGCGGCTAATTAAAACTAACGAAAACGAGTGTGAAACGATCTTTTATTGGAACGACTGCCGTTGTTGTACAGATGTGTGCGCTCTTTTTGTCACCGAGCGTTGTTTTAGCGCTTGTTCCAAATGATCCGCAGCTCAATTTGAAGGGTGGTGTTGAATCATTGCAGTTGCCACAAGCATGGGATATTACGCAAGGATCGAGCGATGTTATTGTTGCGGTGATTGATGCGGGCGTTGATATTTCAAATTCCGATTTAACAGAAAATATTTGGTTGAATCCAAAAGAACAGTCCGATGGGGTTGATAATGATGGAAACGGTTTGATTGATGATGTTCGTGGGTGGAATTTTGTAAAAAATAATGGAGATGTTCGTCCAATTGCGTCAGCTGGAGAGACAAGTAGAATTGGTTTAAATCATGGAAGTGTCATTGCAGGCATTATCGGAGCTGTTGGAAATAATGGTGTCGGTGGTGCGGGAGTTAATTGGCGCGTTAAGATTTTGCCGCTGAAAATTTTAGATGAGCGCGGTGAAGGAGATACAGATCTTGCGGTGAAGGCAATTGATTATGCAATTCAGAAAAAAGCATCAATCATTAATTTGAGTTTTGTTGGGCCAACACCAAGTTTGGATTTTATCCAGGCTGTCCGTCGCGCATATCGTGCAGGAATTTTGGTAATCGCAGCAGCTGGGAATGCTCCTGAAGGTCAGAGCGGAACAAATCTCAATGATCAGCCACAATATCCGGTTTGTTTTGACGATCCGTTAAAAGAAGAGAATTGGGTGATCGGTGTTGCAGCGCTTTCAGAAGACGGACAGCTCGCGCCATTTTCTAATTACGGTAGCAAGTGTATCGATATTTCTGCGCCAGGGGCACGCATTCCTTCAACTGTATTGTTTGATCCAGCGTCAGGAAACAATGAAATCTATGGAGGCGGCTGGTCGGGTACATCAATTGCTGCGCCGTTTGTGTCGGGGGTTGCGGCGCTTGTTAAGAGTATTCAGCCAAAATGGGGTCCTGATGAAATTCGCAAGGCGTTGCTCGATACAGTTGATCCGGTTCCAGGAAATACCACGCGTGCTGCAGGACTTGGTTCCGTTAATGCATACAAGGCAGTTCGCTATGCAGAGCATGGTGGCGACGGCGGACTTGAGAGTGGTTTTTATATAGCACCTGTCAAGACGGCTCGTGGAGTTGTGGCGCATGTGCTCGATACACAATTTAAACAAACAAAATCTTTTGTTGTGGCGCCAGCAGGAACTGTTGACGTTCAACTAACAACAGGTGATGTTCAGGCATCGGGAGTTTCGCAGATTATTGCTGCAACATCAAACTCAAAAGGTTCACTCGTTCGAATTTTTCAGCGTGACGGAAAATTGATGAAAGAATTTCGACCGTTTGATAATAAAGAGCGCGGAGCTTTGTCGGTATTCTCAGCTGATTTAGATGGAAACGGATCTGACGAAACAATTGTCGGCTCGAGCAAACTCAAACGTGTTTCAATCTACGAAGGAACGGGAAAACTTCGTGGCACCATTAATATTCCGGAAACAAAAGGTTCGGTATATGTAGTTGCCGATCGTCTAATTGACCGTACCGTCGTGCTCACAGCAGTCCAGCAAGGAAAGCAAGTTGTTGTCTATGTGTGGGATCAGTTTGGAACATACTTGTCGGATTTTGTTATCCCGCTTGAGACCGCAAACCCAATTAGCATTGGATTCGCGCCAGGTGAAAACGGATCACAACGGTTTTACGTTGCGCAGCAAACGAGCAAAAACGTAAAAATTTATTTCAGCACGTTGGATGGTCTTGTAACCCAGGTTATTTCAGCAGTTCCACCTGCGGGAAAACTCTATGGATTTACATTTGGTAAAAATCAGGATGGCGAAAATTCGCAGCTTATTTTAGGGGTATCAAATGGCACGTCGTCGCTGTTTGAAACTGTTAATGCGCTCGGCGAAATTTCTGGTGTCAGCAAGATTGATGCGCTTAAATCATTAAAATTCACTGGTCTTTATTTCGGAAAATAACCTATGGCAAACTCAACGGAATTTCAAAAAAAGAATTCAATCGTAACAGGCGGTGCAGGATTTATTGGCTCTCATTTGTGTGAGGCGCTTCTTGCGGAGGGTCGTGTGATTTGTATTGATAATTTGAGCAATGCTTCAACCGACAATATTGAACCAATGCTTTCAAACCCTGATTTCGTTTTCATCAAGCATGATGTGTGTCAGCCGCTTGATCTTGAGTCGCTTCCAGAGCTTGAGCGTTTTCGCATCTCAGTTCAGGGTATACAAGAAGTTTTTCATCTTGCGTGTCCAATGAGTGTGCAGAATTTTAATCTCAATCGTATCGCAATTCTTGATGCAAACAGTGCTGCGGTTAAAACAACGCTTGATTGGGCGGTGAAATATAAAGCGCGTTACGTCTTCGCATCAAGTGCATGCGTATATGGTCCACGCGTTTCAGACCTTCCGGTCAAAGAAAATACACTCGGGATTTTGGATCATATGACCATGCGTGCAGCGTATGATGAAGGTAAGCGATTTGCCGAGACAATGATTTCAACGTACGCGGATATTATGGGAGTCGATGCACGTGTTGCACGAATTTTCCGTACCTATGGGCCACGTCTTAAAATGCATGATGCTCAGATGATTACTGATTTTGTGGTGAGCGCACTTGATAATGCACCGATGGTTGTGTACGGCGCTGAGACAATGAAAACAACTCTTTTGTATGTGACGGATGCGGTTTCGGCTCTTATGAAATTAGCAAAAGTACAAAGTGGTGTAGGGCCAATGAATATTGGAAGTGAGCAAGAATATACGTTTGCTGAGATTGCAGGGAAGGTGAAGGAGATTATCAAATCAGAATCAACGGTTGCGCACGAAGAACCACTCGAATTTTTGTCAGAGCATGTGATTCCAGATATCACGTATGCAAAACAGGTGCTTGGTTGGATGCCAATGGTTCGACTCGAAAATGGTCTCGATCATTTGGCGGATTATGTGAGTGCTAACCGAAACAAATTAACGTATTCTGTATGAAGATCTTAGTCGTTGTACCTGCGTACAACGAAGCAACAACAATTGAGGGTGTACTGCGAGCGATGCAGGGAGTGCACGATGTTGTTGTAATTGACGATGGTTCAACCGATAACACAGGAGAGGTTGCGCGCGCATCGGGAGCTCTGACGCTTCGGCACGTGGTAAATCGAGGGCTTGGAGCGGCGCTGCGTACAGGGTTTGCCTATGCGCTGTCGCGAGGCGATACGTATGATGCTGTCATCACGCTTGATGCTGATGGGCAACATAATCCAGCCGAGATTGAAAATTTCATTGCAGCACTTGATGCTGGTGCTGAAGTTGTGATCGGTCGCCGCGAATTTTCAGATATGCCGCGCATTCGTCAGGCATATAATGCCGCGGGAGCGATTATTACCTCAGCACTGTTCGGTGGTCCGTTCACTGATTCGCAATCCGGTTTTCGCGCATTTCAGGTCACCAAATTACGCGATTTTCGACTGATGACATCGCGCATGGAAATTTCATCAGAAATTATTGCTGAGGCATATCGCGTCGGCGCAAAAATCCAGCAAATCCCAATCTCCATTGCGTATACTGAATATTCAATGAGCAAAGGGCAGGGGTTTTTTGAGGGACTTCGAACTTTGTGGCGTCTCGTATTAAAAAGTTTTGCGTGATTTTATGAATACACAACCGCTTGTAATGCAGATAATCCTAACGATGATAGCGATGCTCGGACTTGAGCGCATCGTGAGTCGACTTCGAGCTCGTCAAATGGGGCTTGGAATTGTTGGAATTTGGTTTTTTGGAACTGCTATTTTTCTCCTTTTTGTTTGGCGCCCAGAACTCTCGACGCGTTTTTCGCAGATGATTGGTATCGGACGTGGTGTTGATGCTGCTGTATATATTGCTGTTGCAATTTTATTTTACGCAATGCTTCGAATGTTGCTCCGACTTGAACGACAGGAAAATTTGATTACACGTTTGGTGAGCGAAATTGCGCTACTAAAAAACGATATCGAACAAAAAAAATAACATATGCGAATTGCATTTGTTTCGGCTGTTTTTCCTCCAACGCGTGGAGGAATGTGCACGGTCGCTGCTGCGGAGGCGATTGAGCTCGCGAAAAAACATGTAGTAACGGTATTTACGCTACGAACTGACAACCCGCGGAAAGATTTACTCATCGATCGCGCGCACGATTTTGAGACCGTTCGTCTTCAGGGGTTGCCGCGTATTTCGCTCGGTGGATTCGTGCCGCAGCTTTTATGGCACCTACGCTCATTCGACGCGGTTTATGCGCATTTGCCGGCATATGGATTCATGGAGGTTTTGATTTTGTGGAAACTCATGACACGCCGGAAATTGGTGGTGACGGTTCATATGGATCCGATTGGTTCGGGGCTTTTTAAGCTCATTTTTAAACTCGAGCGGTTTGTGTTGCGTGCAGTGATTTCGCGCACAGACTCTATTCGAATTTCAACAGAACATTTTTCGCGCGACAGTTTATTTGGTGGAATTTCTCAGAATAAAATTTCAATTATTCCATTTGGAATTGATGTAAACAAATTCAATCCGGTGGAGGGTGAAAAAAAGACTGTGTTTTTATTTGTGGGGAGGTTGAGTCGAACACATTATTTTAAAGGTGTTGAATTGTTGCTTCGTGCATTTAAATCTGTGCTGGAAAAGAATGGTGGTGCGGAGCTGTTAATTGTTGGTGATGGTGATGAGAGAAAAAATTATGAACGCGTGGCGGAGAAGCTCCATCTTTCTCGGCATGTAACATTTTTAGGTGCAGTTTCTGATGAGGAATTGCCGGGTGTTTATTCGCGTGCGTCGTGTTTTGTTTTGCCGTCGACAGATACGTCGGAAACATTTGGTCTTGTGCTCTTGGAAGCTATGGCAAGTGGGGTTCCAGTTATCGCAAGCCGGTTGCCGGGCGTTGATTCGGTTGTGTCAGACGGTTATTCGGGCCGCCTTATCGAACCGGGAAATGAAACAGAGCTTGTGAATGCGATGAATGATGCGGCAGTGCGAAAAAATGAGTGGAAAAATTTTGGTGTGAATGCGCGAGCACGCGCTTTGGAGTATGGCGATTGGAAAGGCATTGCGGCGAAAATTGATTCTCTGATATAATACGCCAGATTAAAAAACTAATCAGCAATTTTATACGTATGCAAGAAAATAATGAATCATGGGTGAATTCAGTTCCGCCAAAAACAATGTTTATCGGCGGTATCGTTGGTGGAGTTTTGGTTTTATGTACGATTGGATTTTTTATTTTACTCGGCATGAAACTTAGCGGACCATCAAATGTTGCGCTCGCACCATCAGCTGCGGTTCCTCAGGGCGATGAGGCGCCAGCACCTGTTGGAAAACCAGCTGACGTAACATCTGACGATCACGTTCTCGGACCAAACAATGCAAAAGTAACATTGATCGCATATTCAGATTTTCAGTGTCCATTTTGCCAGCGATTTCATCCAACAGCTTTGAAGCTTGTGAACGACTACAAAGGAAAGGTTCGCTTGGTATTTCGCTCATTTCCTTTGAGCTCAATTCATCCTCAGGCACAAAAAGCATCAGAAGCTGCTGAATGTGTTGCAAGCTTGAAAGGTAACGATGCTTTTTGGAAATATGCAGACGCACTCTTTCAGAATCAGGATACTTTGAGCGAAACATTGTTTGCTGACCTTGCGGTTAAAGCGGGTGTGAACAAGGGTGCGTTCCAGAGCTGTTTGTCGTCAGGAAAGTTTGCAGCAAAAGTGAATGCTTCAGAAGCTGAGGGCGCAAGCGCAGGCGTTCAGGGAACTCCAGCAACATTTGTAATCGCACCTGACGGCTCAGCTGAGCTCATGGGCGGTGCACTTCCATACGAACAGGCAAAAACATATATTGAGCGTGCGCTCCAGAAGTAAAATTCTCGAGTTATCCAGTTATCCCCGTGCATAATGTGCGGATACAAAACCCTTGCTAAATGCAGGGGTTTTTGTTACGGTACAGGTGCTCCAAAACACTTTGATATACGCCGATAATCACAATTTTGTGTATGGTGTGAGATACGAAGGAGGGGAGCTGTCTGACGATATAATTATCGCCACGTCGCCGAGACGACGTGCATGGAACCTTTGGCAAGGAGGGGGACCCGAGCGGGAGGTACCCTGGGGACAGCTTAAAATGAGGAGGGCGTTCTCGCAGCAACAATTACAGAGTTTAGCCCTGAGATCTAGAAAATCTCAGGGCTTTGCGCTATAATCGTGGTATGAAAATTTTAATGGTAATTACCGAGGGAGATTTAGGTGGTGCGCAGCGCCATGTACTTGATATTTCGCGGGAGCTCAGTAAACGTGGGCACGAACTTTTAATTGCAATTGGTGGCGATTTTACGGAACTGTCTGATGCTGCTGCGAGTAGTATTTTGCCGATTGAGACTGTTCGACTCCAAAATGTTGGTCGTGAGATTAAACCAGCAAAAGATCTTCGTGGACTGCTTGAAATCTATAAGCTGATTCGAACGTGGAAACCGGATATAGTTCATTGTCACAGTTCAAAAGTAGGTGTTTTGGCATCGATCGCAGGGCGAGTTGCGGGGGCGAAGGTTGTGTATACAGCGCACGGTTTTGTTTTTTGTGAGGAATTGCCAATTGTAACTCGACTCGTGTATTTGTTAGCTGAAAAAATCTCTACACTTTTCCGTCATAAAGTTATTGCGGTTTCGCAAAGTGATGCAGATGCTGCACGCAAAAACTTTATTGTTAGTTCAAAAAAGTTAACGATAATACCAAACGGACTTGATTTAAGCATTGAAGATCGTTTGCTTGATGTAAAATCTGCGCGCGAAATGATTTCGGCATGGGCAGGAGCAGATGTGTCAGATGCAAAAATTGTCCTTTCGATTGCAAATTTCTACCCAGCAAAAAATCTTTCTCTGTTGGTGCAATCATTTGAGTCGGTTCTTGCGCGTATTCCAGAAGCTCGTCTTGTTTTGGTTGGTGATGGTAAAGAGCGACACGTGTGTGAGCGTCTTGTAGAACAAAATCCAAAGTTACACGAAAAAGTTTTCTTCACCGGAAAGCGTGCGGATGCATTTCAAGTTCTGCGTGGTGCTGATGTTGTTGCGCTCTCATCGACAAAAGAGGGAATGCCATACGTTGTGCTTGAAGCGAAATTTGCCGGAACTCCCGTTGTTGCAACGCGTGTAGGAGGAATTCCAGAGATGGGCGAAGGCTCAGATTTAAAATTAGTCGTTCCGCATTCGCCAGAAATGTTGTCTGAAGCATTGGTTCAGATGCTGAGGACTGAAAAGCAGGCGCGTGGACATTTGCCATGGCAATTTACTTTAACAGGAATGGTTGATGCAATTGAGGCGGTCTACCACGAAATCGTTTAGTAGATTTCAAAATGAATGGCGGTTTTTTCAACGCCGGCAGCGATCAGTTGCGCACGAACTTCCGAAACCATCTCAGGATTTCCACACATGTACCATGCTGCGTTTGGGTGTTCTGAAATGAGGGCTTCTGTATGCGCTGTTACACGGCCTTTCAAGCCTTCCCATGATTCTGATGGTTGAGAAAGAGTGATCAAAGAATTTTTTGGCAAGCGATCTGCCCAAAATATATCCTCTTCGTGTCGTACGCCAAAAATTGTTGTATGCGGTGCCGTCGCAATATTTTTTGAATTGAAAAAACTTACAATTGGAGCAAGACCGGTGCCTGTTGCAACAAAAACACGGTCGGTGTCGGCTGGATTTAATACAAAACGACCAACGGGAGCTCCTGTTTCAATAATAGCGCCAAGTTCTGCGGTCGCGAGAAACCCAGAAACATGGCCGACGGGATTGTGTTTCATGATAAAAACGATGTCGTCAGAATCCTTTTCTGAGACAATTGAAAAAGCGCGCGCACATTTTTGTTCGGCGCCAACCTGTTTAAGCATAACGAACTGACCCGGCTCGAAAATAAATGGAAGCTCAGGTTTGAATGTGTAGCTTTTCACCGTTGGGGTGAGATCTGTTTTTTTTATGAGTGTGAGTTGCATGTCCACAATTTAACCACACTTGACGTTTTTTGGAAATGGGGGCACCCAGTGGAGTATCACCAAACTGGTGATTAACGAGAGGATACCATGGATGGCAGCTATCTGAGCTCGGCTGAGCAAACGCGAATTTTAGATGTCCGAGCGGCCCAGGCGCGTGTTTTGTGGAACCATGGCTGGGGCCGCGGCAGGTATACAACGTTTGAGGGCTACCTCAGCACGATTCCTCAAATTTCACGTCCCCCGTGGGATTCGCGGTTTTCGACGCCTGTTCTTGTTGATACTGCAACGCGTCTTTGCGATGCGTGTCGACTGACAGGTATTTCGTTTGGTGGCGACGAATCGATTTTCACGATTCCGCCGTCACGAGCGCCTGATGCCGAAGTCTATTGGATTTGGGTGTGCAGCCGTCCAACCAACGCAGGCATGGCTCCATTTCATGCTGTTCAGCTCCACAACAACTTCGAAAAGACGCTCATTGCCTACGAGGGGGTCGCATACCTCATTCAATACCCCATGGCGCTTTCAGGAGGCGTTAAGCTCTGCTTTGCAGGCTCGCGGCTCTGTAGTTTTCCCGCATACTGTGCGTGCCTCTTGGAGACCGAAGAGGGGCCCGCGCTTGGGGTGACTGAATTCTGCAAGGCCGACAGTGAGCAGGAAACTCTGCTTCGTTGGGGGTAAATTCGTGCACATACCCTGGGAAATCGAGAGGTTTCCCAGGGTATTATCATACCTTGACAGTCTGATATAAACTTGATACTATTCGCATACCTTAGCGGTATGCTTTATGGCAATGACCTTGAATCGACAAACTGATTACGCGCTGCAATTTTTGTCAGCATTAGCACGCCTTCCAGAAGGCGAGAGTTTGCCGTTGTCAGTTTTTGCAAAAAAGAGCCGAGTATCTTTTCTGTTCTTGCAGCGAATCGTTGGAAAGCTTCGCGCGACCGGACTTGTTCAGGCATGCAAAGGTCGCTCGGGAGGTTATCGTTTGGCGCGCGCGATTGTCGACATTACCGTGCTTGATGTCGCACAAGCGCTCGAGGGAGAGCTCGCAGTTGTTCCGTGTCTGAAAGATGCGGATTCAAGCTGCCCACACCAAGCTGTTTGTATGACACGAACAAACTTTCATACGATCAATGCATATATTCAACAATATTTAAAATCAATCACCTTGGCGCAGCTTATCGGAAAAAACGTATGACACCACTTCCAGATATCGAAAAACGAATTGTCTATTTAGATCATGCTGCAACAACCGCGACAGATCCTCGCGTGGTTTCGGCGATGCTTCCGTATTTCACGGAAATTTTTGGAAATCCAAGCGGTTTGTATTCGATCTCGCGTGACGCAGGTGATGCGCTCACCGATGCGCGCGCCAGAATCGCAAAAATAATTAACTCGCGCCCTGAGGACATTATTTTTACGGGCGGTGGAACAGAAAGCGACAATCTTGCGATCTTTGGTGTCGCGCGTAAATACGGAAACAACCCAAAGTGGGGCAAGCACGTGATCGTGTCTCAGATCGAACACCATGCAGTACTTCTTCCAACTGAGGTTTTGAAAAAAGAAGGTTTTGAGATTACAGAAATGGGTGTGAACGAACATGCCGAAGTTTCGGCTGATGCAGTTATCGCGGCGCTCCGACCCGAGACAGTTTTGGTTTCAATCATGTATGCAAATAATGAGGTTGGAACGATTCAGCCAATTGCAGAAATCGGTCGTGGAATTGCGAAATGGAAAAAAGAGCAGGGTCGCGGACCGATGGATCCGCCATTTTTGCACACCGACGCGTGTCAGGCAGCGGGTGCGCTCAGTCTTGATGTTGCAGCGCTCCACGTTGACCTCATGACAATCAACGGAAGCAAAATTTATGGTCCAAAAGGAGTTGGTTTGTTATATGTTCGTCGCGGTGTGCAGCTTCAGCCACAGATTGTTGGAGGCGGGCAGGAAAATCGCATTCGTTCGGGAACTGAAAATCTTCCGGGAATTATTGGGCTTGCAACGGCGCTCGAACTCGTTACAGAAAATCGAGATGCGGAAAATCGTCGCTTAACTGACCTGCGCGAATATTTCTGGAAAGAAATTCAGGCACGTGTTCCAAAACTCGTGATTAATGGCCATCCAACAAATCGCTTGCCAAACAATTTGAACTTTACGATTCTCGACGTTGAGGGCGAAGCTGTTTTGCTTTATCTCGATGAATATGGAATTTCGTGTTCAACGGGGAGTGCGTGCACGAGCACATCGCTTGATCCGTCACATGTGATTCTTGCGATGGGGAAGCCATATGAATACGCCCATGGCTCGCTCCGATTCACACTTGGTCACTCGACGACGCGGGAAGATATTGATCATGCGTTACTCGTTATTCCACCGGTTATTGAATTGCTTCGCTCGATTTCGCCGGTACATCTCTCGCTCGACCAAAAACAAGATGAAATTGCAGCTCGAAGCGCATTTGTAGAAGATGGAACTCCTCACTGGATGAAAAAATAATATATGTCAGACACAACTCCAATTAAAACAAGCGATTTAGAAAAGTCTGACGTCGTAAACAAAACGACGGGGCAGAAATGGGTGTATTCTCCAATTGTGAAGGAGCACTTTTTTCATCCAAAAAATATTCTTCTCGAAGAACCTGCTGAGGGTCAGTTTGATGCGCGCGGAACTGTAGGTTCGCCTGCGTGTGGAGATGTTATGGATATTTGGATTAAAGTCGATCCAACAACCGAACGTGTCGTTGATTTGAAATGGAAAACATTCGGTTGTGGAAGCGCGATTGCTGCGACGTCAATGTTTAGTGTGATGGTAACGGAAAATGGGGGGCTCACCATCGAAGATGCAATGAAGATCAAGCCGCAGGATATTATGGAGCGCCTCGGTGGCCTTCCAAATCGCAAAATTCATTGCAGCGTTCTTGCCGACAAAGCGTTTCGCAAGGCGGTGAATAACTATTTCCACGCAGTTGGCAAACACGATCGTGTTGAGGTTGAGGGCGCGCGCGTTGTTGATAAGAATTTGAATATTACAGACAAAGATATCGAGGAAGCAGTGCTTGAAGGCGCGCAAACGCTCGATGAAGTTCAAAAGAAACTCAAAGTTGGTGTTGGCGATCCAGAAGCGATTCCAGAGATTGAGCAGTTGATTCGATTTTACTCAGAAAAATATTACGGGTAGAATGTAAACATATGGAAGAACCAAAAAAGAATCGAATCGCAAAAATTATTGTAGATCGCGAAGGATGCATCGGCGCAGCGAGCTGTGTTGCAGTTGCGGGGCGCACTTATTACATGGACGACGAAAACAAAGCTGTTGTTATTGAACCATGGGGTGATGACGACGAAATGGTATTGCTCTCGGCGCAAGCATGTCCAACACTCGCCATCAGATTGATCGACGTCGATGGGAATCAGATTTATCCGTAAAACTTTGACCAAGAGCCAAAAAAAATGTATTATGTCAGCATAATACATTTTTTTATTGTATGCTCAAGAAGTTTTTTGCAACGTCGGCAATCGCATTACTCATGCTCGCTCCACTTTCGGCTTCAGCTCAAACAACAGGCATCGCAGAAGAGCCTCAGGCTGCATATGCAAATGTAACGGGAGAGCAGGTTGATTTTGGTTCATTTGGTAAAGAAAGCCCTTTTGGTCAACAGGGGGGCAATGAAGATGGTTATGGTTATGGACCTAATCCTCTTGCAAATATTTTCGCCTCAATAATGGGGATTTTGCTGATCGTTGCAATTCCATTTATTGGAGTTCTTGTCTACCTTTTGATTGCATTCATTAAAATCGCACAAAAAACTCACACACCAAATGGATGGTTAGTAATCACATTGTTTGCAATTCCATTTAAAATTGCAAAATTCGCAGGTCTTTCATATTGGTTTGGACTTATTGCATTTGCATCACTTCCATTCTATTTGATTGATGAGCGTCTCGCGTCGGTTGTTGCGCTTGGTGTAACTGGATTTTTTACCTATCTCTGGATGCGTGTTTGCAAGCGCCTTGGATTCTCGCAGTGGCTCGGTCTTCTCATGATTGTTCCAATTGCGAACCTCGTATTGCCAGGCGTTCTCGCGTTCTCAAAAAATCAGTTGGTTGAAAATACTCAGTTCTAATTATGACAAAAACGCACAAAGCCTTAGCATGGGGTTGTTTGCCGGGAGTTCTCATGATCGCAAACTTAATGCTCTACGGACTTGTAAATTTTTTGGGATCAAGTTTTGCACAGCAGACTGCTGAAGCCACACAAAATGGATATGGAACAAAATCGTCTGTTGAAATTATTGTTGGAATAATTCGTATAATTCAGAGCTTTGCAGGCATTGCACTCATGATTCTTATTCCGGTTGGAATCGTAATGGCAATTGTAATTGCAACAAAAGAGGATGAAGTGCCAACCACACCAGCTCAGCCTCCACAACAAAACCAATGAAACTTTTCATCGTCGCAACTCCGATTGGCAACTTACAAGACCTCACCGCTCGCGGGCGTGAGGTCTTGTCTGGTGTCAAATTGGTTTTTGCGGAAGACACGCGCGTTGCGGCGAAACTTCTCGCGCACATCGGCGCAACGCCGCGGGTGATCGCGCTTCACCACCATACCGAAGGTGCGGCGATGGCAAAGGCGATTGCTGAGCTCGAATCAGCAGGGGAAGCAGCGCTTGTGTCGGACGCAGGAACACCGGGAATTTCAGATCCGGGCAATCAGTTTATCCGCGAGCTTCTGGATCGCGCTATGGATGTTGAAATTACGCCAATCCCAGGGCCATCAAGTATTACTGCAGCACTTTCGATTTGCGGCTATCCAACGGACCGTTTTCGCGTTCTTGGATTTCCGCCGCACAAAAATAAGCGCAACAAGTATTTTGATGAGGTTGCGGCGACCGAGGAAACAGTTGTGGTTCTCGAATCGGTACATCGCATCAAAAAAACATTACAGGATTTGAATCGCGTAATGCCCGATCGTCAGATGATGGTCGCGCGCGAGCTCACAAAAATGTTTGAAACCATCTATCGGGGAACTGCATCGGAAATCGACTCGCAAATTTCTGATAGCGAAACGCGCGGTGAATTTGTTATAATTATTACAGCTAAATAATTTTTATATGTCAGGACATGGTGGCGGAGGCGGAAAACCAAAAAAACCAGCAGGCGGCGGACACGGAGGTGGGCACGGCGATAGCGGCTCAATTTCGGGTTGGCAGCTCGCTATTCTCGGAATAATCGCCATTGTGTTGCTCGTGATGTTCTATACAGGCCAAATTGGTCCGTCCACGCCGGTTCAATATTAGGTTTGCTTCGCAGCTTTTTTTCTGTTAATGTCTGATTACTATGCCAAAACGCGAAGACCACTATTACGTTACGACGCCGATTTATTATGTTAATGCTGCGGCTCACATCGGGCACGCTTACACGTCGATTGCGGCGGATATTATGGCGCGTTTTCAGCGGTTGCTCGGAAAGCAGGTTAATTTTTTGACCGGCACCGACGAACATGGTCAGAAAATTGCGCGTGCGGCTGAGGCGAAAGGTGTTGGGCCACAAACATTTGTCGATGAAATTTCGGAAGGGTTTCGTGATTTGCATAAAGTTTTGAATGCAAGCAATACCGATTTTATTCGCACAAGCGAGCCGCGCCACATCGCGGGCGCGCAAAAATTTTGGGAAGTAGCGAATGCTTCGGGTGATATTTACAAAAAATCATACGAAGGATTGTATTGCGTTGGGTGTGAACAATATTTTGTCGAAAAAGATTTGATTGATGGACTCTGTCCAATTCACAAAAAAGCACCAGAGATGCTTTCTGAGGAAAACTATTTTTTCCGATTGTCGCGCTACACCGAGCCTCTCAAAAAATATTTTGATGAGCATCCACAATTTGTTTTTCCGCAGAATCGTCAAAAAGAAATGCGCCAGATTCTTGAGGAAGGACTCGATGATATTTCGATTTCTCGTAGTACGGAAAAACTTTCGTGGGGAATTCCGGTTCCGGGCGATGATTCGCAGGTGATGTATGTGTGGTTTGATGCGCTCACGAATTATGTGACCGCAATTGGATACGGAACTGACGAAAAGTTTTTTGGTGATTGGTGGCCAGCGGACGCGCACGTGATGGCAAAGGAAATCAACCGCTTCCATTCATTGCTCTGGCCAGCGATGCTCATGTCAGCAAAGCTCGAAGTTCCAAAGCAAATCGTTGTGCACGGATGGCTCACAGTTGATGGCGAGAAAATGTCGAAGTCGCTCGGCAACGTTGTGAATCCATACGACATTGTTTCGAGATACGGCATCGACGCGTTTCGATTCTTTATGTTCCGCGAAATGTCGTTCGGCAGCGATGGAGATTTTTCATACACAAAACTTGATCAGCGATATCGCGCAGATCTCAGCAATGACCTTGGAAATTTGCTCATGCGCACGATTGCGATGACGCACAAATTTTGTGAAGGCCGTGTGCCGCTCGAAACAAAGGGTGAGCATCAAGAATTTTGGGATCGCTATAGCGCACACATGAACGCGTGGGAATTCCAGAAGGCGCTTGAAGTTGTGTGGGACTATGTTCGCGGCCTCAACCAACTCATCGATCGTGAAAAGCCATGGACCGCAAACAAAGAGGGACGCACCGAAGATGTTGCGCGAACGCTGTACACATTGCTCGAAGGTCTTCGCCAAATTGCAATTGCGATTCAGCCGTTCATGCCAGAGACGAGTGAAAAAATGCTTCGCCAGCTTGGGTTTGAATTTTTTGAACCAAACTTTAGCAACTTAGTTGAATGGGGACTCTTGAAATCGGGCGCAGAGCTCGCGCAGCCTGAGGCACTATTCCCACACATCGAATAATATGTCAGCACTCGACGTCGGCCTTCTTATATACATGCTCGTGCACACGCTTTCGGGCATCAAGCGCGGGCTCATCCATGTAATTGGTTCGCTCATCGGTATGATCGCGGGTGCGTATATTGCGCTTCATTATAGTTTGAATATCGCACAATGGTTTGCGAAGGTTACCGGATTTGATATTCAGCAGCTTGGAAAGTGGGTGATGTTTTTGATTGTGTTCATTGTCATCTCGCAGCTCATCGGATTTATGTTTTGGATCGGCGAGCGTGCACTTGGATTTATGGTGCATCTGCCGTTCATTAGTTCAATCAATCATTTGCTCGGTGGCCTCCTCGCATTTTTCGAAGGCGCATTTCTCGTTGGACTTGCACTCTACTACGCAAAATTTTTGCCGGTTCCTGGACTCGACACAGCAATGGCAGTTTCAAAACTAACGCCATGGTTCATAAAAATATCGCAAATTTTTATGCCGCTCATTCCTGAGTTTATCAAAACAGCAATGAAGGGGATCGTATGATGAGTGGTTTAACATACATTGACACGCATTGTCATGTTCATTTTGATGTTTTTAAAAATGATGTTGCGGATGTTTTGATTCGTGCGCGCGAGGCGGGTGTTGGTATGGTCGTTGTTGGCACGCTTCAAAAAACGAGCCGCGAAGCAGCTCTGTTTGCGCGCGAACACGAAAACGTTTGGGCGGCTGTCGGGCTTCATCCAAATAACATTCATTTTATTGTACCGTCGGACGATGAAGGGTCGGGACGAGAAGATTTTGATTATAATTTTTACCTTGATTTGGCGCGCGCGCCTGAGGTTGTTGCAATTGGCGAAACTGGAATGGATGCGTATCGAATTCCAGACGGTTTTGAGCGCGAGGAAGTTTTGAAAGAACAGGAGCGAGTTTTCCGTTTGCATTTGGATTTGTGTGAGGAACTCGGCAAGCCCGTGATTATTCACGTGCGCGATGCGCATGAGGAGGTGACGCGTGTGCTCGCTGAATATGTGAGCGTCGGAAAGTTGGCGCGCCGTGGAATTATGCACTGCTTTACAGGCACGCCTGAGCAGGCGCGTGCGTATGTGGAGCTCGGCATGTACATCTCGATCCCGGGAATTATTACGTTTCCACCAAAAAAAGGGGAGACGGAAAATTCTTTGGTCGCAGCACTTCGCGTTGTTCCGCGCGATCGATTGCTCGTTGAAACCGATAGTCCGTATCTTGCGCCTGTGCCACATCGGGGTGTGCGCAATGAACCGGCGTATGTTGTTTCGACAGCTGAGAAGGTTGCGGAATTTTTAGGCATGGACCCTGGGGAGTGCGCGGAAATGCTTATTGCAAATGCACGGCGCGCGTATGCGCTTGACGCGGGCGACTAGGTTTGTTACGGTTGCAAAATCATTCTGGTAAAGGAGGTTCAGATGAGTGACCGCATTGGTGAAAGTCAGGTAAAGCTTGGGTGTCTGCTTCAGGACCTTGGCAACCAATGTGCTGAGGCTGAAAAAGAAAAAGAAAAAACCGTGCGTCAGATGTTGGACATTGAGTACGAACAAAGAAAGCTTGGAATTAGAGTTGACGATCTCAAGCTTCAAGGCAAATCTGGTTCGGATGAGATGCGGTTGATCGAAGGTGAGCAAAAGAAGCTTGGCGGAGAGCTTGATGTACTTAAGCGAGTTCTTGGGGGTCAGACCGATGTACTTCAGCAGCTCACGGACCAGCTCGCCAGAGCGCAAGCAGGGTAGCGACAAACAATCGTCGCCCACGCCGCCGAACCCGCACAAACGCGGGTCGGCGGTCTATTTTTTTATATCCTTGACCTGCTCAAAAAAAACGTGTATTATTCGAACGTCATTTGTAATCATATGCCACTCTCGGAAGACGAACGACGATCATATCTACTCGGGATGAAAATCATGGGAGATTTTGGTGCGGCAATCGCAATACCTGTTGTTGCGTTCGTACTTGTGGGTAAGTGGTTGCAAACAAAATATGGCTTCGAGCCATTTGGTATAATAGGTGGGTTCTTGTTCGCCTTAATTACCAGCACAATCACGATTCGAAAAAAAGTGAAATGGTACGCAGCAGAATACGCATCACTTAAAACTCCCGAATCACTTTCCAAGAAAAAATAAATATGGTTCCACTCGCTGCTGAAACAATCGCACATATCGGATCGTTTGCTGTAACAAACTCTTTGCTGAACGCATGGATCGCTGCAGTAATTTTGATTGTTGGCGCTGGAATTCTTCGCTTAAATTTAAAATCACGTCCAGGAAGGTTTCAGAATTTGATTGAAATGCTTTTTGAATTTTTGATCAAAACATTTGATAGTGTAACGCATGACCGAAGCCGCAGCAAAAAGTTCTTCCCACTCGTAACAACACTTTTTTTGTTTATCCTTCTCAGCAACTGGCTCGGTCAACTTCCAGGAACCGGTTCAATTGGTGTGTGGGAATATATGCACGGAAAGCTCGAGCTTGTGCCAATTTTCCGCCCAGCAACTGCTGATTTGAATTTGACGCTTGCACTTGGTTTGTTCTCAATTCTCGCGACTCACATTGCAGGTATCGCAACGCTCGGCTTTTTCCGTCACGGAAACAAGTTCATTCAAATCGGAAGCTTGCTTAAATCGTTTAAGAAAGGACCGATTGCAATCATGACAGCGTGCGTTGAGTTTGCAGCGGGCTTAATTGAGACTGCAGGTGAAGTTGCTCGCGCGATCTCGCTTTCTTTGCGTTTATTTGGTAACATCTTCGCGGGTGAGGTTTTGATCACCGTTATGCTTGGTCTTGCAGCGTTTGTTGTACCACTTCCGTTTCAGGCGCTTGAGCTTTTGGTTGGAGTGATCCAGGCTACCGTTTTTTCTTTGCTTGTGTTAGTATTTTTGACGCTAGCAACGGAAAAGCCACATGGCGAGCATGCAGAGGCAGCTGCCGGCGAACATCATTGATAGTTCGAATGCGTTCCGCTTCGTTTGAGAAGGGGATCGCTGAGATTCATTAATGAATTTGTATGGATGCAGAATTGGTAAAAATCCTCACAAAAGGTCTTACAATCGCACTCGGTGGTGTAGTACCAGCTTGGGCAATTGGAAACATTGTCGGTAAGGCAATGGAAGCAATCGGTCGAAATCCTGAAGCAAGCGACAAAGTTTTTGTTCCTATGCTTTTGGGTGCAGCGTTCGCGGAAGCTATCGCTATTTACGCGCTCGTTGTCGTGTTCGTGCTTTAATTTACAGCTTTCGGGAGGGCGCGCTGACTTATTCAGTTTGCTCGCCCCCTGAAAGATGAGGCTCCTTTCTTTCTATGGCAACATCAAACTACAACTCAGAAACAGGTGTAGCAGCAGAAGCTCCAGCAGGTATTGTTGGAACATTGGGCTTGAAAACCGATATTTTTGTTGCGCAACTCGTTAACTTTCTCATCATTCTTTTGGTACTTTGGCGCTGGGCTTATAAGCCACTCATCAAAGTTCTCGAAGATCGTGAAGCTCGAATTAAAAAAGGGCTAGAGGATGCAGATTCGGTTGCGGTTCGTTTGTCAGACATTGAAAAAGAGCATGCAGCAGTTTTGCGCACAGCGCGCGAGGAAGCATCTCAGGTTATCAAAGAGGCGCACGGCCTTGGCGAGATAAAGCGTGAGGAAATGCTTGCGAAATCTCGTGATGAGATCAGCAAACTCGTGACCGATGCTCGCAAGAAGATTGCAGAAGAACGTCAGGAAGCTGCAGATCAGCTCAAAAAGGAAATTAGCGCGCTTGTTATTACAACAGCTGAAATGGTTTTGAGCGAAAAAATTGATGCAAAAAAAGATTTTGCACTCATGGATAAGGCTGTAAAGAAGGCAAAGAAATAATTAGGGTGATACGATTCGGATGATATGAAACGATTGACTGCTCGGCAGTGGGCAACTGCGCTCGCTCACATTACGCAAGATGCAAAAGAGTCAGAAATTCCGCACAAAACAAAAACATTTGTGCAGATTTTGCGTAAGTCACGAGCAAGTTCATTGTTGCCACGCATCATCGCGCTTTTTGGCGAAATTCACGACAAGGAAAATGGTGTTGTTCGTGTTTCAACAACAGCAACACGCGAATTATCAAAAGAAGTTACCAAAGAATTACAAGAGTTGGGACGCGAGGTAATCATTGATCATACGATCGATCCACACGTTATTGGAGGCGTGAAAATTCAGATGGATGGTGTGATCATTGATGGCACGGTAGCCACTCGATTGAAAAAAATCTATGAAAGCTAACATGCGAGATTACGTAATTGAAACAATAACAAAGCAGGTACAGTCAATGTCTGACGAGCCTGAGGTTTCTGAAGTTGGTACCGTGATTGAAGTGGGTGATGGTATCGCGAAAATTTCAGGACTTCGCAAATGTCAGTCATCTGAAATGTTGGAATTTCCAGGTGGAACAATCGGTGTTGCGCTTAACCTTGAAGAAGACACGGTTGGTGCGATTATTTTGGGTGCATATCGCCACATTAAAGAAGGTGACACCGTAAAGCGAACCGGCAAGATTTTGTCGATTCCGGTTGGTCCTGGCTTTATTGGTCGCGTAATTGATCCGCTCGGTAATCCAATCGATGGTAAGGGTCCAATTAAGGCGGCTAGTGTTTACCCAATTGAAAAAATTGCGCCAGGCGTACTCGCTCGTCAGCCAGTTGAACAGCCAGTGCAGACAGGTATCAAAGCGATTGATGCGATGATTCCAATTGGCCGTGGTCAGCGTGAACTTATCATCGGTGATCGTCAGACAGGTAAGACTGCGGTTGCGATCGATGCCATTATCAACCAGAAAGGTCAGAACATGACCTGTATCTATGTTGCGATCGGCCAGAAGGAATCGAAAGTTGCACGTCTCGTTGCAAAACTTGAGGAAATGGGCGCGATGGAATATACAATTGTGGTTGTTGCAGGTGCTTCGTCGTCTGCTGCGCTTCAGTATATTGCGCCGTTTGCGGGTGCATCGCTCGGTGAATACTTCATGGACAACAAAGGCCACGCGCTCGTTGTATACGATGATTTGTCAAAGCACGCGTGGGCATATCGTGAAATTTCGCTCTTGCTTCGCCGTCCACCAGGTCGTGAAGCATATCCAGGTGATGTGTTTTACTTGCACTCACGTCTTTTGGAGCGCGCTGCAAAACTTTCAGATGAAAATGGTGGTGGTTCATTGACCGCACTTCCAATCATTGAAACTCAGGCAGGTGATGTGTCTGCATATATTCCAACCAACGTAATTTCGATTACTGATGGTCAGATTTTCTTGGAATCGGATTTGTTCTATAAAGGTATCCGCCCAGCTTTGAACGTAGGTATCTCGGTTTCTCGTGTGGGTGGTGCGGCTCAGATCAAATCAATGAAGAAGGTTTCAGGTAAGATTCGTCTCGACCTCGCGCAGTTCCGTGAACTCGAAGCGTTCTCACAGTTCGCATCAGATCTCGATGAAACAACTCGCAAGCAGATCGAACGCGGACGCCGAACTGTTGAAGTTTTGAAGCAGCCACAGTTTGCGCCGCTTTCAGTTGAGCACCAGGTTATTGCGATTTACGCAGTAACGAATGGCTACTTCGACAAAACTCCGGTTGATTCAGTTCAGGCAACAGAAGTTGCGCTTCACGCACATATCGACGAATCACATGTTGATTTGATCGATATGATGAAGAAAGACAAGTCGCTCAGTGGCGACATCGAAGCGCGCATCAAGGAAATTTTGACCACATTCTTCGCATCACGCGCATAAATCATATGGCACTCTCGGGACGACTCATTCGCTCGCGCATCAAATCGGTGAAAAACACCAAGAAGATCACTAAGGCTATGGAACTTGTTTCTGCAGCCAAGATGCGTCGTACCGTAGCGAGCGCCCTGCAGTCGCGCCAATATGCGAAGTATGCGTGGGAGCTCTTGCTTCGCTTGAAGCAGAGCGGCAACGAAGCACTTGCGGCAGAACATCCTTTGCTTGTGATGCGCCCGGTGAACAAAATCTTGCTCATCGCGATTACATCAAATCGAGGTTTGGCTGGTGCGTTCAACTCGAACGTCATTAAAAAAGCTGTCGAGCAGATCAAAAATCCATATCAAATCGCGCGCAATCGCTCGGGTGCTGTGTGGGTTGAACCTGCAACGCCAGAACCACAGATTGATTTTGTGATTGTTGGAAAGCGCGGCGAAGGTGTGATTCGTAAGTTTACGAAAAACATCGTCGCGAGTTTTATCGATTTTCCTGATGTTCCAAAGTTTTCGGATGCAGAGCCTTTGATTAAACTTGCAACCGAAAGCTATAAGAAAGGGGAATACGATAAGGTTGCGCTCGTGTACACGGATTTTGTTTCGGCGCTCGTACAGAAGCCAAAGATTCGTCAGATTTTGCCAGTGTCTGAAGTGGACATTGAGAAAACATTGTTTCCAGAGGGCGAGAGCCTTCCGGAGGACACTGCTGCAACACTCGACGACTCAGCGGTTTTTGAACCGTCGGTGAATGAAATTATTAATATGGCAGTGACGCGGCTGATTGAATCGCAAGTGTATCAAGCGGTTCTTGAGTCGTCTGCATCAGAACACTCCGCTCGCATGATGGCGATGCGACAGGCAACTGATGCGGCGACCGAGATGATTGATACGCTCACACTTGTGTTTAATCAGGCGCGCCAAGCAAGCATTACGCGTGAGATTTCGGAAATCAGTGCGGGTAAGGCAGCGCTCGAATAGTCGTTTCAAGAGATTCTTTACATAAAAAAACAAGCCCCGCGACGCATTCCTCAGGTTGAGGTTTGCGCGGCGGGGGCAAGGGTTATTGGTTCGTCCGGACGTGCCAGCAGCGATCCGGGCGGGTTGTACGACCGTACCCGTCCGTTCCATACATTGCCGGTCGTGGCGGGGTGTCACTCAGTCTGTACTGGTTATATTGGTCTTTAAACACCCTCTGAGCCATGTAGTACATGGCGGAGCCGTCTGGGTTGTAAACCCAACCACCGCAGCTGTACCAACCTGACCCAGGAATCATCGCTTGTTCTCCATGGCTTTTGATCTCGGGAGAGACCCTCGCGACCATCGCGTCAGGTTCCACCGGTGGATCCCGGATTGTGAAGAGCTTGACACCGACGGCGTAGCCCCGGTTATAGCCCATGGTCGGGTTGTTGTCGTAGATATACGGCTGCGCGATGCAGCCGGAAAAAAGAAACGAAACAACGAACAGGCTGAGAGCGAAAAAACGGTTCATGGTACCCTCCGTGTCAAAGACCTTCGTCGACCCGAAACTGCACAGCGCAGCTCATAATCGAACAAATTAATATAGCATAAACGCACGTAATTGTCAAGCCTCACTAGCTAAAAAACTGTATGAATAAGGGAAAAATCACTCAAATTATCGGTCCAGTTGTCGATTGCCACTTCGATGGTGAATTGCCAGCGATTTTTAATGCACTCCACGTAAAGCGAGCTGATGACAGCGTGCTTGTTCTTGAGGTTCAGCAGCACATGGGCAACAACACCGTTCGCGCGGTTGCGATGTCAACGACTGATGGCCTCGTTCGTGGCGCGGAAGTAGACGATCAGGGCGCTCCAATTAGCGTTCCGGTTGGTGCAGGTACGCTCGGCCGTATGTTCGATGTTGCGGGAAACCCAATTGACGGCAAGGGTCCGGTTAAAACAAAAGAAAAATATCCGATTCACCGCCCTGCACCTGATTTCAAAGATCAGTCGAGCAAAACGGAAATTTTTGAAACAGGTATTAAGGTTATCGATCTTATCGCGCCAATTATTAAGGGTGGTAAGGTAGGTTTGTTCGGTGGTGCGGGTGTGGGTAAGACTGTTATCGTTAAGGAACTTATCCGTAACATCGCGGCAGAGCACGCAGGTCTCTCATGTTTCGCGGGTGTAGGTGAACGTACTCGTGAAGGTAATGATTTGTACGGCGAAATGGTTGAGGCGGGCGTTATGGACAAAACACTTCTCGTGTTCGGTCAGATGAACGAACCACCTGGTGCTCGTGCACGTGTTGCGCTTACTGCGCTCACAATGGCGGAATACTACCGTGACGTTGAAGGACGCGACATGCTGCTTTTTATCGACAACATTTTCCGTTTCACTCAGGCAGGTTCAGAGCTTTCAGCGCTTCTTGGCCGTATTCCATCTGCTGTAGGTTACCAGCCAACACTTGCATCTGAAATGGGTGCGCTTCAGGAACGAATTACATCAACAACAAAGGGTTCGATTACGTCGATTCAGGCTGTGTACGTTCCAGCGGATGATGTAACTGATCCAGCTCCAGCGACAACTTTTCAGCACTTGGACTCAACAATCGTGCTTAACCGCGCGCTCACTGAAATTGGTATTTACCCTGCGGTGGATCCACTCGATTCAACCTCGACAATTCTCGATCCGAATGTGGTTGGTCAGGAACACTACGACGTTGCTCGTGGCGTGCAGAAAATTCTCCAGCGCTACAAAGATCTCCAGGACATCATCGCGATTCTTGGTATGGAAGAACTTTCAGACGACGACAAGAAGGCAGTTGCGCGCGCACGTAAAATTCAGCGCTTCCTTTCACAGCCGTTCTTCGTTGCAGAAGTTTTTACCGGAAATCCTGGAAAGTATGTGCCACTTTCTGAAACCATTCGTGGCTTTAAGGAAATTTTGGAAGGAAAGCACGATGACAAACCAGAGCAGGCTTTCTATATGAAGGGTGGTATCGACGAAGTTACCGCATAATCCCGGACTCCTATGATTCATGTTTCACTCATCACTCCCGAGAAAGTTCACTTTCAGGGCGATGCCGATTCAATCAGCATTCCAACATCGAGTGGACAGATTCAGGTTCTCGATCATCACATGCCGCTCGTTACCATTTTGGAACCGGGCGAACTTAAAATCGTTGCAGGCGGAGAGACGACATATCTCGCGGTTTCTGGCGGATACGTTGAAGTTCGACCTGGCAACAAAATTGTGGTGCTTGCAAATAGCGCCGAAGTTGCAACCGAAATCGATCTCGATCGTGCAGAGGCTGCACGCGCTCGTGCACGTGAGCTTTTGAAGGGCCGCATCCAGTCGGAAGAGGAATATGCAACAGTCGTTGCAATGATCCAAAAAGAATGGGCGCGCGTCAACGTTGGACGCAAACACGTGTCGCATCGCAGAACACAAATTGGAGAAGAATAAAAAGAGCCCCGACGAGGGGCTCTTTTTATTCTTCTACATCAATCTCATCCGATGTTGTTTGGTCTTGCGCGTCGAGTGTTGCTTTGAGTTTTTCTAAATCGTCCGCTGGAATATCTTTCCATTTTCCTAAATCGAGATCGCCAATCAACACATTCATGATGCGGATGCGGTGGAGCTGTTTGACTTTGAAGCCGAGTGCTTCGGTCATGCGGCGGATCTGGCGGTTTTTTCCTTCGGTCAAAACAATTGAGAACCATGTGTCGCTGAGGCGCGTGAGTTTGCATGGCTTGGTCTTGTAGTCGCCGATGTCGACGCCTGACGCCATGTCTTTCAAAAAAGAATCCGGGTAGGGCGCATTGACCTCGACCTCGTATTCTTTTTCGTGGCCGTATTGCGCACGCAAAATTTTGTTCACGATGTCGCCGTCGTTGGTGAGGAAAATGAGACCGGTCGACGCTTTGTCGAGGCGGCCGATAGGGAAGACACGCAGCGGGTGTTTGATTTCGTCAACAATGTTGCGCGGGGTTTCGCGATCGGTTGTGCAGGTTACGCCAAACGGCTTGTTGTACATAACGTACACGCGTTTGCCGCGGGTTGTTAGTTTGTTGCCGTCGATGGTGACGTTGTCGGTTTCCTCGACTTTATCGCCCAAAACCGCCTTGCGCCCGTTAATTTTAACGCGGCCGGCTTCGATAAGTCGGTCTGCCTCGCGGCGTGAGCAGTAGCCCCGGTCCGTAAAATACTTGTTGATGCGCATATTAGGGCTATTCTAGGGGATTTTTGGGGAAATGTAAAGGATGGTGGGTTGACAAAACGTTGTTTTTATGTTATTATTTCTGGTCTGGTTGCGAAATCAGGCGTTTGACCGGGGGTTAGCACCGCTGTGGTGCGTTCCGCCTCCAATTTGCTGGGCACAGCCCAGTTGTCCGGGAGACCGGAAACAAGGGAAAAATGAGCAAGAATTTTGTTGCCGAAACGCTTTCGTCGGCCCGCAAGCTTCGTTACGCTGGTCGCGGTCGCGGCAAGCTCTCACCGGTTCATCCGGCAATCGAGGACCTTTGCGTGCTCGTTGAGAACTTGGGGCGTAATCGTGCCCAGAAGCTGATCAAAGCCTGCGAAACTCAGGCGTCGATCCTCGCGGACATTGTTCCGCCCAGGGAGTATGACGAGTGGTACGGGTTCGTCGGAATCCGCAACAACCTCATCTACCGATTCGCTAGAGCGTCTACTGTGGAGGTGGACGAGTTCGATTGGAGTGTCGAGAACATTCTTTACTTTCTCGGCTGTGACCGAGAGCTTGTCGAGGAAACTCTCGACAATCAAGATGCCCCGAAACCTTGGCATGTCTGGATGAGCTCGCTCGGTCGGAGCCGCTCATCAGTGCGCCCATGGCGACAGAAGGGCGTCAACAACAAAGACGCTGATGACTCCGCATGGTTTCTTGATGCGGAAGTTGTCATTGCAAATCTCGCAGCAACGAGGGAAAGTGGTGAACTGTCGGGACACACCACGCTCAGAGTCGTCCGTTATACAGATTTCGGACAAAACTGGGAGATCCTCCATGAGGAGAAAAAATACATGTGGTCGGATTATGGTGAAAAACCCGTTTCGACCGAACTTCCCATGACCGACTATGGGCAGGCGTGGGTTGACTGGATCGGCCGAAAGACAGATGTCATGCCGAGAGTCTAGAACGTCGGCCCCACCGCTCCACCCACAAAATACCCTATCCTTTGATCGCAGACATTCGCGATTGGGAGACGGGTTTTTTTATTTTACAACTGTTTTCAAAAATACAACCTCAGGATTGACAAAATCCTGAATTTGCTGTAGGTTTGCACAACGGAGGTCCTCATGAATAGCGGAGTTTTGTTTGTTGTCGGGCGAGAAATTGGTACCAATATAGAGCTTGAAACCAATGTTGCCAGTATCTGGGGCACGGAAACGGAAAAGCGCTGTTTAAAAGCGCTGAAGGAGTGGAAAGAGGGCGAATATGAATGGCTCCTCGTTACTGCGCTCGAGTACGAGCCTGGCGGTGGGTCGTCTGTGTCGGCGAGCGCATCGATGGCTGAGTGGTTCGTTAGGTATGGCGTCCGCCGCGATCACATCATCGTAGAGAGTTGCGCACGCGATATCTATGACAATGTCCAATTGGGCTACGCGGCTTTGCGAAAGCGGGGTTTGCACGACATGCCGCTCAC
>CALQYY010000003.1 GCA_943349075.1 Candidatus Magasanikiibacteriota bacterium
GCTGACGCGCAGGCGTCGCGCAAGTTCGGAAACGTTCATGGGAGTAGAAATTAAAAGTAAGCCAATAATAGCTTATTTGAGCCTTAGCGTCAAACATGGGGTCTAAGATTGCTATGGCCGCTTATAATCACCAAATTACCAATAAAAAAGAAGCCGACATCGCGCGTTAGCACAATGCCGACAAAGTAACTCGATCTGCTCAGAGGCTTTTAAGCCTGTTCGGTCTCGCGGACGGCCAGGAACTCGCAATCTTCATTAAACACGCGACCAAATAAAAGACTCGTCAAGCCAAGGTTGCAGTACACTGGGTTCAAATTCATGCACATGACCTTACCATCCCACACAGTGCCAAGTGCAACAAGGGTAAAATGATAAGTAACCACTAAATATAGACGCTGCCTCAGATAGTATTCGAGCATCTCGAGTGGTGTGGTAGGTCGATAGCCATCCTTGCTCATCAGCGCTAACACCTTCCTTGGTGAAACATTCCGCTTTGGGCGGTACACCTTGTATATGCACGTCGCAGAACCGTGCTCGAACGACTTGATCACGTCCGGTGCTTTGAAGTTCGCGTCAGTAATTTCCCGGTCTTTAGTGAGTAGCCCAAGTTCTTTCTCGCTCTTATCAAACGAGGACTCGTAATTCACAAGTTGTGTGACCGGTTCACTCGTTTCACACGACAATTCACGCACCTCTTGCGCCAATTGCTCTTCAAGCAAGTCTATCAAAACTTGCAACTGAGCACCTGCGCCGTCCTCCAAATTCTCATCGAGACTTCTGAGACTAGCTAACTGAACTTCTGTGATTCTTTGCTTCATGTTCAACTCCCTCCTAAAGTTACGTATACAACTTCCGACCGCTAAGCCGCTTAGTTGACGGCTTACAATAGCCAATTTTCACAATCTTGTCAAGACGGTTGACACAATTTTAGATTTTGAGTACAGTGCTCTATCAACTCTATGCAAGAAATGGCTCAGCAAATCCATCTGCATCTGACCTCGCGCGCCCAGCGAGTTGTTGTGGTTCCCCACAAAAACCCTGATGGCGACACGCTTGGAGCGGCAACCGCCTTCTTGCATTACCTACGCGGCATCGGCGTCGACGCAACACTTTGGTGTAAAACCGGCACAAGCTCAGCGCTTTCATTTTTGCCGCATGCCGACGAGCTCCGCAGCGACCCTGCAATCTGGACTGACCGCCAATTCGACACGGTTTGCATCTTTGATTCCGGCGATCCTGTGTTTGCGGGCGCACAAGATTGCATCAATTCCCTCGCGAAAAAACCCCGCATCATCAACTTCGACCACCACTTCACCAACACTCAATTCGGTGACTACAATTTTGTCCAAACCTCTGCCGCATCAACCACTGAAGTTTTACACAACTATTTCAACTACCTCGGCCTCTCTCCCGATTCGACAATGGCAACCGCGCTCCTCACTGGCCTCATGACAGACACCGGAAATTTTTCAAATCCAGCAACGTCAGAATCTTCGCTGCGCACCGGCTCCGAACTTATGCGCGCGGGCGGAAATTACACCGCGATTTTGAACTACACCTATCGCAACAAATCAACTGACGCGCTCAAACTCTGGGGAATCGCGCTCTCGCGTCTCATCATCAAAAAAGATCTTGACCTTGCGTACACCGTTTTGCTTCGCAGCGACATGGCCGGCCTCAAAGTAACTGACGGCGACATCGAAGGTGTTGCGAATTTTCTGAACTCAATTGGCGAAACAAAAATCTCAATGGTTCTCAAAGAAACGCAAGACGGCATGGTCAAAGGTAGTTTACGCACAACCACTAACGACATCGATGTTTCCGAAATCGCCGGCGGCTTTGGCGGCGGTGGTCACAAAAAAGCAGCAGGCTTTTCGGTTCGCGGCCGACTCGAAAACGTTGCTGATGAATGGCGAATTGTCTAATATTGATTATTTTGGTCAAATTCGCTAAACTCTCCCTATATGTCAACTTTTCTCATTCCAACCGTCATTGAAAAATCCCCACACGGCGAGCGCGCATACGACATCTATTCGCGCCTTTTAAAAGATCGCATCATTTTTCTTGGCACCGAGATTAACGACGACGTCGCAAATTCTGTGATTGCTCAGCTTTTATTTCTTGAAAGCCAGGACAAAACAAAGGACATCAAAATTTACATCAACTCACCAGGCGGATCAGTTACTGCAGGACTCGCGATTCTCGACACCATGAATTTCGTGAAACCTGATGTTTCAACAATTTGTGTTGGCATGGCAGCATCGATGGGAGCGGTTTTGCTTTCAGCTGGTGCAAAAGGCAAACGCTTCGTACTTCCGAATTCTGAAATCATGATCCACCAAGTGCTCGGTGGCGCAGAAGGCCAAGCATCGGATATCAAAATTCGTGCAGAGCGAATTATTCAGATGAAAGAAAATTTGAATAAGATTCTCGCGAAAAACACGGGGCAGAAATTCGATAAAATTGAGCGCGACGCGGATCGTGACTACTTCATGACCGCAGCCGAGGGTGTTGCCTACGGCATTGTCGATAAAATCATTAAGTAACTAAAAACCGGCGATTTACGCCGGTTTTTTTAAACAAAAATTCCTGCCGATTAATTCGCGCTCAAGAAGACTTCTTATAGATGGATTCGAGCCGGAGCCCGAATTCCCCTTCTAAGGAGTCCCCATGCTTGTCGTGAGCGCGAGTTAATTGGCAGGAACCTGTCTGAACGTCGAAATATACAGGTAAACGAAACTTTTGTCAAGTCTCGCTCGTGGGGATAAATTAAATCCGTTAGTTTCCTGCTGTTCCTGCGGCATCGGGGCTCGTTGGAACCCCAACTGTTACCCCTAATTCTGGTGTTGATGTTGGCGCAACCCCAATAAGGCACACCTCCGCCCACGGCTTATAGTAGCTTTGAAAATCCTCTTTTTTAACGGTTCCATCTGCGTATTCAACGGTATAGGTAAACAACATTGTTGCTCCCGCATGCGCTTTTTCGGTACATTTGACCTTACCTGGCGGCAAAGTTGTTGTTGGAATCTCCTTTTTAGGTGGCGCTGGCTGCGCAGCTAACTTTTTTGGGATTGTTCGACTTGCCTTTCGACCGTCTGACGTGCCCCAAAAATTGAAGTCGAGTGTTGTGCCCTTAAGATGCGGGTCAAGGAGTACCCAGTGCGCTGTATCATTTTTAAATCGGAAATCAGGCTTCGGGTCGTAGATCGTTGCATCTGTTCCTGAAACGCCATTTTCGAAGTAGTAGCCAACTTGATATGAGTGGTTCCGGCGCTCTACGATTGGAAACCCAGCGCCCATCGCCGCGCGAAATGTCGTTGTTCCAATCTGACACAAACCACCCCCAAATTCTGGCTGCGTTTTATTATCTTTGATCACGAGCTCCTCGAGATATCCAGCCGCACCATCAATTGGACCAAGCGCTTTCATCAAAGAAAATGTTTCGCCAGGCGCGATCAAAATATTCTTCAAAGAATTCATTCCGGTTGTGATATTGTGGATACGATTTTTTGGAGACCCTGCAAATTCAGAGCGCCCCGTTCCGATCAGTTCATTCAAACCAAGCTCGTTTAGGTCGCCAATCTTTATCTTCGGCTCAGCATCTTTTGTGGCGACCACAACTGTATTTTCCTTTGTGCTCAGTGAGGCAAACAAATTATTTGCAAGTGCTTCCCAATCAATTTGAACGCCAAGCACATGCGGCTGAAATTTCAAAACTTTTTTCCCATCAAATTCGAACTCAGCATTTTTTGGCTCTTGTTCAAAAGCAGCAAGTTGAGCGCCGAGCTTTAATTTCAAAAACTCAGCATCAATCGCAACAACAACATCTCCATCAGCCATGCGCGGCTGCAAAAGCGCAACAAGATCGGTGTTTGTTAGTGTAAAATTTTTATCTTTAATTTTGAGCACGCGTCCTTTGGTAATTTCGCTCGCGAGCGTTTCTGCATTTGATTTTAAGCTCTCAGCACGATCAGTTGTGATTTCCGGCTCCATTTCGATAATAGCAGCTGTCACCCGATTCTGCCCCGACGTAACAGCAGATTCAAACGACTGTGTGAGTGATTCAAGATCTATCTGCTGTCCATTTGTTGATGGAACGACTGTTACGCCCGATTCTGAAAAAGCGAATTTTGCATTTGCAGCACTTGTTAACGGAAGTGCCCATGAATCAACAAGCTCTTTTGTTACAATTTCAGACGGAAGACGCATCAAAGAAAGCTCAACATCGGTTCTCTGGCCAAACCCAAGCACGTCGCGCAATTTACGAGTCAAAGCGTCGCGGCTTGCAACATTTTTTGCATGTTCGAGCGTGCTTTCAACATCAAATGCTGCGATCGAAACAGGGATTATACGAGAACCCATTCCTGGAATTTCAACGGTCACACCCTGTGAAAAGGTTGCGATTTTTTTATTCAGCTCGCGCTCCGAATCAAGGAGAGTTTTTCCACCAACATCAACGCCCGCAATATAAAATTGTGGAGAAAAATTTTTAAACGTTGCAGCAGACGCAAAAATAGCGCCAATTCCAAATGCGCCAATAACAAATGTGCCGGCGAGCAGCACGACATACGGTTTTTTTAAAGCTGACAAAATTTCAATCTTCATCTACTACAACGATTGGGATATGGTGCACTTTGATCTGTTTCGGGATCGTGAGCGTCAGCATTCCATTTTTAAATTGCGCACTCGCCTCTTCTGACTTTACATCTACCGGCAAAATAATACTGCGTGAAAAATTTCCCCAAAAACATTCTTCAGAAAAAAAATGCTCCGCACTTCGCTCAATCTCGCGCACACGCGTTCCACGAATCGTCAAAACATCTCCATCGAGATGAATGGAAATTTGCTCCGGATCAACTCCGGCAATGGGCGCCATAATGATCAGCAGATCCGAAGTCTCCGCAATATCAACCGGCAACTCACCTTCACCAGCAATGTCTGAGGACAATGCCTCAACCTGCTCGGTATTGTCAAACAAATATGGGTTCGCCATACGCGTGGCCATTATACGATTAATTTTTCCACTTGGCAATTATTTTTTTGCACCTCCAAGCGCCTCCTTCAGCGTTGCCAAATTCTGCGTCATTACGCTGATATATGTCTCAGGTTCCGGCTCCGCAACCTCAAGCGGATTCAATATAAAGATGGTTCGGCCTGTGTCGCGCGCAACCGATTCCAAAATTGCGGGACTGAGCTCCGACTCTCCAAACAACGCTGCCTGTGGATATTTTTCAAGCGTTCGAATAACCGCAGCAATTTCCGCTGGCGATGGATTGTCTTCTGGAATATCCTTCACAACTGCAACCACATTCAAATTGTAGTCCTGCGCCAAATATCCAAACGCGTCATGGAGCGTCACAATATTTCGCTGAGGGAGCGCCCCGAGCGTTCGATATTCTGCATCAAGCGCGCGCAGTTTTTCAACATAAGCACTCGTTCGAAGCCCAATAATTTCAGCTGACTCTGGAAACTGCTTTTGCATCTCGGCTCCAATCCCCTGCACCATCACAATCATACGAGCTGGTGAGAGCCATACATGCGGATCGTCGGCGCCCGGCGGCAAATTCAAAAATTTCGACGCGGTAATTACCGGCGCTTTTGATTCAGCTGCTGAAATTCCATTTGCAATCCAATCATCAAGTGTGAGCCCAAGCGTCACAATTGCCTTCGTGCGCTGCAAAATCTCGAGCTCGCGCGTTGATAAAATCACATCATGCGGCTCCGCGCCTTTTGGCAAAACGCTCTGCACATCAGCAACATCGCCCAAAATATTTTTGGTGACCGAAGTGAGTGGAACAATTGTTGTTGCAACAACCGGTTCGTTTGAATTAATTTTTTGTGCGCACCCCGCGCCACCGAGGATCAGCGTGCCTAAAAATAAGCCTGTGAGTAGAATTTTTTTCATATTTTTTAAATTTCTCGCCACGCAAATAAACCAAAAATCGCGAATGTGCAAATGTAGGATGCGATGCAAACCAGGCACCAGGTTGCGAGCAATACGCTACTGATCCACGCAAGATGCAGGCTAAACCCGGCCGCAAACGCGATGCTTGCCGCAAGAATGAGCTTAGTTCGGCGCTGTGGACGGTTCAACATTTCTGTTGCGAGCGTAAAAAACCACACATACCCCAGCATCCCCAAAATCGCAACCGGAACTCCGAAGACCTCAGAATAAATCCCCTTGTTCACGATATCGCAGTTAAACTGGGCGTTCAGATTGCAAAGTACCGAATTTGTTGTGCTAAAATGTATGTAGGTCGCGTATATGGTAATCAAAAAGCCTATCACGGAAAACCCCTTGATTCCTTGGTAAACTCGCTGGTGTTTGACGTTTATTTCCATTGATGGTATTCTACACCCGCAAAATAATTAGGACAACTAATTACAGAAGACTTGGCTCAGCCATTTTCCCTTCGGGAAAATAGAGGGACCTGCGTCAGAAACAATGAGTTGCTAATTATAAGACTTGGCCCACCTATTTTTCTTTCAGAAAAATAGTGGGACCTGCGTTCGGAGCAAATCCGGACGCGAGCGTCCGATTTGCTCCGAACTTGGTCCCATCGTCTAACGGTTAGGACATTAGGTTTTCATCCTAAAAACAGGGGTTCGATTCCCCTTGGGACTACCAAAAAATACCAGCTTCGGCTGGTATTTTTTATTTAGGTAGTCCCAAGGGGAATCGAACGGGCATAAAGGAATTGCCTGGGGCAATTCCGACTGCCCCGGACCGCGAGCGCCCAAGCGCGAACGGCGATTCCCGATCTAAAAAATAAGTAACACTTGTCAAAACCATTCATTACTTTGGTTGTACCGCAGAATCGAACTTAAGCGAATTCATCACTTGCTGACCATATGAATTCATAAATTCTACATCGTAGGCAATCACTATGATGCGAGACTTATCAAGGGTTGGAATTGCAACAATATCTAATGAAAAAAGTCCTTCAGCATGTGTTTTAACAGCTTGTAAATTGCTTACAACCACCGGCTCGACCTTCATTCCTGCCGAATAATGACCAGACTTTTGTTTTAACCACTGCTCCGCTGACATTCCTTTTGGAAGAACATCTGAGGTTATGTCTACAGTTGCAGGGCCATCAAATGATTCGAGATTCTGTTTCTTGATAGATTCATAAGTCTCAACGTCCCACAAACTGACGTATGAACCACCATTACTAGATGTGCTGCCTTCGCCGAATATCATCGTTCCTTGAGGAACTACAAAAGAAACCCCAGGAAGTGAGTACACGACCTCTTTGTTTGATAATTCAGGTGCAGTAGCTGGCTGCTGCACCGCGCATCCTGCTCCAACAAACAAAAGCACCACTGGTAGAATAAAATATTTCAATTTCATATATACAAATTATTTTAAACTAGTATAACACAGGGAGAGGTGTTATAAAGATGTTTTGCCTACCGCTTTGATCTACCAAAAAATACCAGCTTCGGCTGGTATTTTTTATTGAGGTAGTCCCAAGGGGAATCGAACGGCTCGAAGCGTAGAAAAAAAGTTCTGTGAACTTTTTTTTTCAGTGAGAGGGGCTGAGCCCTGCGAAGCCCGGGGTCGTAGACTGATTTTACATGTAACAATTCGATGAACTGCCCCGGACCGCGAGCGACGAATCCGCCACGATCCTTTTTATATCTCTCTCACACACTTATCCTCAGCTATCTGCGCATCCTTACGCATTTTTTCTGGCACAACAAAACTCCGTTTGTTTAAATTTGTACCACTGATCGCAAAGAATTTTTCTGATTTCCACATCTGCCAACATGGTCCTGGTGAATTATCTACACCCGATTCAAAGAAAATAAAATCACCACCAATAACATCAGCACCTCTAAATTCAGAACCAAATGCGTAAGATGATTTAATTTTTTCAGAATAAATCATCTTTGCACCAAGCACAGCGTCAACGGAGCCTGTCTGCTGGTATTGTACATCACGAGTTGCATCGTATAACCAAATATTTTGCGTATCACCCATATTTCCAGACTCTGTAATAAAATAATATCGCATCGGATTTGTATCATCTTTAAAAGTTTCGACACCGTGTGCGCGATGAATTGCGAGCTCTACCCGCGCTGCAAATAACTCCGACTTTAATTGAGTATTTTCTGAAGAAAGTTGTGATGTCTCAGACTGAACAATGTTTGGCTCCAATGAAACTTCTACACTTTCAGGACTAACTTTCTGACACCCTCCACCAATAAGTAGAAGCATCGCTGGCAAAACAAAATATTTCAATTTCATATATACAAATTATTTTAAACTAGTATATCATCGGGGGGGGGTCATCGCAACACACACCCCTTGACAAAACATATACACATATCGCCAAACCCCAACAAAACGTGATAAAATATCACCAATAATTAATCAGGTAACAAAACGTATGGCAAAAATGACAAAGTCAGCGATCCTTGATGCATTAGCTGGCAGCACAGAACTCACAAAGAAGGATGTCGGCGCAGTGCTCGACGCAATGGCAACTCTCGCTTACAAGGAAGTTAAGAAGAGTGGCGAATTCGTTGTTCCAGGTATCGGAAAGCTTGTTAAGATCGCTCGCAAGGCACGCATGGGCCGCAACCCAGCAACTGGCGAACAGATCAAAATTGCTGCAAAAACAGTAGTTAAGTTCCGCGTTGCAAAGGCAGCTAAGGACGCAGTACTCTAAAGCGACCAGACGTTAAAACTAAAAACACCGCCTTCTCGGCGGTGTTTTTTTAATTCTATTTTCCGCAGTAATGTTTGAGCGTCACCATCAAATCCTCATTCTGCTCTGCAGGATTTTTTGCCGACTCGCTTCCGAACAACCAATCGAGATATCCATGATCGCTCGCAGCCACTTCCTCGAACGACTTCCCACGATATTTTCCGAATCCAAAACTCTTAAGCAAAACCGGTGTGTTCGTGAGCTCAATCATTTTTTCAACTGCAACCTCACCTTCCACCCCAAACTTCTCAGCCACAATTTTTTCCAAATGATTGTACAACGCCTCCAAAACCAAAATGTCACCAAGCGCATCATGCGCATTCACACCGGTTATATTGAGTCCCAAAAAGTATCGGAGAAACTGAAGGTTGTATTGCTCTGCCTCAATCACATGGCGCGCAAGTCGAAGCGTATCAATCGCACGCTCAACCGTGACACCCTCGTTTTTGAGCACCTCAATATCAAATGGCGCGTTGTGCGCAACAACAACTGTCGACGGAATTTCTTGAACGAGCTGATTAAAAACCTCGCTACCCCCAAACACTGGTTTATCGGCAACCATTTCGTTTGTGACATGATGAATCGCCATCGCGCCATACGAAATTGGCATCGGTGGTTTGAAATATTCATTCACCACAACCCCACTCGCTGGGTTTTTGTATGCAAGCTGCACTAAGCGGCGCGTCGGTTCCAAATCAGTTGTTTCGGTATCAAGAAAAATCAAATTCATAGACTATTTGCGCGCTAGCTGATTAAAAAAAGAACTTACAAGTGAAACAACAAAGCTAAACAGAAGCGCCCACCAGAACCCATCAACGCCAAACCCTGGAATAATGTAAGCAGCAAGCATCACAAGCGCAGCATTGATCACAAAAACAAATAGGCCGAACGTAATAACTGTCACTGGCAACGTCAAAAACACCAAAATCGGACGAACAAACGCGTTGAAAACGCCAAGTGTGATCGCAACAAGCGCTGCGACCAAGAAATTTCGAACATGCACACCCGGAATCAGCGCCGATGCCACAAGAACAGCTGTTGAGTTAAGCAGGATCCTCAGTAAAATTTGCATATATTATCGAATAGTCGCGCTGCATTTAGATTCGAGCGCGTTGATTACCGCCGCGTGTGCAATTGCAAGCTCTTCGCCTGACAACGTGTGATCGTCTGAACGATACAGCACATGAAGTGCTGGCGCCTTTTTGCCCTCGCCGAGCTGAGGTCCTCTGAAAATGTCGAACAATTCAACATTTCGAACAAGTGGGTGCGCACCCAAAACAGCTTGGGTAATCACATCAAGATGTACCGACTCATCGACAGTAAAAGCTACGTCCCGAACAGAACCCTGAAAAACCGGCGCTGAACTGTATTTTTTGCTGAGTGATTTCTGAGAGTAAAGCAGTGTTAAATCAATTTCGGCAAGTACTGTTTCGTGTTCGAGTCCCATCTCATTTTGAATTGTCGGGTCTAATATTGCGATACACCCAACAACACAATCACCGACCACAACAGAACCTGCAGATCCTTTTTTCCACCAACCCTCAAAGCTTTGTGGAAGCACAACACTGGCCTCATATCCAAAATTTTGAAGCACGCGAATCACCATTTCACGAACCTGCGCAAAATTTTGCTTTGCGTGTTTTTCAGAAAATGCAATTCCTAATTTTGTTGGCTGCGCATCGTGTGAAAAAACTTTTGCGATTTCAAAAATCGCAACACGACTCTGGCTGCGCTGATTTTTCTCAACAACCTCCGCGAGATTCATGACGAGTGTCGGCGCCAAATATGGTCGCTCGCTCGAAAGTGGATTTGCAAGTTCGATGAGCCCCTCGCTCGCATATCCAAAAAGCGCAGCCGTCTGTGGACGCACATACGCATACGTATTCACCTCCGTGAGGCCGTGTCGAAACGCGCACAACTCTTTGATGCGATATTGCTCTCGCACAACCGGAAGCTCCTCAATATTTCGAAGCGCAATTGCAGGAAGCGCTGATGGAATTTTTTCGTAACCAACCAAGCGCACAATTTCCTCAACGATATCGTGTACACCTTTAATATCTTTCAAACGAAATGTTGGAACGGTCACGCGAATTTTCTTTGCGTCACCCTTGCAGACAAACCCAAGCTGTCCCAAAATCTTTTTTGCCGCACTGAGCGTAATTCCCTCACCAATCGCGCGCGTAATATCGTCCTGCGAAACATCAAGTGTTCCTGGTTTTGGCAACGCTTTTTTCTGATCAACAACTTTCGAAACAACGCGCGCCGCTGGAAAAATCTGAAGAAGGAGTTCAACTGCACGTGCCAACCCAAGTTCGGTATTATTTGCATCCAAACCTTTTTCAAAACGACTCGAGCTTTCCGTGCGCACGCGCATACGCGTAGATGTCTGACGAACTGAACTTCCTGAAAAATTCGCCGACTCAATCACAACTGATGTCGTCGCATCCGAAACCGCGTGTTCCACACCGCCAATCACACCCGCAACTGCAATCACATCATTTTTTGTTGCAACAACAAGTCCTCCCGCTGGAATGTCATACGTTTTCCCATCAAGCGCGTTTATTTTTTCGCCCGCGTGCGCTTTTCGCACAACAATTTTTCCTCCCGCAGAATTAAAATCAAACGCATGAAGCGGCTGACCCGTTTCAAGCATCACATAATTTGTAACATCAACAAGCGCGTTGATTGGTCGCACACCTGAAACCAGCAAACGCTTCTGCATCCATACTGGCGACGGCGCAGCAGCAACACCGCTAACAACTACCGCCTGATAACGAGAACACAAAGCACTATCGTCAACCGAAACATCGAGTGCAACATCCGATTTCCCTTTAATAGTTTTCGCAGCTGGCAACATAACTTTTGCATCAAGCACTGCGCCGAATTCGCGCGCGAGCCCGCGAAGGCCCCACAAATCCGGACGATTCGACAACGCCTTGTTATCGAGCTCAAACAACACACCATTTTTTCCGAGCGCCTGCGCAAGTGGAGTTCCAGCCTTCGCTTTGAGATGCGACAAATCCAAAATTTCTTTCTCACCACCTTTTGGAAAATCTGCCGCCAAACCAATTTCGTCAGCACCACAAATCATGCCATCACTTTTGATTCCACGAATTTCAGCAGGCTCGAGCGTAATTAAATCACCCTCGCCATGCCACTGCACGCGCGCACCAATACGCGCGAGCGCAACCTTCTGTCCAATTTCCAAATTCGAACCACCGCACACAATCTGAAGTGGAACATGCTCACCAACATCAACCAAACAAATGCGAAGCCGATCCGCTTTTGGATGTGGACCAATTTCACCAATCACGCCAACGCAAATGTTGTCGAGAACTTCGCCTTCGCGAACAATGCCCTCAACTTCTGCTGTTCGGAGCGTAAAAATTTGCGCGATTTTTTCATCGCTTTGCCCTGTAAGATCTACAAATTCTGATAACCATTCTTTTGAGATGAGCATACTATTGCTGTAAAAAATTCAAATCACCTGCGTTAAATTCGCGCACATCGCCCACCCCATATTTAAGCATCGCGATTCGAGTGAGACCGAGTCCAAACGCAAAACCCGAAACTTTTTTCGGATCGAGCTTCGCCGCCTTCAAAACTTCTGGATGAATCATTCCGCAACCAAAAATTTCAAGCCAACCCGTTCCTTTACACAATTTACAACCCTGACCCGCACAAATCACACACGTCACTTCCCCATTCATTCCCGGCTCCACGAACGGATAAAACTTTGGACGAAGTCGAACGTGCGTTTGCGGTCCGTACAAATGCTGCGCCGCCGCCTCAAGCGTTCCTTTGAGATGCGCGAGCGTCACGTTTTCACCAACAACAAAACCCTCGAACTGATAAAACGTGTGTTCGTGACGAACATCCGTTGCTTCATTTCGAAAACATCGCCCTGGCACAACCGCCGCAAGTGGCGCGCCGTACATCTGAAGCGCACGAACCTGCATGCCACTCGTATGCGTGCGCATGAGCAGTGTCGGATGGTCCTTAATGTAAAACGTATCCTGCATGTCACGTGCTGGATGATCCGCAGGAATATTGAGCGCTTCGAAATTATAAAATTCTGACTCAAGCTCGGGGCCGTCCAAAACCAAAAACCCTTTTCCGCGGAAAAATGTTTCCAAATTCTGACGAACTTCGGTGATTGGATGAAGCGCGCCATATTCCGGTCGTGGCAAAACAGGCTCTGAAATATCAATCGCGCCCGCGCCGGTCAGTGCAGCAAACTCACGGCGTCGAGCATTAATCATCACCTCAATTTCATTTTTTACCTGATTTGCGCGCGCGCCAACCGTTTTTCTACTCTCCTCGTCCAGCGAGCTGAGCGTTTTTAAAATAGCTGTTAACTCGCCATTTTTTCTCCCTAAAAGTCCAATATCGCATTGTTCAACGCCTTCGGCATCTGGCGCCTTTGAAATCAAATCAGTTGCTCGAGCCAAAATTGCATCGAGCTGGGCTAATACCACTGCAGACATATGTCTAAAAACTATCGAATGATACCTGAAGTTATACACTATTTTGCCCATAAATTACAAGATCCGTGGCGCAACACCAATTGTTGACACTTCAGCAAAATTTTGCTATAAACAGACCCAGCCATCCACGCATTTGTGGGTGTGTCCGAATTCTATCCGGAGGTCCGAGAATGAAGCCCTTTCTTTTGTTCATCTTGTTGGCGTGCGCAATTGGTGCGTGCGAAGGTTCTGACACCACCGTTCCATCCGTGGAAGCCGTTGGAGATGCATCCGGCGCTGACACTGTCCACAAAGATGGTGGAGGAGCCGACACAAGCTCTGTGGTCATGTGCTCAGAGGCGCAGATGCAGACCGGCTACTGCGACGACTTCAACAAGTGCACCGAGAGCGACTCGTGTCGCGCTGACGGAACCTGCGAGGGCAACCCCTTCACCTGCGACGACGGCAACAAGTGCACCGTTGACTCGTGCTCCCCAAAAATTGGCTGTTCGACGGTGCCAAACATCGGAGCGCAGTGCAATGATGGCGACGAGTGTACAGGAAACGACGTGTGCAAATCCGGTGGCTCATGCGTCGGCGAAGCTAAGTCGTGCGACGACGGCAATCCATGCACGATCGACGCATGCAACAAAAATAAGGGCTGCTACTACGCCAATTCGCAAGGTAGTTCATGCGAAGACGGCAATCCGTGCACCACGAGCGACGCATGCCAAAATGGTTTATGCTCGCCTGGGCTCGCGAAGGTGTGCAACGACGGGAACGCCTGCACAACCGACAGCTGCGACCAAGAAGACGGTGTTTGCACCTCGTCGCCATCCGGCGAAAACGAGAAGTGCGACGACAACAACCCATGCACGGAAGATGATCGCTGCAAAAGCGGCAAATGCGCTTCCGGCAAAAGCAAGGTCTGCCCAAGCAATCAGTGCTACATAGAGATGTGCAGCGAAAGCACGGGTCAATGTGTCATCACGTTCGAAGGCAACATACTGACGACGTGCTCAGACAATGATGCGTGCACATCCAATGACACCTGCAACGTGACCGAGAAGAAATGTCAGGGCGTGCCGAAAAAATGCAATGACAGCAACGAGTGTACGGAGGATTTATGCATCAGCTCGGTTGGCTGCCAGCATCCAAAGCAAGAGAACATCACGTGCGACGACAACGACTCCTGCACGAACCAAGACCTGTGCAAGCAAGGTGTCTGCGTCGGGCAAAAGAAAAACTGCAATGACAGCAACCCGTGCACGAGCGACTTTTGCGCGCCCAGCGGCCAGTGCGACCACCCCGTCGTCACCGGGCAATCGTGTGAGGACGGCAATACCTGCACCAAGGACGATGTCTGCCAATCGTCGGGTGTGTGCATTGGCAAGAGTCTCGACTGCAACGACGGAAACGATTGCACGAGCGATTCCTGCAACCCGACCAGCGGCTGCAAAAGCACCAAACTTTCGGGCAACGTTTGTTCAGATGGCAAACTCTGCACCGAAGGCGACAAATGCTCCGAAGGCAACTGCGTCGGCAAAGCAAAAGTGTGCGACGACGGCAATCCTTGCACCGACGACGCGTGTCTAGAAGGAAGCGGTACGTGCCAGAACAAAATTGTCGCCGCAGATTTGTACACCTGCAAAGACCCGAACAATGTCTGCGCGCCGGGCGCGATCGGGGTTTGCAAAGCAGGTGGTGTCTGTGTGACAGAAGCGCCCTGCGACGACAACAACAAGTGCACAACCGACGCCTGCGACAAAGCGGCAAAAAAGTGTGTGCACCTGCCCGTTGTCGGGTGCATGCAATAGGAGGGTCCAGTGAAGATTCGTTCAATTCTTTTTATGATGGTGATGGCGGCGTGTGCTGCGTGCTCACCGGACGAAGCCGCAGCGCCACGCGATGTGGTGGCTGATACGGACACCGAATCCCCTGACCTCTCTGCGGAGGAAGTTCCTCTGCTCAGAATTGAAGGGGGTGCAGAGCTTTTGGTTGTAAGCGGCCAATTCCGTGCGCCCTGCGCGGAAAATTCCGAGTGCGACAACGGCTACTGTGTCCTGACACTCAGCGGCAAGGTGTGCTCAAAAAACTGCGCGAGCAGCTGCGAACACCCCGAATTCGTCTGCGACCAAGCACCTGGCGGCGACCCTGTCTTCATCTGCGTCCCCAAGCACACAACTGAAGTGTGCGACGGGGTCGATAACGATGGAGACTTCAAGGTCGACGAAGACCTGTGCGAGGATGGAAATCCGTGCACACTCGACGAGTGCAATCTCGGCGGGCCACAAGGGTCGTGCAAACACGTAGAGCTCAACGGCAATTCGTGTTTTGACGGCTCCGTGTGCACAGAAGATGACACATGCATCAATGGAGTCTGCAAAGGCGGCGCGAAAAAGAAATGCGTCGACGGAAACTCCTGCACCAAAGATGATGTGTGCGACCCGGCCAGCGGCTGCCAATTTCCTCCGCAAGCCGGTCCGTGCGATGACGGTAATCCATGCACAGGCATCGGATCCGACGAAAAGCAAGTCGCACCCGACACATGCGCAAGCGGCGAATGCAAGCCCGGCGCACCGTCACACTGCGACGACCACAACCCCTGCACAAATAACCTGTGTAAGCCGGCCGGAGGCTGCTATTTCAAAGCAGTTCCCGATCAGCCAAACAATGGCTGCCCCAAAGATGGCGACCCGAGCACCGTCGAGTGGTGCGTCGCCGGTTTGTGCAGCTACAAGTAACCCAAACCCTTCGCGCCCAGGAAACGCGAAACCAAAAAGCGGAGCCACACCTCACCAGTGTCGCTCCGCATTTTTTTACTCACAAGTTTTCAATCGCACACCCCACGCGTGTCCTGAAAAATATAACCTACTGGCAGACCGCGCATTCCTCGTTCGCCACATCCCTCTTCATCGTCTTCCCATCAATTCGCTCCGCCTCAATTGGCGCCGCGCTGCGCAAGTAATAGAGTGACTTCATACCAACCTGCCATGCAAGGAAATGAACATCGTTCAAATACTTACCGCTAATTGGTGTTGAGAAGAATACGTTGATCGATTGCGCCTGATCAATATATGGCTGACGATCCGCTGCCTGCTGCACAATTTCGCGCATATTCATTTCGTATGCAGTTCGGAACACCATCTTTTCTTCTTCGCTCAAGATATCGAGAAACTGCACACTTCCCTTTGCCGCGATAATTTCCTTCCACACTTCCGAATTGTTTGCGCCCTTTGTCTCGAGCAATTTCTCAAGTGATTTATTTTTCACCAAGAAACTTCCTGACAATGTTTTCTGCAAATATGCATTTCCTGAAATCGGCTCAACACATGGCGTTGCTTCGCCACAAATAAATGCGGTCGACGCAGTTGGCTGAATACTTGTCACGTAAGTGTTGCGACGTGTTCCCCCATCGAGCGGAAGTCCGCGCTCCTGGCCCAAACGCTCTGACGCTGCATGCGCTGCATCGCCAATCGTTTTAAACATCACCTTGTTTGTCGAGCGTGCGAGCACACTTTCAAACGGAATCATTTTGCTCATCAAATATCCGTGATAACCCATCACACCGAGACCAATCGAGCGTTCATGCTTCACCGAATTAATTGCTTTTGTATATTCCTTTGTTGGCGCCATTTCGATGAACGCATCGAGATTGTTGTCCAAACATTTCACACACAAATAGGCAATCTCATTTACCTGCTCCTTCCACTCGTCCCAGCGTTCGAGATTCAAATTTCCGAGACAGCAAACTGCGGTGCGCTCTTCATTCGTCGGCAACACAATTTCCGTACACAAATTGCTCTGACGAACAAAAAGTCCCAAATCTTTGTGATGCTGTGGAACCGCGCGATTAACGGTGTCGATGTATACGATATATGGTTCACCTGTTTCTGCACGAAGTGTCAAAATCTTGCGCCAGATATCGAGCGCTGGAAGTGTTTTAGCAATCGTCTTGTAGTGCGGATCGATCAAATTAAAATCTGCCTGCGCCTCAACCGCTTTCATGAATTCATCCGTCACCACAACGCCGTGATTCAAATTCATGCACTTGCGATCTGGATCGCCGCCGGTTGGTTTGCGCATCTCCAAAAATTCTTCAATATCTGGATGATCAACGCGCAAGTATGCCGCAGCAGCGCCACGACGAATTCCGTTGCGCGAAACTGCGATCGTTTCTGAGTCCATGATTTTCAAAAATGGAAGCACACCACTTGAGCGAAGTCCTGATGACTGAAGCGGCGCATTCTGTCCGCGAAGCTGTGACCAATCTGTTCCAATACCACCACCGTTTTTTGCAAGAAATGCATTCTCGCGATAAATATCAAAAATACCTTCGAGTGTATCTGGAACGGTGTTGAGAAAACATGAGATCGGCAAACCCTTGCGCGTACCAATATTCATGAGCACCGGTGTTGCAGGAATAAACCACATCTTACTCATCACGTCGTAGATTTTCTGTGCGAGTTCGCGATCGCCGCGTGACATTCCTGTTGCAACTCGCGCGAGAAAAGTCTGAGGGTCTTCGCAGATTTCATTATTTGCGTCGCGCAAAAAATAACGATCACGCATATTTTCGAGGCCGAAATATGAGTGGAGCGCGTTATTTTCCGGGTGGAGCTGAATTGATTTCTGAACTTCAATATCAGCATTGTAGTGTGGACAATCCCAACTATTTTTGCCCGCGGTTTTGCTCAAAATTTCCTCGAGCAATAAATCGCGGGCGCTTGCAAGATCGTTGTTTGAGAGCGCGTCAATGACGGATGAGTATAAGAGCATAGTATTTTTATAAATGAATGAGCCGCGATCGCTTTACCAATCTGACACAACTGTTCCCTTCGAATATTCTGTTGCACGATTTTCGAAGAAGTTTGCGTGTTCTTTTGCGTTCACCATAACATCGAGCCATGGGAGCGGATTTTGCACGTGGTACATCATGTCCAAACCAAGTTCACCGAGTTTGCGATCCGCGGTATAGCGCACGTACTCCTTAACTTGCTGCGCGGTGAGCCCTGGAACCGGACCCATCGAGAAACATGCATCAACGAACGCATCCTCGAGTGCGACCATGTCGCGACACGCGGTGTAAAGTTTTTCGCGGAACGCATCGGTCCAGAGCTGTTTGTTCTCCGAAATAAAATCTCGGAACAACTGACAGACGCCGCGACTATGCAGCGTTTCATCGCGAATACTCCATGTCACGATTTGACCAACGCCGCGAAGTTTTCCAAGGCGTGGAAAGTTCATCAAAATCGCAAACGACGCAAACAAACTCACGCCTTCCACAAATCCACCAAACACCGCGAGATTAATCGCGAGATTTTCTGGCGACTCTGTATCAAACGTCTGCAAATAATTATATTTGCCGCGCATTGATTCGTATTCGAGAAACGCTGAGTATTCCTGCTCTGGAAGTCCGAGCGAATCATTCAAATATGAGTATGCCCACACATGGACACTTTCCATTGCAGCAAACGACGAAAGCATCATCTTGATTTCTGGCTTTGGAAAACATGGAATGAGGCGCGTGTTGTAATTGTTGTTCACCTCAATATCGGCTTGCGTGAAAAAACGAAGAATCTGAATAATCAAATTCGCTTCTGGCGGCGTTAAGTTGAAACGATAATCAATAATATCGTTTTCCATTGGAACTTCCGTTGGAAGCCAATGCGCTTGGTTCTGTTTTTTGAAAAATTCAAAATACTCTGGGTACTCAAATGGTCGATACACGTTGCGTGGGGTCAAAAGTGCGCACGAATTTTGGAGGGAGCTCATATCGGAGGGAAAATTACCTCATGGAGAGGGAGGCCATCAGTATACCTTGTTTAAAATTTTTGGAAAGATACATAAACACAACATCTTGTGTTGATAACTTATTCACAGCACAAGATGTTGCGTTTTGTAAAAAAAGTGGTATAGCTTTTGATAGCCCCTACACCTTCTGAACCTTTTGTGATAAACTAGCCACAAAATCATTATTCCTATGCATGTAGTTATTATCGGTGCCGGACGTATCGGACAGGCATTTAAACATTTGTGCGAGGCGCGCGCGGAATCTGTATCGCTTTTTGATGCAGACACAACCAAAGTTCCCGACCAGCGACCACTTGCGGAAATAATTCCACCAGCGGATGTGATTTTTTTGTGCATCCAATCGTTCGCAATTCGCGAAGTTCTCGCAGAACTCAAACCGCTTTTAAAACGAGCGGCGCTTGTTGTCTCGCTCGCCAAAGGAATCGAGCGTAACACCTTTAAAACATTGGACATTGTTATTCCAGAATGCCTCGCACCCGAGCAGCCATGGGGTCTGATTATTGGCCCAATGCTTGCTGAGGAAATTTTACAAAACCAGGGTTCAGCAGGTGTATTCGCGGGATCAAACCCTGAAGAATGCACAATCCTCTCGTCACTTATTGATCCACACAACCTCAGTCTCGAATGTTCGACTGATATACACGGCGTCGCGCTTGCAGGTGTTCTGAAAAACATCTACGCACTTTCGCTCGGCATTGCTGATGGCATCGGCTGGGGCGCGAACCGCAAAGGCTGGCTCATCACCCGCGCGATTCGCGAGATGCGCGACATTATCGAAATTCTCGGCGGCGATCCAAATACCGCTGACGGCCCTGCAGGACTCGGCGATCTAATCGCAACCGGCTCAAGCCCACACTCACGCAATCGCGCAACAGGCGAGCAGATCGTAACAACCGGACAAATGAATCCGCTCAGCGAGGGTTACATTTCCCTATCGTCTTTGAAACACCTTCTCGGTGAGCGCACATCTGAATTTAAAATTCTCTCAACCTTAATCGAAATCATTGAACACAAACAGGATGCAAGAACAGTCTACAAACAACTCGTATGAAGATTCTTGCGATAGAAACATCGTGCGATGATACCGCCATAGCTGTAATGCAGGCTCGTGGCACCAGCATCAAAACGCTCGCCCAAGTTACTGCATCACAAATCCCAATCCACCGCCGCTACGGAGGTGTTGTTCCTGAAGTTGCAGCGCGCGCGCATGCAGAAACAATCATTCCAACCATCAAAGAGGTGTTTGCGCAACTCGGCCTCGACCCTGACCGCGCAATGAAAAAACCACCGATCGATGCAATCGCTGTTACGAGCGGGCCAGGCCTTGTTACCAGTTTATGGGTCGGTGTCACAACCGCAAAACTTCTCGCGCGCGAATGGGACGTGCCAGTTTTTGGCGTCAATCATATGGTTGGCCACATCTACTCCTCGCTCGTCAACCAAAAACTTCCAGAGTTTCCAATGCTCGCACTCATTGTTTCTGGCGGCCACACCGAAATTGTATGGATGAAAAATCCAACATCGTGGAAAAAAATTGGATCAACGCGCGACGATGCAGCCGGCGAAGCGTTCGATAAATTTGGAAAAGTTCTCGGGTTTTCATATCCAGGTGGCCCTGAAATTTCAAGGCGCGCAGAAAAAGGAAACGCAACCGCGATCCAGTTCCCTCGCCCCATGATTAACGACGGCACATACGACTTTAGTTTTTCGGGACTCAAAACATCAGGGCGCATGTGGGCCGAAGCGCAAAAAAAGTTAACACCAAAATTAATTGCCGACGGATGCGCTTCGTATCAAGCAGCGATTGTTGATGTGATCATCACAAAAACCGTTCGCGCAATTGAGCAGTACAAACCAAAAACCGTTGTGCTTGGCGGCGGTGTTTCGGCAAACGACGCACTTCGAAACGGATTACTCGCTCGCACAAAACACATCAAAGGTGTTAAAATTCATATACCGGAAAAACAGTACACAACTGACAACGCCGCGATGATCGGCGCTGCCGCATACTTCACAAAAAATAAATTTAAATCATCGTGGCGCTCGCTTGCAGCGAACCCTGCGTTTGAAATATAAACTATATGGTAGAGCTTTCAAAAATCGACGACAATTTCACAGATGCGTGGATGAAGTACGAGTCAAAGGCGGGTTATTATGCGTTATTTATACTTGTGACCGGCCTTATTTTGTTTGGTTTAGTTTTATTGCTTATTGGGCTCTTTGGTGCAGCATCATACCCCGCACTCACTTACTTTTATGATTATTTTAGCCGCACAGGCGGTGAAATATCTGGTGATCTAAATATATTTTATATTGTTTGGATTGCATGTGCATTCGGACTGTTCATTGTAGCCAGCAATATTCTTGGGGCGTGGCAAACAGCTGCACTATGGATCGCATACTCAACACCAGAAAAATTAAAATTTTCTCAAATTTTTAAACAAGCAATTCCACTTACACCACGATACTTCGGACTTGGGCTATTAAAAGGTTTAATTATTTTTGCTGGCTATACGCTTTTCATTGTCCCTGGAATTTTGTTCAGTGGATGGTTTGCATTCAGCGAAATTGCTGCACAAAAAAAATCTATTATCGAATCTCTCAAATATAGCCGCTCACTTGTTACCAACCGTTGGTGGTCCATCGTACTCCGCTTAGTTCTCGGCTTAATTATTGCGATGGTAATTCCGCAAATAGTTCAGTCAGTGGTAATGAGCCTCTTCACAGCAGAAAACAGCGCATTCGACCTAATAACGCTAATTGGAATTCTTATGGCGGTTTCAATTTCTATTTTCCAAGCATTCTTTTTAGCGCAGTGGTACGGCATCTTCAAGTACGCAATCTATCTTGATGCACAAAAATCATTGGGAGCTACTCCGTCTGAATTGCCTGTTGCCCCACAAGCAATGTAATTCGCTGCTGAAAATCAGCGCTCCAATCAACTGCGAAATCGGTCTCAATTATTCTTTTTTGACCATCGGCGGTTGTAATGGCGAGAAAAATCTTCATGTCGCCACGACTTCCTGCGAGAAGGTTTTTTAACTTCTCTTTATTTTCTGTCGTCATCGATGGCTCAATTTCAATCGTCGTTGATCTGATAATTGTCATCGGCTCAGGTGATGACGAAGCATTCGATGATTGCTCTGCGGGAGCACCGTATCCCCCGCCCGGATTATTCGGATCGCGCTTCACAAATCTTTTTTTGTTTTTTGCCAAACCAAACATTTCAATAATTTTCGTCTTCATCTCACCCACATTTTCTGGCGTCAAAATTTCCGCATGCTCGACAAAAATCTTATTGTCTCCCTGCTCGCTCGAACGTCGTCCGATAATTGCAGCAACCGTTCCAACAACCCAAACCGCTTCTGTTTTTTCAAATGATTTTGGAAAAATCATAATTTCAGCAGTTCCCGACAAATCCTCAACTTTTGCATTCATCATCGCATCATGATTTTTTGTCCACTTCTTTTTCGCCTCTGCAACAATACAAACAAGAAGAATCATTCCGCCCGCAGGCTCCGCTTCGATATTCACAATTTCCGTATAATTGTTCGAGAAAATAACTGCGTAATCTGCACACGGATGCGACGAAATATACAAACCAATCAGCTCTTTTTCCCATTTTAGTTTTTCAGGAAGATCAGCGTCTGGCGCTGGTTGCAATTTAAGCGTTGCAGCGGGAGCGCCCATGAGCCCGAGCAGCGACCCTTGATTACTGTCGCTCGCAGTTAAATGTTCACGCGCAAAAACAAGCATGCGCTCAACGTTCGCGAGGAGCATTCCACGATCACCCCAATCATCCATCGCACCACATTTGATCAAACTCTCAATTGATTTTTTATTCAAATCTTTGTCGCGAACGCGTTCAAGAAAATTCGCGAGCGACTCAAATGGCCCGCGCGCTTTTCGCTCGGCGATGATAACTTCGGTAATGTGCGCGCCAACGTTTTTAATTGCCGACAAACCAAACCGAATATCCTCACGCCCTGTCGGTCCTTTAATCACGGCAAACTTCTCAAAACTTTCATTCACATGTGGTGGTAAAACCTTAATCCCCATGCGCTCACACTCGTGCGTAACTTCGGCCATCTTTTCGATATCATCACTTTCAGCCGAAAGCACCGACGTCATGTATGCCGCAGGATAATTCGCTTTCAAGTATGCAGTATTATAAGCAACCACCGCGTATGACGCCGCATGAGCTTTATTAAAACCGTACGCCGCAAACGGCTCAATCAAATGCCAAAGCACCTCAACTTTTTCCTGCGACATGCCGCGCTCAACCGCACCGGTAAAAAACTTTTCTTTTTGACGTGCCATTTCCTCTGGAATTTTCTTACCCATCGCCTTACGAAACTTATCCGCCTCTTCCCAGTTATAGCCCGCAATCTTAATCGCAGTCAGCAAAACGTCATCTTGATACGTCAAAATACCGAGCGATTGATCAAGAACATCTTTCAAGCGTTCATCAATATAGGTAACGAGCGACGGATTATGTTTTCGGCGAATGTACTCCGGAATCGAATCCATCGGACCCGGACGAAAAAGCGCCACCATCGCCATAATATCGAAGATGGTCGTTGGTCGAAGTTCCTTCACATAGCGCGTCATTCCCGCACCCGCAAGCTGAAACACACCAACTGTTTCACCGCGCGCCAGCATGGCATAAGTTTTCTTGTCGTCCCATGGAATTTTTTGCAGATCAATATGCGCTCCATACAACTCGCCAATGAGCTTCACCGCATTTCCCAAAATTGATAAGTTACGAATTCCAAGAAAATCCATTTTCAAAACACCTGCTTTTTCAACTGCGTGCATTTCGTATTGCGTTGTCAAAAGTGTTCCACCAATTTCGTACTGAACCGGAGAAAATTCTGTAAGCGGTTCTGGCGAAATAACCACACCCGCTGCGTGAATTGATGTGTGACGTGCATTTCCCTCAATCTTGCGCGCAATGTTTAAAAGTCGCTGAACATCTGGCTGCTCATCAAAAACTTTTTTCAAATCAGGAGATTCTTCAAGTGCCTTATTGATGGTCATCGGAGCTCCTTGCGCACCAAATGGAATTAATTTTGCAACGCGATCGCAAAAGCCATACGAAAATCCGAGCGCACGACCCGCATCACGCACACTCGCGCGCGCAGCCATTGTTCCAAATGTAATGATTTGCGCCACACGCTCTTTTCCGTATTTTTTCGTCACGTACGCAATCACTTCTTCACGACGATCATCGGCAAAATCGCCGTCAACATCGGGAGGACTTGGACGAAACGGATTCAAAAAACGCTCAAACGGCAATTTAAAATACATCGGATTCACCGAAACGATTCCAATCGAATACGAAACAAGCGAGCCCGCAGCAGATCCACGAGTCGTTGTCACGATTCCATTTGCGCGCGCCCACAAAATATAATCTGCCACAGCCAAAAAGTATGGCGCATACCCTTTTGTTTTGATAATCCCAAGTTCATATTCGATGCGCTCGCGGTTAACCTCGGAAACTTCGCCGAGCAACTTCTGAAGACCTTCAAACGCGTGCTCGCGAAGCACATCGTCATACGTTTTGTCATCCGGTTTTTCAATCGGAGGAAAGTGCCACACATCAAGCTTGATTTCAATATTTACACGATCCGCAATTTTCACCGTATTCTCAAGCGCTTCCGGCAAGTGGCGCCAACGCGACTGAATCTGCTCAACTGTCGACATCGAACGATCAATATCAACGAGTGACGCATTTCGGTGATCATGAACCGTTTTTCCAGCACCGATACATTCCGAAATTTCACACGCTTCCGCATCATCCGGAACAAGATAGTGAACATCGCGTGTCACCACGAGCGGTATTCCAGTTAATTTTCCAATTTCCTGCAACCCTTCATTAATCAAAAACTGACCGTCCAAATCCGGATGATCTTGGAGTTCCAAATAAAAATTTTCGGCGCCGAGCATTTCTCGAAACTCCTCTGCAACTTTTTGCGCCTTTACTTTGTCGCCACTCAAAATCAACTGTGAAATTTCACCCTGTTTGCAACCCGACAAAACAATAAGCCCCGCTCCAAGCTCGCGCAGCAATGTTTTATCAGCGCGCGGGAGTCCTTCATAAAAACCCTCGAGAGCTGCGCGCGAGACCAGTTTCATCAAATTTTTGTAGCCTTCGTAATGCTCTGCAATTACCGTTAGGTGGTATGGTTTTGGTTGATCGAACGATTGATCCGCGCGATCTGGAACCATGTACAACTCACAACCAATAATCGGCTTAATCCCCGCCTTCAAACATTTTTCATAAAATTCAATCGCCCCATAGAGTGCGCCATTGTCGGTGAGCGCAACCGCGGTCATCCCTTGACGCTTCACCTCAGCGATAAGATCGCTAATTTGAGGCACTGCCTTAAGTAACGAATAGTGGGTATGGCAGTGGAGGTGAACAAAAGACATATTTCAAAAGTACTTGGGATTTTACTCCCAAGTACCTAACTTTTCAAGTGAAAAGAATGGATGCTCAATTAGCGTGACAAATGCTTGATTGCTTTAGTTGCTTTCTTTTTTGCAACGCGGAGACCTTCTTTGCCTGCTGATTCAATTTCATCGCCGAGTGGACCCATCACTTTTCCTGTCATCATCTTGAGGCCATCCATGACGAAACCGACACCAGCTCCAACGAGCTCCAACTTATCGCGGATATATCCAACCGATTCGTTAAGCTCGTGTAGACGTTCCTGAACTTCAGAAACGATCTGGTTTGCGTGTCGTAAAATTTGTGTTGCGTAGTAGAGCAGCCATGAGATGAATAATGCCACCCACAAAACTGAGAACGCAATTACTATGTTTAAAATGTCTTTGCTGTCGTTAATGAACATATTAATGAGCTAGAGAACTATGCAAGAATTATAGCACGAAAGTTATCAACAACAAAACTTATTTAAACTTTTCTTCAGGCCAAAAACCCATGCGTTCAATATTGTCGACATATTTTTTGGTGAATCGTTTGTTGTCGAGTACATTCATCGTGTCCACCATATAAACAAAATCGATGAGCAAAAGAACAACTGCGACAACAGCTGCAGCAATATATCGATTCACTAAATCGTCGCCATACGAAATAAGCGTGACACCGATGAGCGCGGCAGCGATTGAACCAAGTACTCCCCATGCCCAAATTCCCATGCGTTCAACGCGCAGCGCATGAATTTTCTGGCGCGACTCCGTTGCTTGACCTGAGATTGTCATGAGCTCGGCAAACAAAAGTTCGCCTTTTTTGCTTGAAATCTTATCGAAACCGTAGAGCTGCTGCGTTATGCGACGAAACATTTCATTGGTGTCGTCGTAGCGCTGAAATGGTAAAACTTCAAATGCGTGGAGGTATGATTCGATTGCTTCGCGTACAAGATCAAACCATGGGATCTGATTTTCGCTACGAGAAAAAGCTCGAGCTAAGTGGTGTATGCGGCGTAATTTATTGAGCTCAACAGATACCGCATCAGACAAACTGTTATATCGAGCAATTGCATTGCTGATAAAAAAAGTAACAAGAAGACCGAAAATAATGCCCAGCAAAATCGTTGTAGCAGACCCCCACTCAAGCTGATGACCAGTTGTGAGCATTGCAAGCACCCATGAGATCGCTCCGATTGCCAAAAGATGTAACAGAAAATGAACAATGCGTTTAAACATACGCGAAATATTTTTTATTTATTGTAGTATACCGAATTTTGAGATGAATCGCAAAATTATTTTAGAAGCAATGCGATGTCGCGATACGTGACAGCAACAACAAGAAGCATGAGGAGTGCAAAGCCAATAAGGTGTGCATATTGCTCAATTTCCCCGCGCATTTTTTTGCCAATAACTTTTTCGAAAATCACAAACAATGCACGACCACCATCAAGTGATGGAATTGGCAACACATTGAGCACTCCCAAGTTAATCGAGAGCATTGCCATAAGTTGAAGCAACGGCCCAAAACCACTCGCAGCAACCTTTCCTGTTACAACCGCAATACCAACCGGCCCCGACACGCCCTCTTGCAATTCACCACTCTGAACAAGTTTTGAGACAATCGTTCCGAGGGTTTTAAAAATCAAAAGCGATACGTCTTTTGTTTCTGTTCCCGCCTTAACAATCGCTGATGTAAATGGATAACGGACTGAAGCAACATCAACCATGTTCACACCAATTCCCGTCACACCTGGTTGAATTTCTCCAGGAATAACCGTCAAGCTCTTTTTTTCTTTCTGACGAACTACTTCAAGCGCAACCGTTTTTCCACCACTGTTCGAAACAATATTTTTTACACGGTCCGATGATGGAAATTCATCTGACTCAACCTTCGAAATTTCATCACCCACTTTAATCCCCGCACGCTCCGCTGGACTCCCTTTCATAACACCGCCAACTACCAGCCGCTTGTTTGAAACAATCGCATCTGGATCTTGAAATCCAGCAGGCATATCAACGCCTGTCATGAAAAGTCCTAGAAAAATTACATAACCAAGCGCAAAATTCATCACAACTCCAGCAAGCAAAATCACCAAACGTTGCCATGTTTTCTTGTGCGCAAAACTATCGTTGTCGCTAGAATCGCTTCCGTCTTCGCCTTTTAAACGAACAAAACCACCGAGTGGAATCCAGTTTGCCGTATAGTCTGTCCCGTTTTTATGAAAAATTTTTGCAATTTTTGGTGGAAACCCAAAACCAAATTCATATACACGCACACCAAATTTCCGAGCCATATAAAAATGACCCCACTCGTGCGCAATCACGAGTACAAACAAAACCAGAATAAAAACACCAATGGAAAACAATGCTGATAAAATCATATTATGAAATGAGATTTTGAACTTCTGAAATTTTTTGATGCATGACATCAGCCGATTTCGCTTCTAGATTTAATCGCAAAAGCGGCTCTGTGTTTGATGGTCGTACATTAAACCACCAATCGCCCATATCAAAGAGCAATCCATCGAGTCGTGAAACAGATTTAGCAATAGGCGCGTAAACTGATTCGATTTTTTCTAATGCTGCGGCGCGATCATGCACCTCAAAATTAATTTCTCCCGAATGCGCATCACTCAAAAATTCCGCTGCCAAAACCGACAATGGTTTTCCTGATGTTTGAAGCAGTTTCAAGACAAATAACATTGCTGCTTCCGCACACTCAACGCTAAAATACTCTTGAAAATAAAAGTGACACGAGAGTTCTCCTGCAAAAATTGCACCGTTTTCGCGCATCTGTTTTTTGATAAACGCGTGCCCAACACGAGACATTTCAGGAACTCCACCAGCCGCTTCAACTGCACGCGCAACTGCACGACGCGAACGAAGATCGAATAAAATTTTTGCACCCTGATGTGTGCGAAGTAATTCTTGTCCGATAAGACCTGTTAATACATCGCCACCGATCATATTACCGAGCTCATCAACAAAACCAACACGATCACCATCTCCATCGAACGCGAGACCAACTGACGCTCCGCGTGACACAACTTCGTGCTTTAACGCCTCAAGCGTTTTTTCTTTTAGTGGATTTGCTTCGTGATTTGGAAATGTTCCATCCGGCGTTTCATACATCACATGCGCCGAAACCATCGGCACGCGCGCGAGCAATTTTCGAATTACCGCACCTTCCATACCATTGCCACAATCAATCACTACTGACAGCGGCTTTGATTCGTCAAGCGAAACCATGGAAAAAATTTTATCCAAACAATCATCAAACACCTCGCGATCCTGAGTTGTTCCCGCTTCCGGCGCCGAAACAAAATCACCCGCAAGCGCGCGCGCCTTAATTTCGAGCAAACCACTTGCCTCACCCACCGGCATACCATTTCCGAGGAGCATTTTCATGCCGTTCCACTCCCCCGTATTATGGGAGGCTGTGATCATAATTCCCCCATCATTTCCCTCATAGCCCGCGGTTGCAAAATACAAAATCGGTGTTGTGACACACCCAACTTTGATGAGTTTGACGCCCGACGAAACTGCTGCAGCCTCTATTGCTGAGACCATTTCAGGGCTTGAGACACGCATATCCCACCCCAAAACAAGTGTTTTTATGTCAAAATGTTCGATAAATGCACGCGCAATTTGAGCGGCGCCCGCAGCGTCCCACTCCTCTCCATAAACTCCACGAACGTCGTATGCTTTAAAAACTTTAGGTAATAACATATTTTTCTCTAATTCATTGACGTTTCAGGCAAAATTAGCTATGATTTCTGCATACATTTTCCTATGTCCTTTAAGAACACTCCAAACGTCTGGCGAGATTATAACACACAGCGAGAACGCAGGTATCACTACCTTCCAAAGCTCATTTCCGTCAGTCGCGGCTATCTTAAAGACAATCAGCGGGAAATTTTTGCCATCGTTGAAACTGTCGAACGGGCGCGTCAACTCAAGGCGCTTGGCCTTGCCCTTCTCGGCGAACAGCTCGACGCAGAAAAAAAACTTACCAAAGAAATTCGCTCCCTGATCGTTCTTTGCAAACACCATCCAGCGCTTCTAGCAAAAAACGCATACATGGATCTCGAGCACGAACTTCTCGATGCCGATGCGCACATGCACGCGCTCCACGCCTTACTCATCGGCTCCCAAAAACAGCCCTATGGAATCAGAACTCTTCACTAACAAATCGACGTTTCATTTTCGAAACGTAATTGCACAAGCATTTCATCACGCAGCCCTCGCGGGAACAAAAGTGGTCACCCCACTTCATTTGTTATTAGCCCTCGTTCAAGAAACTGGCAGTATTGGCGAAGAGATTGTGCGTCGTGCAGGAGTTCGCCCTGATATGCTCGTCGCACTGCTAGCACTCGCCGATGTTGTTGAGCTAAATCGCAGCGCAGTTTTATCACCAACCTCAAAACGCGTCATTGAAAAAGCGGTGATGCGCGCAGCACAAGGCAACCATTCGTACATTGGTACAGAACATTTGCTCCACGGCTTAATCGAAGCCGCGCTTCCGGAAATTGAAATTGTTTTTAAGAACCCTGCAGTCAAAGTGAAAGAGTTAACGCAACAGCTTGAAATCGCACTCAAAAGTGCTGGCAAACTTCCTGAGATGCTCTACCAAATCTGGGGAGAAAACCAAATCAAGCAAACATGGAAAGGCGCGCCCGACAAATCAAAAAAGTTGCCCGCACTTGAATATTTTGGAAACGAACTCACGAATGAAGCGCATGCCGCAAAACTCGATCCTGTGATTGGACGTGATGAAGAAATTGAACGCATGATTCATATTCTTGCGCGTCGAACAAAAAACAATCCACTGCTTCTCGGAGAACCAGGCGTTGGAAAAACTGCGATTGTTGAAGGTCTTGCAAAACGTGTTTTGTCAGGACAGGTTCCACCACAACTACTCGGCAAACGAATTTTCGCGGTTGATCTTGGTCTCATGATTGCGGGCACGATGTATCGCGGTGAATTTGAATCACGCATCAAACAATTAGTCGACGAAGTTCGCGCAAATCCTGATATCATTTTGTTCATCGATGAAATCCATTCGATTGTTGGTGCTGGCTCATCAAACGGCACACTCGATGCGGCAAATCTCTTAAAGCCAGCACTTGCCCGCGGTGAGCTTCGTGTCATTGGCGCAACAACATTCGATGAATTCAAAAAACATATCGAGCACGATGCAGCGCTTGAGCGTCGATTTCAAACAGTGAGCGTTCGCGAACCATCAACTGAAGAAACAATTGAAATTTTGTCGCACATCAAAGGCCACTACGAACGATTCCATGGAATTTCGGTTGGGCCTGATGCAGTGCACGCAGCGGTGAATCTCGCACACAAATATTTTCCTGAGAAACGCTTTCCAGACAAAGCAATTGATTTGCTTGACGAAGCGATGAGCGCAGTTAAAGTACAAACAGCGAATGTTACAACAGCCGAACTTCAAAGCCAGCTCACACAATCGCTCAAAGAAGTTGTTGTGAAAAAACAAAAAGCAATTATCAAAGAGTCGTACGAAGAGGCGCAAAAACTCAAGGCCGAAGAGCAGCAAATCGCACTGCAGTTGAATGCTATTTTAGATGACCAGAAAAACGCGGCTCCGCGCGGCGCTGTAACAGCTCAAGATATTCACGCTGTTATCGAGCGAATTCTTCGTCGCCCCATCAGCGAGCGCGAAACAATTGCGCCAAAAGAATCGCTTCATGCATTTTTGTCTGCACGCGTTTTTGGACAAGACGACGTTCTCACAACCGTCACACACGCAATCACCAAAGCGCGCCTTGGTCTGCACGAAGAAAACCGCCCGCTTGCATCATTTTTGTTTGTCGGCTCATCTGGTGTTGGAAAAACAGAACTCGCAAAATTAATTGCAGCTGGCATTTATGGCGATCCAAAAGCGCTCATTCGCCTGGACATGACCGAATTTTCGGAAGGATTTTCTGTGTCAAAAATGATGGGCTCCCCTGCGGGCTATGTTGGCTATCGCGAAGGAACAACAATTGTTGACCGCCTCCGCCGCCAACCGATGAGCGTTTTGCTTTTCGACGAAATCGACAAAGCCCACCCCGATGTGCTCAATATTTTGTTGCAAATGCTTGAGGAGGGCCGCATCGCAGACGCAAGCGGCAAAGAAGCGTCGGTCAAACAATCGGTCATCATTCTCACCTACCAAATTGCGCCCGAAGAAATTACCGGCTCAAGTTTTGGATTTAGCTCGGATGCCGTTGTTCGTTCAAGCGATGCTGTTCGAGCGACACTTTACAACAGCTTGAAACCAGAACTTCTCAACCGTATCGACAATGCGTGCGTATTCAAGCCACTTGATAATGACAGTTTAACCAAAATCGCCGTTAAACAATTGAACGATTTTACAACTCGCCTTCTCAAGCGATCAATCGTTTTGAATTGGGATGAAAAAGTCATTGAACTCATCACCGCAAAATCATCCGACACCAAAGAAGGCGCGCGCAAAGTTCGCCACATCATCGAAAACGCAATTGAACAAAAATTGATTGCACATTTATCGATGAATCCAGACACATCTGAGTATCGGATTGATACAAAAAATGATATACTGGGCGTCGAACCAATCTATGCCACAGTTCGTGGGAGCGCCTCTAAAACTAAATCCCGAACCAAACGACGAGTCTTACAGGGCTAATCTTCATGCTGCAAATCTAAACAGCGCTCGCGAAGAACAAGAAAGACCTGAAGAAACAAATTTTTCAGGACAATATACGCCACCATCTGGCGATGATTACGAAATCAATCGATCACCTACACAATTTTCTGACATGAGTGCAGACGTGGAGGACGGTGACGACCAATCCGATTTTGAGGCAGGTTATAATTCGGCGGTTGGCGACGGATCATTTCTTAAAGAAAAACTTGTTTCGTGGGCAGTAGGAATTTTTTCACCACCCGGAACAGGCCCTATGTTTGGCAGTGGCGCATCACTCATACAGTGGATTTTCCGCGAAGACGACCCATCTGAAACATCAAACGAAAACGAAGAAACCTAACGCTCTTTTCTATGGAAATCGAAAAAAAGAAACTTTTAGCCGCAGCAGGAATCATACTCCTCACAACACTGCTTGGAATTCTTGTGTACAAAGTCTATTTTGCACCAGCGCCTGAGCAGCCAATTCCCGAAGACGTCTCTGGCGACATAACTCCAAATCAACTTACCGAATCCGATGCGCGCGACAAATCGATTGGTGTTGATGCGGGTGAACTTGCAAGCGGCTTTGAGCGACCACCGCTTGAGACTGCAGCGCAAGTAGTTCAAGGCGACGGCGGCCAAATCAACGTTGCAGTCACAACAGTCATTTCAAATCCGACAGCAGCGCTCACCACCGGATCGAGCGATGGAACATTTCAATTTTACGACCGACTCGATGGACGTTTTTACAAAGCCGATGAAGACGGCAACAAAATTCCACTCTCGCAAGAAATTTTTCCAGCAGTCCAAAGTGTAACGTGGGCACCAAACAAAACCATCGCCGCAATGACCTTTCCCGATGGAAAAAAGGCTGTCTATGATTTCAACGCAAAAAAACAATACTCGATTCCATCACACTGGAACGACGTAAATTTTTCGCCGGATTCAAAACAGATGGCGGGAAAAACAGATAGTCCTGATCCAAAACTTCGATATTTGTTTACATCAAACATCGATGGAACAAACGCGCTTCCGATTGAACCGCTTGGCGAAAACGGCAACAAAGTAATTGTTAGCTGGTCACCCAACAACCAAGTAATCGCGTTTTCTCGAACCGCTCCCGCGCTCGGCGGCGGTGGCGATCGTCAAGGCGTTTTGTTTATCGGAAAAAATGGCGAGAACTTCAGACAGCTCACCGTCGAAGGAATGGGCTTCCAACCAAGCTGGTCACCACAGGGCGATCGTGTGCTCTATAGCGCACACAACGGTTCGTCAGACCTAAAACCAACACTCTGGATTGATGGTGGTAGCGACGAAACAGTTGGTGCCGCAAAAAATTATTTAGGCATCGACACCTGGGCAAGTAAGTGCACTTTTTTGAACAACGATGAAGTTCTCTGTGCAGTTCCCGACCCTTCACGCTTGCTCCCTGGAATTGGATTTGCACCACAGCTTGCAACCAACACAAATGACACTGTCTACAAAGTTAACATTCGCTCAGGCCTTCAAACAATTGTTGGAAAACCAGACGGCGATCACACCATCGACACACTTTCAGTTTCCGCAGACGGCACCAATCTTTTCATGAAAGAAAGCGGTTCTGGAGAAATTCTAAAAATGCAGCTCAAATAGTATGCAAAAGCACTGGCTACTTATTGCGATGGTTGCGATTATCACACTTTTTGTAGGTGGTGGAATAATCTACCAAATTACATCGTCCCGAACGCCAGTGTCCCAACCACAAGCAAAAGCTGCGCTCACCGAACCGACAATTAAAATCACCGACCCTCAACGCGGAAATCAAAATGCCCCGCTTACCATTGTATATTTTAGCGATTTTGGGTGCGATAGTTGCGCGGGCGCGGACCCAATTCTTACAGCTCTTGAAAAAGAATTTCCAGACAAGATTCGTTTTGTTTGGAAAGATTTTCCAACGCACAAAAATATTTTTCCCGAATCATTTGAGATCCACAAAGCTGCACGCTGCGCCGCAACGCTCGGCAAATTTTGGGATTTTGAACGAACTGCTTTTTTGCATAACAGTGAGATTCGTTTGAATACCCCTATGCTGGACAAAATCATCACAGAATCCGGTCTGAGCACCAAAGCACTTGCTGAATGTATGAGTTCCCCAGCAGTCACTGGTGTCATCGAAGAAAATGTTGACGAAGGAAAGCGATTAGGAGTAACAGCGACACCGACTTTTTTTCTCAACAATATTCGATACGAAGGAGTTATGCCCTACTATCAATTCGCTGGAACTATTAGAAAAATGCTTGCGAAAATCGAATATGACAAAAACTAGCTTATGAAAATCATTTTATTTTTTCTCGCAACACTTTTTTTCATTCCAACAAATGCGCATTCTGCAGGCCTCTTTGAGTCATGTAATCCTTCGTTTTGCGACAGCGATCTGCAGTGTCCTGGATTTCAAATGTTTGGACAATCGCTCCAAAAAGAACAGAAATGTTGGCCGGAAAAAACATACAAACCATGCGGATCAAGTGGTGATTGTAAAGCAATTGGCGATTGTGTTGTTGGAAATACCGTAGACACGGTCACCAGTCCTGTCGCATTTTGTATCGATAAAAAGTATTACCCACCCGGTGATAAAGGTGTTGCTATCCAGGATAAATGTATCTCGACAAAGAATTGTGGCGCTAACGAACAGTGTGTTCGAATAACTCGCTACGACAAAGAGACCTTTGGAACAAGTGAGTTTGTACAAAATAACAACTGCGTTCCACTTTCCCAACTCCCAGCATCACTTGTTTTTAAAGACACAACGGGTAGCTGTGGGCAAAACCAACAATGTTCAACCGACGAAACATGCGTTGAAAATACCTACCTTGATATTGTTGCAAAAGCAGCCTACGTTCCACTTTCCGGCCTTCTTTCTTTTAAACAACCCGTTTGCTACAAAACAAAATATTTAGCTGGTTCGTGCAAAAACTATGGGGACACCTGCCAAGTTTCCGGAACTGGCACAGGATACTGCATGAACACACTCGATGCAGGAAATGTTGTTCTCAAATGCATTGATGTCACCTACTTGCCAGGCGGCCCCTCAGCTCCATCAAATTATGCATGCAGCACTGATTCTCAGTGCAAAGGCTCCCCTGGTTACAACTATTGCCTCATCAATCCTGTCACAAACAAAGGAAATTGTTTTTCACAAAAAACAATTTTCTCAGACATGACAAAACTTCCGGACCCTACCTGCACATTAATTGGAAAACAGGGTTGTGAAGCAACTGGAAAAGAATCAATCTGCGCATCATATCCCGATAAAGCGACCGCTGTTTGCATTAATTACGCCGGAGGCGGTGCTGCACTATCAAGCGGAGCTGGAACAGCATCGCCGGATCCATCGCAACTTCCCGATCAAAATGTTGCGCAGCAAACCTACGAAGCTTACGCACCAAAACTTCAAATCGACATCCCAAACCTAACATTTGCTGAAAATATTACCGCTGTTGATGGGCCTGGAGGAATTAAATACTTCTCTGTTCCCTATCTTGCGTCTTACATCAACGCTGTTTATAAGTACGCACTCGGTCTTGGTGTTTTGATTGCTGTAATTATGCTCATGTATGCCGGATTTCGTTGGATGAGCTCATTCGGAAATACAAAAGCAATTGAAGAAGCAAAAACAATGGTTGGAAATTCCGTCTTCGGCCTCGTACTTTTGTTCGCAGCATTCACCATCCTCTACTACATAAACCCAGAGCTGCCGAAATTATCTGCACTTCAGATTTTTGCACCAAAACAGGAAGCCTTCAAAAATCCAGCAGAAGAAAACCAGGATGGTAGTGGTGTAACAGGGTCGGTATCTTCTATTGGCACCCCTCCCGGCGTTTCCACCGCTTTATGCGAAGAAAACAAAGCACTCCCTCTTAATCCACTCGCAACACCTTTTAAAAATAAGGATTATTTTGCGTGCAAATACACAAAAAAGAGAAACATTAAGAATATTTCTCTTGTAATTATTCACGAAGGAGGTTCAAATGCCAACGCAACAGCAGATATTTGGATAAAACGAAGCATGGATCTGAATTATGCAATCGGAGCACATTACGCAATCAACAAAGACGGTACTATTGTTCAGTATGTGCCGGAAGATCTAATTGCAAACCATACACCAGGCGGTGGTAATGGAAATGCAAATAATTATTCAATTGGAATCGATTTGGCTATTCCAAATTGTTCGCAATCAGCAGCTTCTTGTAAACCAGACAGTGCGGGTTATAAGTGCATGAAATATACAGACGCACAATACGAAGCCCTAAAAAAATTACTTAAGGATATTTCTTCTCGAACCAAGGTTACTTACGATGACGACCACATCATTCAACATTGTGAGGTGTGTGACGCATCACACTGCGATGCACGTGGCTTAGACTGGTCAAAACTAGGATTAACACAATTAAAACATCGTACAGCAGATGGTACCTGTATCAAGCGCTGGACAACTAAAGCTGGTGGCTGCACCCAATGAAAATAAACACAACCGGTATGAACAAAATTAACACAAACAAAAGAACTCTTCGTTTAGATTTTGGTTATATCGTACTGAGCGTTTTTTCATTTATCATTTTTTCGGCCATCCCTTCAATCGCAGCAGCTGAAATACTCCCTGGCCAACCGCTTGGTGCTTGTAAGACAGGACTTTTAACAATCTCTTGCCCAGGCGAACAAGATTGTTGGGATATAAAATCTTTCAAAACAAGCAACGTAATAGCCCCTCCAACGGAAACCATGTGCTTGCCTCGAGCTAACTACCCTTTTTGCACAAAATTTGATGACACTTTGTGTGAGAATAGCAGCGGTGGAACGGATCAATGTGTTGCTGTAAGTTCAGTTGCAGATCCGACACTTTACGGAATGACCTGTCTTTCAAAAAACCTTGTTCCACAAGAAAAAACATCAGTCGATGCGAATTGTGGAACCTGCGGTCTTTACCAGCAGTGCGTATATGTTATCCCGAACAACACAGATGTTTGGCCAAAAAAACGATGCATAAACAAAGATTCGCTCCCTCCTGCTGTAATTGAAGCAGATGGAACATGCCAAACAAATGCATCATGTGCGGCAGATGAAATGTGTATTTTCAATACATTTGAGCCGCAAAAATACGGTTTCAGCTGTGTTAAAAAAGCGTTTATTACAGAATCACCGAGCTGCCCTGCTGCAAGTAAGAACGAGCTTTACAACATCAAGGCTGGGATATCGTGTGGCAATCCAGGCGAAACAAAAACATGCGTGTACGCGATTCCTGGATACAAAGGTCCGAAACCATTTACCGTTGGGTATCGCTGCGTCGACTTCTCAAAAATTGCAGGCGGTCAAAACGCTCCATCAGCTGAAACATGCACAAACGATGCTGACTGTACGGTCAAAAATCCAGAAAACCCCTACTGCATTGCAAATCCTGTAACGAAAAAAAGCCAGTGCTTCAGTCAGTCAGCAATTTTTACAGACATGAAAACAATTGCTTCTGCTACCCCACAATGTGGTACAGGAGTAAACGCAAAAGATTGCAAATGCCCTGCGTCTGAAATTCCAAAATGTGCGCCCGGCAATGATGCGGCAAATTCAATATGCGCAACATATGTAGGTGATGGAAAAATTTTTGGACAAATCGCCTGCATCAACAGTGGAAACTTGGGCTCAGGAGGTGCAACAATTACATACAGTGACACAAAGCAGAATATTCAAAAGCAGACATACACCACGTTTGCACCAAAAATCCAAGTCGATATTCCCGGCCTTACTTTTGATGGGACCGTTGAAGCGACAGACAATGCCTCAGGTCAAAAAAACTTTTCATTGCCTTACATTGCAACCTACATCAACGCTGTGTATAAATATGCAATCGGCCTCGGAACACTCTTTGCAATTATCACCATCATGTATGGTGGTTTGCGATGGATGACGTCGTTTGGAAACACAAAAGCTGTAAGCGAAGCAAAAGGCGCGATCGGAAATGCTGTTGGAGGCCTTGTCTTACTTGTTGGTGTTTACACAATTCTCACAATCATCAACCCAGGAATGACGAACCTGAAAAACATTGAGATAATGGCACCAAAACAAGAAGAGTTTCAGATGGCTGAACCGGACGAACCTGATGAAAACGTCGCAACTGTTGACGCGTCTGGAGCTCCAATTCCTGGAAGCACAAAAAAAATCCGTCTGTGCAACTCGTTTGATAGCTGTCAAAAACTATGCACAGCCGGTGGTGTAAATGTTTCTGCAATGAATGCTGCGATTCAAGCAAGTGGACTCACACCGCCGAACAATTTGATTGATCCGCGCACAGCGCTGTCTACCTATTTTAGCAATTGTGCAAGCGGCACAAACCCCGACACAAAATACACGAACTGCGGCGTTGTTTTCCGAGGTGACGACAAAGAGACCCGTGTTCTACCTTCAGTTGTTAAGGGAATTGCAGATGCTGCAAAAATCGCAAACGAAGCGGGATATGTTTTGAGCATTGGCTCATCGTATCGCTCCCCTGAAAAACAGGTTGCAAAAGTCTGTACAAAAATGACAAAAATTCCAGCAGGGACATCTCCGTGCGGCCCAGAACTTGCATGTCCTGGAGGCAGTAATCACGGAAACGGGTTTGCAATCGATGTTTGTCTTGCAAAAAAAGATGCTCCAACAAAATGTCTAACCCCACCAACGGGTTCAGCAGATACGTGCGCAAATAATACACAAAAAGTTCTTGCGAGTACCGAACTTAAAATTCTTAACGACACACTTTTTAAGGCTGGTTGGTATAAATATTGCAAAGAACTCTGGCACTTTGAATACACCTCACAACCTGTTGATGGTTTCCGGACAAAATCGTATTGACAAAACATACGCTGACGCATAGAGTCTATTTATATGTTTCTTTGCTCAGCCTGTAATTCAAAATCTCAAAAATGGTCTGGAAAGTGTCTCTCCTGTAGCGCATGGAGCACGCTTTCTGAAATTCCTGACGAACCCAAAAAGAAATCGGGAGGATCTTCAGGACGCGCAGCTGTGCACGCTGAAACAATTGTTTTAAATAATCACGCAGCAACAGCCGTTGCACACAAACGCCTCTCAACGGGCGCTGCGGTTGTTGATGAAATTTTGGGCGGTGGAATCGTCCCCGGATCGCTCATCTTGCTCGCGGGCGAGCCTGGAATCGGAAAATCAACGATCGTCATGCAGTTTGCTGTCGCAGCACGCGGCGTTTTATATATATCGGGAGAAGAATCGGCCGACCAGGTCGGTCTGCGTTTGAAACGCCTCGACAAAGAAAAAAAATCTAACGTCTCTTTTGTTGGAACGACCGATTTTGAAACCGTCGACGCTGCAATTCGAACACAAAAACCAACGCTCGCCATCATCGACTCCGTCCAAACCATGCGCCACCCCGATGTCGCAGGCGAACCGGGCGGCGTTGCGCAGGTGCGCGCAATTGCGAATGCTTTGATGGAGCTTGCAAATCAAACAGGCGTTCCCGTCATTTTGATCGGACACGTAACAAAAGACGGCTCCGTTGCAGGACCGAAAACACTCGAGCATTTAGTTGACGTTGTTCTCTCGCTTGAAGGAGAACGAACAGACAGACTTCGCTTCCTTCGGTGCTTCAAAAACCGATTTGGCCCAACTGACGAAGTCGCCGTTCTTGAGATGCTCGAAAGCGGTTTGCAGCCCGTAGCAGACCCGTCAGGGCTCTTGCTTGAAGAACGTTCACTTCCTGTCCCGGGAACCGTTGTGACGTGTCTCATGGACGGAAATCGTCCGCTTCTCGTTGAAATTCAAGCGCTCACCACAAAAACAACATTCGGATTCCCCCAGCGCCGCGCGCAAGGCGTTGATTCAGCGCGTCTTCAGATACTTCTCGCAGTTTTAGGGCGCCGCATGGGGCTTCCTGTCGATCAATATGACGTGTTTGTAAACGTCGTCGGCGGCATCTCCGCAGACGAACCCGCTGCCGACCTCGCAATTTGCATGGCAATCGCATCCTCAATTTCCGAAAAAACAATTCCACAAACCGTAACTGCTTTTGGCGAAGTCGGTCTTTCGGGTGAAATTCGCCGCGTCAAAAATTCCGACAAACGCCTCAAAGAAGCTGAGCGTCAGGGATTCAAATTCGCACTCGTTCCAACGGCAAAAAATATGCCTCAAATGAAAACATTAAAGTTGGCACCAATCGCCGACATTCGTTCTGTTCTCGAAAAAATCGACAAATAACTTATTCTCGATGGAGTTCCATTTCAAAACGCTCAAGTTGTTTTTTGAGTAGCGGATATTTTTCGAGCAATGCTGAATCACCAACGATTTTTTCAGCAGAATCTTTTGCGTATTCCCAAATATCGAGTGAAATTTCACGCAAAAATTCAATATCAGAAAAACCAGATTGCACCGTTCCCCACATATCGCCTGCACCACGCATTTCAAGATCTTTTTCCGCAAGCACAAAACCGTCGGTTGTTTTTGTCATCAGCTCCAGCCGTTTTTTTGCCGTTTCACCTTGCGTTTTCGAAAACAAAAAACAATACGACTGCTGACTTCCGCGCCCAACGCGCCCACGAAACTGATGCAGCTGCGCGAGCCCGAATCGCTCCGCACCCTCGAT
>CALQYY010000004.1 GCA_943349075.1 Candidatus Magasanikiibacteriota bacterium
TGAGAGAGACTGCGCACAAGCACACCCGCGCGGGCATTTGCCCGCGCATCGGTGTGCGCGGAGGAACAAGTGGGCTGCGCAGTTAAGCGCAGCCCACGGTCTCTCGAACAAAACATGCGTATGGCAAAGGATTATTACAAAATTTTAGGTGTCGACAAAAACGCTTCTGATGAAGACATCAAGAAAGCTTTTCGAAAATTAGCACACCAGCATCATCCTGATAAGCAATCGGGCAATGCTGAAAAATTTAAAGAAATTAATGAGGCGAACCAGGTATTGTCTGACAAAACAAAACGTCAGCAGTATGATCAATATGGTTCTGATTTTGTACAAGGCAACCATGGTGGTGGCGGCGGTGGAGGAAATCCATTCGGCGGTGCGGGCGGTTTTGATTTTGGTAATGCAGAAGATTTGGGAGATTTGTTTGGCGGCTTCGGTGACATGTTTGGATTTGGTGGCGGTAGTCGCAGCAAAAAGCAGCAGGGTGCTGATGTTGTGGTTGACGCGGAAATCACGATTCAGGAAGCTGCATTTGGAACGGAGAAGAAATTTAATTTAAACAAACTTGGAAAATGCGACGTGTGTTCGGGTTCAGGAGGCGCTCCGCATTCGAAAATCACTGATTGTAAAACATGTGGCGGTCGCGGTCAGGTGAAACGTATTCAAAATACGATTCTTGGTGCAATGCAATCAGTCGCAACGTGTTCTGATTGCCACGGCTCTGGGAAAATTCCAGAAAAACGTTGCTCAAAGTGCGACGGAACAGGAACGCACAAACGTCACGAAGATTTGAAAATTAATATTCCAGCGGGAATTGATGACGGTCAGACGATTCGTGTGACGGGACATGGCGAGGCGGCACCGTATCATGGCGCATCGGGCGACCTCTATATTCGAATCCACGTTAAAGAAGACAAAAATTTACATCGCGATGGCGAGGACATCCATTCAGATGTTCATATTTCGTATCCGCGCGCAGTGCTTGGTGGCGAGGCAAAAACGCACACACTCGAAGGTGTGGTGACCATTAAAATTCCGGAGGGAATTCAGTCGGGTGAGCTTATTCGCTTGAAAGGCAAAGGTGTAACCAAACGCGGCGGCGCGCGCGGCGACCACTACGTTCGCGTAACTGTCGATGTGCCAAAGAAAATTTCGCGCGCAGCAAAGAAGTTGCTTGAAGAATTGGACGAGGAGTTAGATTGACAGAACGGCGAAAAAATGGTTGAATAGGGTTCAACCAGGAGGTACCGAATGGCAAAGGTTTCTGGAAGAGTCGGGATTTCATTGATCCCTGACCACGTGACAGTTCGACAGGTGTGCGAGATGGGGAAAAAATATGCGGGAAAGTCCGCTGATCCCTCGAATGTCCATTTTACACTCTACAACTGCGCGGGAATGAAAAACGTAGTTGTCGATGATGTCTTTCGGCGGATGGTAGAGCTTCCGCTTCGCGCAGTCTCGGAGCCGTCGGATGCAATGTTCGCTCTCTCGCACGTTTACCTCCATGAGGGGGGCTACGTACTCTGGCACGCGAGTGTGACTCCGTGGGTCAAGCAGGCGCATCAGCTCGCACTGAAGATCCTCTCACCCTATGTGACTGAGTCTCAACTCCTCTATGAGGTGGACAGTGCGCTGCGCGAGAATCCGAAGATCAAGCCGCGCGAGCTCGAGTTGGTCAAGAAGTTTGGTCGCCGCTACGTTGGTTGGCGCGATCAGCCGCACTTCATGTGCGGTCTCGCGTCTGAAGAGGAGGCGAAGACTTTGCAGAACCTCAAAAAGAAAGAACTCTTGTTTAACCATCTCGGGTGCTTCACGCACCTTGCTCTGACGGTCCACGGAGACGCCGGCAAACTCGAGCAGATCTTGGCTCAGGTGCCGATCATCTCGGCGTTCTGAGCCTTCGATTGAGCCCTGTCTTCGTACACGCATCCGATGCGTACGTTGACAGGGCTCGCTTTTTTTTACTGTGCAGTTTATACTATTTACTGCCTTATGATTCCATTTACACAGCAGCTTTCTGAATTTGCGGGACGAATTTCGTGGTCAAATCCAACATGGGATTTGTTTATTGTCGTTTTTTTGTTAATTGGAACCTTGATTTACGGATTTTCAATGGGTCGCGATCGAATTATTATGGTGATGGTTGCGGTTTATATGGCGCTCGTTGCAGCAACTCATTTGCCATATGTTCCAAATTTCGGAGCATCAGTTGCGCTCAGCAATGGATTTGTAATAAAAATGAGCACCTTTTTGGGGCTTTTTGTGATTTTGTTTTTTATGCTCACGAGAAGTGCACTTAGTCACGCAATCTCGAGCAATGGCGCACCCGGGAAGTGGTGGCACATTCTCATCCTCGCTTTTTTTCAGGTTGGAATGCTCGTGAGTGTTGTGCTTAGTTTCTTGCCGCCCGACTGGCTTGGAAATTTATCAGGACTTTCAAAAACGGTCTTTGTGAGCCCGTGGGGAAAATTCGCGTGGACGCTGCTGCCGATTTTTGGCCTTTTGATTGTCGGTGTTTCAAACGAAGGCGCGCGTAGACAATATTACGATTAAATTTTATCGTGCATCGAGCGCTTTGTTGACCTCAGCGTCAGCCTCTTTATTTTTTTCGCGCGGAATATGGGTGAACGTGCAGTGCTTGAGCCCTGTCGCCATGTTCCAGATTTTTAGAAAATGCGGCTGTAAATTTACGTCGCGAACGCGATAGATTCGATTCATTTGTTTTACAATCAGCTCGGAATCCAAAAAACATTGCACCTCGGTTGCACCAAGTTTGATTGCTTCTTCGAGCGCGGCAACAAGCGCTTGATATTCTGCTTGATTATTTGTCGTGTCGCCAATGTAGCGACCAAAGGCTGCCAAATTCTCTCCCGTCGCTGCATTTTTTACAACAACACCAATTGCTGCTGGCCCTGGATTTCCGCGCGCACCGCCGTCGGTGTAGGTGATTATTTTCATAGATTATGCTGCTTGGCGCATATTACCCGGATGTCGAGCAATTGCTCGTGCTGTAGCAGCAGAGAATTCCTCGTTTGAAATATATTTTGGAATATTTAATGTTGAACGAATAGCTGGATTGCTCATAACACTTCGAAATTCCTCGAGAGATTTGCTGCTATACTGATTAATAATCCCCTCAAATGATTTATCGAGTTCTTGTGAGCCCTGTTCTTGTGTCGCATTCACTAATTCATTTTTCCATTGTTCAACGAGTGTTTTTCCTGCAGCGATTTGCTGTTGTTGTTCTGGGGTTGGACCATTAACACGTTGATTTGCTTCGGCTGAAATATGTGCAAGATATTTTTCAGCTTGGGACAGGCTTGAGCGTGCTGCGTTAACGCGTGGTGATTCGTTTGAGATTGCTGCTATTTCAACATTAGAGTTTGCGACTGGATTTGAAACAAATTGCTCAGATGGTACTCTTGCTGCGGCGACTCGATTTCGAAGTGCTGCTAGACGAGCTTCTTGAGATAATGTTGATTGCGGTTGGATGTTTTCTCTCGAACTTTCAGGTAATTTTTGAGTTTCGGCCGGTGAAAAAACATTGTTTAAATCGATTTCAAATCCTTTTGGGCCCATATATTCTTTGTTATAGCTTGTATTCTATCATTATTATGTCACAATTCGAAAATCTTGCAATTTAAATTGCAACTCTTTTGTTCCATTCCACTCATTGCAACTAAAATTGTAGACGCCATTGATTTTTTTGCCGGGCGCAAGATCAGGCAAATGTTCACCAAGCCCAAATCCCATCATTTTTTTAATAGAAGGGGAGTTGTGTTTGATCATGAGGCGAAGGTGTTTATCCTCGGTCCCGACATGCTGCGAGCCAACGATGCTCAGGTCTTCGGTAAGAAAGATTGGCTCAGGATTGCCGATGCCAAACGGCTCAAATTTTTGTAAGTGTTCAAGAACTTCCCAATTAAGATCGTCGAGTGGTACGCGCGCATCAATCAAAACGGTTGGAATTAGCTCTTGGATTTTTTCAACCTGCGCGTCCGCGATTGCGTGCATCGCTTTGGCAAATGGCTCGATCGCAGCAACGTCGGCAAGTGAAAAACCGCACGCCTGTGGATGGCCGCCGAACTTGGTGAAGAGGTCTGGGCGGGTTTGCATCGCAGCAATCATGTTCCATTCGGTGATCGAGCGACCAGATCCAACGATGCGATCGTCGTTAATTCCGATGACAAATGTTGGTTTGTAATATTTTTCTTTGAGGCGCGACGCGATGAGCCCAACAAGTCCTGCGGGCCAGCCTTCGCCGCTCACCACGAGCGATGCGTGTTTGTCGAGCTCGTCGCGTTTGATTTTTGCGTGAGCCTCTTTAACAATTGTTTCGGTGAGTTTTTGGCGGTCAGTATTATGTTGGTAGAGCTGGTCGGCGAGGCGTTGTCCTTCTTCGGGTGTTTCTGCGAGGAGCATCTCGAATGCGTATTTTCCGTGGTCCATGCGGCCAGCGGCGTTGATGCGTGGCGCGATTTTAAAACCAATAATTTGTGGCGTGATTGGCACAGAAGATCCCGTGTCTGAGGCGATGATTTTGTCGCGCGCGAGGAGTGCGCGCAGGCCATGACGTTTTGTTTTGCCGAGAACTTTGCAACCGAAATAGACGAGTGTGCGGGTTTCGCCAACGAGAGGAACCATGTCGGCGACGCTGGAGATTGCAACGAGGTCGAGTTGCCATTTTTGGAAGTGATCGGGGTTTATGTGTGGCGGGAGCAATGCGCGCGTTGGCGGGTCTTGCATGAGCCCCTGCATGAGTTTAAATGCGACGCCGCCGCCCGACAATGTGTGATCAGGATATGTTTCGCCCTCAACTTTTGGATGCAAAATAGCGTATGCCTCAGGAAGTGTTGCGGGGATTGCGTGGTGATCGGTTACAATTACATCGATGCCAAGCGTGTTTGCGTGTGTGATTTCGGGCGCATTTGAAATTCCGCAATCACAAGTAATGATAACTTTTGCGCCGCGTGCTGCAAGTGTGTCGATTGTAGTGATTTTGACGCCATAACCGTCGAATTCGCGGTGGGGAATGAATCCATCGACGTTCGCGCCGAGTGTGCGAAGTGTGTGGGTTAAAATTGCGGATGCGGAAATTCCGTCGGCGTCGTAGTCGCCGTGAACGATAATGAGTTCTTTGTTTAAAATTGCTGCGTGGAGACGGTCGACCGTGCGTTGCATGTGGCGAAACAAAAACGGACTATGAATGTCACGCTCATAGCTTGGTTCCAAAAAAGCACGCGCCTCTTGCTCGGTGCGTAGGCCGCGGTTCCAGAGTAATTGTCCGATAATTGGATGAATACCCGGCATTGCCGTTGCATCAAAAACATTCGTTTCAGCCAGAAGCGTCCAAAGGGTGTTTTTCATATTGTGTGCCGGCTTGGGACTAGTAGCCAGCGGTAAACGCAAGAATCATTGAAACCAGAATGATGCTCGCAAAAATTGCAGAAAAAATGCGCCGTGTTTTTTGTTTCATATGTCTGAAGCATTGTAGCGCACTTGTTCACTGCAAACAATATTGAATTTTATCCCACGTTTGTCCACTATTGACAGCGTTATTTTTATATGGAACCCCGTATGTGTGGGCACGGTGCCTGCAGAGGAAATGTGTGATGAAAAAAATATGTGCGCTAGGCGCTTTTCTTTGTGTGTCGTCGTGCGTTGCTGAACCCCCAGCTGCGTTTGAGGTGACGAGAGCTTCCATGACGGAAGATCCGTATCCATACGATGATTTTGTCTATGGGGATAGTTATCTCGACGAAGACAAAGACGGTGAGTCGACCGAATTTGATTGCAACGACGAGAATCCGTTTGTGTGGACTGGTGCGAGCGAGCTCTGCAACAAAATTGACGACAACTGCAACGGCAAAACTGATGAAGCGGAGCAGTGTTTGTGATTCGTGGCTGGTGAGCAACCGCTCGCCAGCCATATTTTTAGCTTGCGTCTGGTTTTAGAATTGCTAAAAATGTTTCTGGTGGAATATCAACAGAACCGCGGCCCATCGCCTTCATTTTTTCTTTACCCTTTTTCTGCTTGTTCAAAAGCTTGTTCTTTCGAGTAATATCACCACCGTACAATCCAGCAGTAACGTCTTTGCGCATAGCGCTAATGCGTTCTGATGCAATAATCTTTCCACCAATAACAGCTTGGAGCTTGATTTCAAACATTTGGCGAGGGAGGTGTTCTTTGAGTTTTTCGCAAACACGCTTACCAAGGCGATAGGCATCTTCTTTTGGAGCAAGCATTGCGAGCGCCTCGATCGATTCTTCCGCAACTAAAATCTCAACACAAACGATATCAGCAGGTTCTTCATCGAGCCAATCATATGAAAGCGATGCGTAACCACTTGAAATGCTCTTGAGGCGATCGTAAAAGTCAACCAAAATTGAAGAAAGAGGGAGTTCGAAGTGAAGAAGAACGCGCGCATGCGCTTCGCCGCCAGCTAAGTACTCAGCGTTTTTGTAGCGTCCGCGTTTTTCATGAACGAGTTGGATGATATTTCCTTGTGTTGCAGACGGAGTTACAACATCAACCTTAACCCACGGCTCGAGTGTTTCTTCAACAAACGTTGGATCAGGATATTCCATCGGTGAGTGAACAGTGATAACATCGCCATTTGTTTTGTGGACCGTCAAAGCAACACTCGGAGTTGTCACTACAACCGGGATATTAAATTCTCGAGACAAGCGTTCCTGCACAATTTCTAAGTGCAACAAACCAAGAAGACCACAGCGAAAACCCATGCCGAGCGCAGGTGATTGTTCAGTTTCGTAAACGAGTGACGAGTCATTGAGTTTCAAACGCTCCATTGCATCGCGAAGTTTTGAGAACTGAGAACCGTCTTTTGGGTAAATACCCGCGTACACCATTGGTACAACTGGCTTATAACCAGGGAGGCCCTCGATAGATCCGTCGGCAGCACAGGTGATGGTGTCACCGACACGTACACCGCTAATCTCCTTAAGACCGGTCACAACATATCCAATCTCACCCGTTTTGAGCGACGGAGTTGAAATTAATTTTGGGCTGTAGTACCCAACTTCGAGTGCTTCTCCCAGCGACTGTGTTGCAATGAATTTAATTTTTACTCCTGGAGTAAGTTGACCATCAACGATTTTAACTTTTGCAACAACACCGCGATAGTCGTCGTAGATTGAGTCAAAAATAAGTGCACGAACTGGTGCGTTTGTGTCGCCAACAGGTGGGGGAACTCGCTCAACAATTGCATCGAGAATTGCAGGAACGCCAACGCCTGTTTTTCCGCTCGCCAAAATAATATCCTCCTTGCGACATCCGATCACTGCAACAATTTCCGCAGTCGTTTTTTCGATGTCTGCGTTTGGAAGATCGATTTTATTTAAAACAGGGATGATTGTAAGGTCTTGTTCGATCGCTAAGTACAAGTTAGCGAGCGTTTGTGCTTGCATGCCTTGTGATGCGTCGACAACCAAAATCGCACCTTCAACCGCAGCGAGGGAGCGAGAAACTTCGTATGAAAAATCCACGTGTCCCGGGGTGTCAATCAAGTTGAGTTCGTACTCGACGCCTGCAACCACATGTTTCATGCGGGCTGGGGCGAGTTTGATGGTGATTCCGCGTTCGCGCTCGATGTCCATGGAGTCGAGGAGCTGTGCCTGCATGTCGCGTTTTTGAACGGTTCCGGTAACTTCAAGAAGTCGGTCCGCAAGGGTCGATTTTCCGTGGTCAATATGGGCGATGATGCAGAAATTGCGAATGTGGTTCATAAGTTCTGGGATTATACCGGTGAGCGCTCAAATAATCAAGTTTTAAGCCAAAAAAGGGGTTCTGGTCTTGACAAAGTCGCAAATTCGTGCTAACCTGTTACCTAAGTGCCAAAATTGATTTGGCGGAGGGTCAAATGAAAGTCTGGGTTACTGTTCTGGGGATTTTAATCGCATTTGAGGCGTTCGCGGCCACGCCGAAACTGGTGTGTCCGAAAGAGTGCTGCCACACGCTCGTACGTCAGAACGCGCGGCTACGGGCACAGATTAAGCGTCTCACTCCACCACCGCCTAAGATGTTATACATCATTCAGTCGGTCGACGATCTATCCGATGGGCCTGTGCCGAAAATCGAACCAGTCGACTAGGCCTAAACCCCACTCTTATCCGCTGAAACAGCGGTGTAGGGTGGGGTTTGTTATTTATCGATGATCAGTTGCATCGATCCAATCGATAGGTAAAATTGAAGCAATTTTTTTGACACGAATTTTTGTTGCGCTGAGCAAGGCATACACCTCTTCAATCTTAAGAAGAAGTCCAACAGTTAAAAAGGCAATAGTTCCGGCAATTGATGCGCCAATTGCTTGCAAGAAAATTCCGAAAAACGTATGAGTATCAACAAATGTTGCAATTGGAAGTTTTATGCCTTGAGTGATGAGCACCATTACGAGTCCCGCGATGCTGAGTTTGTAGACCGTTTTTAAGATTAAACCGTTTTGAACTGAGCCGATGTGACGGCTGAGCAAGATCCAGAGGAGAAGTGCGTTGAGTGTTTCTTGAATTGCGATTGCGAGTGCGAGACCGCTAACGCCGAGTTCATCTTTGAGAAAAAGTGCGAGCAATGCTCCAACAATGACAGACGCAGCTGCGCTCATTGCAGGAATTCGAGTGTTCTTGAGCGCGTAAAATGCGCGAGCAAACAGATGGACAAGTGATTGACCAACAAGACCAAGAGCAAAAAATCCGAGCGCGTCAGCTGTTTGAATCGTTGCTTCCCAATCAAATGCACCTGAACCAAGAATGATGCGAACCCATTGTGCGCGGAGTGTGATGAGTAATATGCTGATTGGGACAATAAAAACAAAAATTGTTCGTACGGTTTGACCGATGGTGCGCGAGAGGCCGTCGGGATTTTCTTCGGAGACGTACGCAGTCATCACAGGGAATGCAGCAACAGCGAATGAAACTGCAACTAATCCAATTGGTACATATTGAATATTGTTCGCCAAATTGAAGGTTGCGACGGCACCATCACCGAGGGTTGATGCAAAAATTGTGATGATCACTAGGTTGATTTGGGTTGCGGCCAGCGCGAGCACGCGTGGTCCCATGAGGCGAAGCATTGCACGAATGTCCCCATGTTCAGGAGACCAGCGCCACGATGGCTTAAAACCTGACGCAAGAAGTGCTGGAAATTGAACGAGCAAATGTAGGAGAGCTCCAAGCACGACGCCGAGCGCGAGTCCGGAAATTCCAAAAAGCGGAACAAAGATTGTGATGCCAAGAATAATTCCGATGTTATACATGATCGGAGCAAGTGCGAAAATCAGAAACTTTTTGAGCGATTGAAGTGCTCCACCAACCAAAGACGAGAGACCCATCAGAACAGGTGAGAGCATCATGATTCGGGTGAGTAAAATGGTTTGATCACGCTTTTCGCCTTCAAATCCAGGCGCAACAAGTACCATGAGTAGCGGCGCCACAATGGCACACGCAATAGAAAGACCAAGGAAAATAACACCAAGCGTTGAGAGTGTACGATTTAAAAAATCCCACGCACGTTGTTCGTCTTTGGTAAAATAATCCGAAAAAATTGGAATGAATGCGGCGGATAAAACACCAAGCACGAGTAAATTGAAAAGAAGGTCGGGGATTCGAAATGCGGCATAGTAGGAGTCGAGCACAGCTCCGGCACCAAATTGATGTGTAAGAAGTCTGTCGCGGACGAGTCCAAGAATGCGACTAACTAAAGAAGCGCCACCGAGAACCACTGCTGCTGTGGTGATGGAGCGCGACGTGTGATTGATCAGTTCGGTAAATGTCATGCGGTCGTTTCTAGTAATTCACGATAAGTTGTACGAATTCGATGCCGGGATCGTCAGGATGCAAATCAATTGCGCGCAAAACACCTGAGGTTGTGCCGCGGGAAAAATTGAAACCAGCTTCATTCGCAGGCATTTTTTCTGGTGTTTCGATTGTGTAGTTTGCACGCACGAGCGCTTTTTCAATTCCGTCTGCGAAAATTGATGGATATGATTTGATACCGTTCCATGTCACAACAACGGTGCGTGTATGCTCTGATCCAATCGGAATGCCTAAATATTTCAAATAATTCTCGCGTGATAATTCTCGTTTGAAGTTGACGCGACCGAGCGAGTCATGTTCTTCGGTGATTGTTGCGTCAGGATTTATTTCGCTGAGCACAGGTGACACAAGAAAGCGGGGGATTGCTGTTGCAACCCAAATCGATCGGTCTTTTGATGCTCCTTCAATCGAAGTAATTTTGATAATTTTATCAGGATTGCTTTGCGGAATATCTTTTGGAAAATCGTTTGGAAAATCTGAGAGAACTGCAGGACCGCTTCCGACAATAATTCGAAATAAAAGATAAAGCGCACCTATAAAAATTACTATGCATCCAGCGCCGGTTACACAGCTTCCGGTGAACCATCCGCTGTGTTTTTTTATTTCTTTCAGCGTCGGTTCTTGAATTTGAATGGTTTGTTGTGAAGAGGTTTGCCGCATATGCGTTTAAAAGTGTAGCAGAAATAGAGTATAATTACCAGCAACAAATGGTGCACATTATGAAGATTCATTTTTTCGGCGCGGCGGGCGAAGTTACGGGGTCGTGTTACATGGTGGAAACGCCAGTTTCTAAGATTTTAGTTGATTGCGGATTGTTTCAAGGGTCACGCGAAGCTGATCAAAAATCACATGGTGATTTTGATTTTGACCCAGCTACCGTTGATGCGGTGATTGTGACGCATGCGCATATCGATCATTGTGGTCGTGTGCCACTGCTTTTTGCGCGGGGATTTCGCGGTCCTGTTTATGCAACGGAGCCAACAGGCGAACTCATTAAGCTACAATGGGATGACATCTTGCATATAATGGAAGAGCGCGAGCGCCATTCAAATATGCCGCCATCATATGATTTAAATGATGTTGCACACGCTAAAGCTGCGATTGTGTCGTTGCCATATGGAAAGCTAGCAGCAATTACAAAAGACGCGGGATTTATTTTTCATGATGCAGGTCATATTTTCGGATCATCATTTGTTGAGCTTCGTGCAGGTGGTAAAACCGCTGTGTTTAGTGGTGATATTGGAAATGATAATGTTCCAATTGTTCGTGAAACAGAACCGCTTGTTGCGTGCGATGTTTTGATTACGGAGGCAACCTATGGAGACCGAACACATTCACCGGTTGTGCAGCGTCGCGAAGATTTGCGACGTGTAATCATCGATGCGATTAAGCGTGGTGGCACACTTATGATTGCGGCGTTTTCACTTGAGCGCACACAAGAAATTTTATTTGAACTTGACCAGCTTATTGAACGCGATCATGCACTTCCTCGAATTCCAATTTATTTGGATTCGCCACTGGCGATTCGCGCGAACGCGGTGTATCGAAAATTTAATTCATATTACGATGAGGTTGCGGCGGCTGAGTGGAAGCGGGGTAATGATTTTTTTGATTTTCCTGGACTCATTGTTGCAGAAACATCAGCACAATCGCGCCTCATTAATTCGGCTCCTGCACCAAAAATTATTATTGCGGGTTCTGGTATGCTTGCGGGTGGCCGCATCATGTATCATTTGATGCGCTATTTGTCAGATCCTAAATCAACGTTGCTTTTGGTTTCATATCAAGCAGAGGGAACGCTTGGTCGAAAAATTCAGGAACGTTCACATTCGGTGACGATTAACGGTGAACAGATTCCAGTAAAATGTTTTGTAGAAAAAATTGATTCGTATTCGGCGCATGGTGATCAGGAAAAATTACTTCGTTGGATGGTTTCAGGTTCAACGCCGCCGGGACGTGTGATTGTAACACATGCCGATGCACCGGCAGCACAAGAATTTTGTTCGATTGCGGAAAAAAGAAATCACGTTCGGATTGAGGCGGCTGCGATGGGACAAATCATTGAAATTTGAGTTTTGAGCGCACACAGGTTACTATACGAGAATGCTTGGAAAAAATGAATCGAAAAAATTTAAATTGCATGCGCCGTTTAAGCCTGCAGGTGATCAGCCTGAGGCGATTTTGGCGTTAACTGAGGGTGTAAATCGTGGTGATCGGATGCAGACACTTCTTGGTGCAACAGGTACGGGTAAAACGTTTACGATCGCTGAAGTGATTGAAAAAACGCAAAAACCAACATTAGTGATGGCGCACAATAAAACGCTTGCGGCGCAGCTGTGCAATGAGTTTCGAGAATTTTTTCCAGAAAACGCGGTTGAATATTTTGTTTCCTATTACGATTACTATCAGCCTGAGGCGTACATGCCGGGAACAGATACATATATCGAAAAAGAGGCGATGATTAACCAAGAGATTGACCGCTTGCGTCATGCTGCAACGCAAGCATTGCTCACACGTCGTGATGTAATTATTGTTTCGTCGGTCTCGTGTATCTATGGCTTGGGTTCACCAAAACATTATTTGGATAATGTTTTACAACTGTCTGTTGGCGACGAATTTAGTCGAATGAAAATTTTGAAGAAATTGATTGAGATGCAGTTTGTACGAACGACCGTTGAGCTCGCGCGCGGAACATTTCGATTGCGCGGCGATGTGATGGATATTGTTCCAATTGAAGAAGGGCGAATTTATCGTATCGACGGAACCGGCGGAAAAATTAAAACGATTGAATTGTTTGATGCGGTTTCACGAAAGAGTGAAGGTATGGCTGCGGATGCGTGGATTTTTCCGGCGAAACATTATTTGGCAGATAAGAGTTTGACGGAAAATGCTTTAACGCAAATTTCAAATGAGCTCGACGAACGTTTAAAGTTTTTGGAAAAGAAAGACATGATGATTGAAGCGGATCGACTTCGTCGCCGAACAAAATATGACATCACGATGATTCGTGAAATTGGTTATGTGAACGGAGTCGAAAATTATTCGCGTTATTTTGATGGGCGAAAAGAAGGGGAGCCACCGTTTACACTCATTGATTATTTTCCGGAAGATTATTTGACGGTGATTGATGAGTCGCACGTGACGCTGCCGCAAGTTGGTGCGATGTCCGGCGGAGATTCGGCACGAAAAAATTCTCTGGTAGATTTTGGTTTTCGATTGCCGAGTGCGCGCGATAATCGTCCGCTCACGGGCGACGAGTTTTTGGCGAAAACAAAACAGGTGATTTTTGTTTCAGCAACGCCAGCGGACTTTGAGCGAAAAAAATCAACGCAAGTTGTTGAGCAGATTATTCGTCCAACAGGACTCGTTGATCCGGAAATTATTATGATGCCGGTGACGGCGAAAGGTGAATATCAGGGTCAGGTTCAGGATTTGATTGAGCGCGCGGTTGAACGAGCGAAACGCGACGAGCGTGTGATGGTGACGACGCTTACGAAGAAAATGGCGGAGGATCTGACGGATTATTTGAAAGACAAAAAAGTTAAAGTTAAATATTTGCATTCGGATATTGAAACCGTTGATCGAATTCAAATTCTCGGTGATTTTCGTCGAGGAATTTTTGATGTTTTGGTTGGTGTTAATCTGCTTCGCGAAGGTTTGGATGTGCCGGAGGTTTCGCTTGTTGCAATTTTGGATGCAGATAAGGAAGGATTTTTGCGCAGCGATACAGCGCTTATTCAAACGATTGGTCGTGCGGCTCGAAATGCAGCAGGTCAGGTCGTTTTGTATGCGGATAATATGACTGGTTCGCTGACGCGTGCAATTGATGAAACGGATCGTCGTCGCGAAATCCAGTTGGCGTACAACAAGAAACATGGGATTACGCCGCAAACAATTAAAAAAGCGGTTCGTGATTTGGTTAAGGATTTTGGTTTGACACCAGGTGGAAGTAATAAGAAGGTGGGTCGTGGAGCAAAGGCAACTGATGAGTCAACAGCTCGACAACTTGATTTGATTGGTGACAAAGGGCGACCAATCGATCAGATTATTCGCGAGAAAGAATCGCAAATGCGTGCGGCATCAAAGGAGCTGCAGTTTGAGCTCGCGGCGATTTTGCGTGACGAGATTGTGTTGCTTAACAAGGAATTGAAAAAGAGTAAAAAAAATAGTACACTACTCACATGAGTCGAATCTCTTTGCGCAACGGCATAGTTCGTTTTGGAATTTTAGTTATTGCTTCAGCGTTTGCTGCGGCAAGTGTTTTGTTAGTCTTATTCGCAGCCGAGGTTCGTTCACGCTACGCAGACCGCGAATTTCAGCTCAAGGACGCTCCTGTGCGTGTGTATGGTGTTGTGCTTGGCGCATCAGTTGATTTGGCAACATCTGAACCAGGAATCGCACTTCGTGACCGACTGGATACTGCAATAGATTTACTTCGTAGCCGTACGATCATGGGAGTTGTGGTAACGGGTGATGACGGAAAGTGGAAGTCGAATGAGATTAAGGGGATGGTTGATTATTTACACTCGAAAAATGTGCCGGATGAGGTGATTTTTGTGGACGGTGGCGCGTATCGCACATACGAGAGCTGCATGCATCTCAAAGAGAAAGGTTTCACCAATGTTTTGCTTATTACTCAACAGTTTCATTTGCCGCGCGCGTTGTATTTGTGTAACAAGATCGGTGTTGATGCGGACGGTGTCATTGCCGATAAGCAGTGGTATTCACAGTATTTATATTATTGGGGTCGAGATTTTCTTGCGTCGCCGTTTGCTTATTTTGATGTTCGTGGAGTGACAATTATTGAAAAAGGACCGAGCGTCTAGTATCTTGAGGTAATTCAGGCGCTGTGTTATGATAAATTTCCACTAAATATGCAGGAATTTATTAAGATTCGCGGTGCGCGCGAACACAATTTAAAGAACATTTCGCTGGATTTGCCTCGTAACAAAATGATTGTTTTTACGGGTCTTTCGGGCTCGGGTAAATCATCTCTTGCGTTTGATACAATTTTTGCAGAAGGTCAGCGTCGTTATATCGAGTCACTCAGTGCGTATGCGCGCCAATTTTTGGGTGGCATGCAAAAGCCGGATGTAGATGAAATTGAGGGTTTGTCGCCAGCGATTGCGATTGACCAAAAGGCGCACAGTGCGAATCCTCGTTCGACCGTTGCAACGATCACTGAAATTTATGATTACTTGCGAGTGCTCTATGCGCGTATTGGTGTGCCGCACTGTATTTTGTGTGGCGACCCAATCCAGAAACTCACATCAGAACAAATTGTAAATTTGATTTTGAATTCATTACCGAAAACAGGGAAGGGCGAAATTAAATTACTTGCGCCAATTGTTCGTGGCCGCAAAGGTGAATATTACCAACTCTTGTACGATCTTTATAATGCGGGTTTCATGGAGGTTCGTGTTGATGGAGAGCTCAACTCGCTTAAAAAACGAATCAACTTGGGTCGCTACGAACAACACACAATCGATGTTGTCGTTGATACGATTCCAGTTTTAGGTTTATCGCAAACAAAAGATGAAGAGCTTCAAAAAGCAGAGCGCCAGCGACTCGCGGAAGCAATCGAAACAGCGCTTTTGAAAAGCTCTGGTTTGGTCACCGTAATTTTTCCCGACAAAACTGAGAAATTATATTCAACAACGTTCGCGTGTCCACGCGATGGATTTTCGTTTCCGGAAGTTGAGCCTCGATTGTTTAGTTTTAATTCGCCATACGGATATTGTCCGACGTGTACCGGTCTTGGAACCGAGTCGCTGTTTTCGGAAAAGCCGTGCGCAGCGTGTCAGGGAAAGCGTCTGCGGCCTGAAGCGCTTGCAGTTAAAATTGGTGGTATCAGCATTGTTGAGTTAACAGCGAAGACAATTCGGGATGCGCAAAAATTCATGGACGCATGGTTTTTTAATGATCTCGACGAACTTCGTCATGAGATTGCAGAGCCTGCGATGCGCGAAATTTTGGCGCGTTTGCAGTTTTTGCTCAATGTTGGTTTGCATTATTTAACGCTCGGACGCCTTGCAGGTTCTTTGTCAGGTGGTGAGGCGCAGCGCATTCGTTTGGCGTCTCAGATTGGTTCAAAGCTTGTTGGTGCACTCTATGTTTTGGATGAACCGACGATTGGTTTGCATCAGGCGGACAATGAAAAACTGATTAAGACATTGCTCGAGCTTCGTGATATCGGAAACACGATCATTGTTGTTGAGCACGATGAGGACACAATTCGTGCGGCGGATTATTTGGTTGAGTTTGGGCCGGGCGCGGGTGTGCATGGCGGTCATGTTGTAGTTGAAGGTCCGGTTGATAAACTCATGAAGCAGAAAAAATCGAAATCGCTCACGGTTCAGTACATGACGGGTGAGAAAAAGATTGAAGTACCGAAAAAACGTCGTCCAAAAGTTCACGACACACTTCGTGTGTATGGCGCATCGCAAAATAATCTGCGCAATATCGATGTGGAAATTCCACTGCGACGTTTTGTTTGCGTGACAGGTGTTTCAGGTTCTGGAAAATCGACACTCGTGCACGACATTATTTACAAGGCGGTTCATCGCAAACTAAATAATGCAGGGTCGCTTCCGGGCCGACACAAAGATATCAAAGGGCTCGAATATATCGAGCGCGTGATTATGGTTGATCAATCAGCGATTGGTCGCACATCACGTTCGAATCCAGCAACGTATACGGGCGCATGGACGCCGATTCGCGAATTGTTTGCGTCGACCTCTGAGGCAAAGGCACGTGGTTATCGTCCGGCGCGTTTTAGTTTTAATGTTGCGGGTGGTCGCTGCGAAAATTGTGAGGGGCATGGCGAAATCGCGATTGAAATGCATTTCTTGCCAACAGTTTGGGTGCCGTGTGAGGTTTGTCGCGGCGCACGATTTGATCGGGAGACGCTCGAGGTCACATATAAGGATAAAAACATTTCAGAAGTTTTAAAGATGACGGTTGAGGAGGCTGAAAAGTTTTTTGAGGATATTCCGCATGTGAATGACAAGCTCAAAATGTTGAATGAGGTTGGTCTTGAGTATTTGGAACTTGGACAATCAGCGCCGACGCTCTCCGGTGGTGAATCACAGCGTGTGAAATTGGCGGCTGAGCTTTCGAAGCGCACACAAGGACGAACTCTCTATATTCTTGATGAGCCGACGACGGGTTTGCACTTTGCAGATATTCAGAAGCTTCTTGATGTAATACAAAAAATTGCCGACCGCGGTAATACGGTTTTAGTTATCGAGCACAACCTTGATGTGATCAAATCTGCGGATTGGATCATTGATTTGGGTCCGGGAGGTGGAGACGAGGGTGGAAATATTGTTGCATTCGGAACACCAGAAGATGTTGCAAAAACATCGGGCAGTTTGACGGGTAAATATCTCAAAAAAATGCTATTGAAGTCCGACGTGTGATTCGACACGGGTGACGCGATTGCTATATGAAGCGAGCTCTGTTCGCATGGATTTGAGTTCGCCGACTGTATTGTCTTCGCGCGTTAATAGTTCGTCGCGGAATTCGCGCATTTCCTCCGTAAGTTTTTCAAATTCTGGTTTGATTGCTTCTTTTACGGCAAGTTTGAATTCTTCGTTCGCGAATGTGCCTGAAACCGCATTTGTGAATGCTTTTCCTTTGAATGTTTTTTCAACAGCTTGCCCAAACTCAGGACTTTCAAAAGTCTTGGTAATAGCCTGAGTAAACTCAGTACTTTTGATAATTTCTAAAAACTCCTCCTTAGACATAGTAGAAATGTTATGACTCTTAAGGCGATTATACATGAGGCGAATCGAGTGTCAAGATGGTGGGGAGTGGGGTTCTCTGTGGATAAAATTTTGGGTTACACATGCGTTCTGGCACACGCGTCAACGCGCTCCTGCGGCGCGGTGCGCTGTCTCTCGGCCAATTCATTTTGCATAAGCAAAAGCCAAGCTGAATTGGCCTCCGAGGCGTGCCATCACGCATGTGTAACCCAAAAAAGTTACAGGCTGGATATTCCAGGCCAAACCTGCTAAACTCAGGCTATGAAAAAGGGAAAACGCGAAAAACTATCGGCAATTGATGAATTATCAGTCGGACTCAGCCATGTTAAGGCTCGCTGCAAGTATTTTGGCGAGTGTGGCGGCTGTTTGATGCAAAACATTGATTACAAAGACCAGGTGGAGCTCAAGCGCCAGTTGGTTAATCGCGCGTTTGAAAAGCAAGGGATCGAGGCGCGGCTCGAAAAGGGTGCAATCACACTCTCGCCGCAGCAGTGGTATTATCGCAATCGCATGGATTATCCGGTCGGCGAGAACGCGGAAATCGGCCTTAAACCATTTGGAAAGTGGCGCGATGTGCTTGATTTGAAAGAGTGTTTTGTTTTGTCGAAGGAAACGCCGGAAATTTTGCAGCTCGTGCGCGACTGGATGAAGTCGTACGATTTGCCGGGTTGGAACAATGTTCGCTACCAGGGCTATGTTCGCTATGTGGTGATTCGCGAGGGCAAACGCACGGGCGAGCGCATGGTGATGGTGGTGACGGCTGAGGATAAAATGAATGCGGTGCCGCCAGATGCGTGGACCGAGCTCGCGCGCCGTCTCAAATCGTCATGCACAACTTTGTATCACGGGGTTAATCCGCTCATAACCGATATTTCAATTCCAGAACAATTGAATTTATTGTTCGGTCCAGAATTTTTGACCGAAAAAATTAATGGATACACCTATAAAATTTTTCCATCGTCATTTTTTCAGACGAACTCGGAGGGTGCGGAGCTTTTGCAGCAACGCGTTCGCGCACATGTAAAAGGAGCGCGTGTGCTTGATTTGTATTGCGGTCTTGGTTTTTTCACGATCGACTTTGCGGCGCAGGGCAAAAAGACATTTGGTGTTGAACTCGATGCGGCAGCAATTGAACTCGCGCGTGAAAATGCAAAACTCAATAATGTTGAGGCAGGTTTTGCAGCAGCGTCGATGGAAGAGTGGATTCGCGGAGAAGGACCGGCGATTATTAAAGATTTCGCGGCCGACTCGATTGTTGTCGACCCACCGCGCATGGGTTTGCATCCGCGCGTTGTTGATTGGCTCAAGGACCAGAAAGTTCCTGAGCTTATTTATGTTTCGTGTAATTACGAGCAGCTCGCGCGCGAAATGCTCGAACTTCAGAAGGTTTATAAATTGGTTGCGCTCGAAGCGGTTGATATGTTTCCGCATACGCCGCATATTGAAACTATTGCGCGGTTTGAACTTCGCTAGGTTGACTTTTTAGTGATTTTAATGTAGGATTTTTCTATTCCCGAGATTTTTTCGGAGAAATGAGGGTGCATGAAAGATCTCCTGGTTTGCGTTTTGATTGCCTTTTTGGCAGCCTTTGGGTTCGGCTGTGAGAACAAGCCTTGCGGCGAGTGGTTTATGAAAGGGGATATGGCGCAAATGAACGCTGATCTCCAGATAGACCAGTTCGCCGATTTTCGTACGGTCACTGGTTTTGGACCGACTGATCTGTGCGCCGAGGCACGCGCAGAAATTGCGCGCGATCATTGCGGGTCAAGAGTGCGGCTCCGGTGGTACTACGATGGTGGAGCACAGAATAAACTCTGCAACTTCAAAGTCTACGTAGGAACATCCATCACGGCTTACGCCTACCCCACAACCAAGGCGTTCTGAGCTTTCGGGTTCTGGACCTCGCGTCACTCACGAATACTTTCGGGGTGGCGCGTTTTGTTATAAAATGGGTGACATATGAATCACGAAACCCAAAATGCAGGATGGCAGCCAATCCCACTTCATATTGATGTGCCGGAGCCGCCAAAAAATCAACCAGACGAAGCACAAAAAAAGCCGGTAGAAAATAAAAAAGACTCTTTTGTTATTAATGGCGAGGATCCTCGTGAGTATAATGCGTTTAGTGATCCGTTTAAGAGTGGTGACGAAATGTAAAATCTGTTAAATGGGTGTATACTGTTATCGTATTTCTGTAGTTATCGTTTGTGTTTATGTGGCAAAAAAATAGAATAATAATCACATTAATTGCGGCTTTTTTTGCCACAACTGTTGGTATACCATTTGATCAAGTTCAGGCTGCATCGTATTCAAGTACGGTTTTGAGCGACAGCCCTCTTTATTATTGGCAGATGAATGATGCTTCGGGAGCAACGACTGCAGCAGCAAGTGCTGGAGGTGTCGCGCTGAATTTGACGGGTGCAACAGCAGGAAGCACGGCATATGTTGGAGGTTCATCAATCTCTTTTAATGGCACATCAAATTCTGCAGCAACAGCTTCGAGCTTAAACCTGACTGCGTACAATAAGATTGTCGTTGAAGCGCTGCTTTATATTCCTTCATATACAACGACAGGACGTATAGCGTGGGAACTTGGTCCTAATGTGAGTTCGTACTTTGATACATTGTATTTTGCGGTTGATGGTGGTGTTGATGGCACAACTGCTGCTGCAAACGTTGCGGTGCAGGGTAATGTTGGTTACAGTCTTGCCACATACCCTCGATTAACTGCAGCTAATTGGCACCATGTTGTAACTGTTTACGACAAGAGTTTAAGCACAGACGAAGTTTCTTTGTATGTTGATGGCTCACTTGTTAGCGTAACGTCTCGTGTTTTGAATAGCAATAATACAAATACGTTTGGAAATCGTGTTCTGTATTTGATGAGTCGAGCGGGAACAAGTCTATATACGGCAGGTAAGATGCAGCATCTTGCGATATACTCAGATCTTTCAGCTCCAACAATTGCAACGCACGCTGCAACAGCGCTTGCAAACGTGGTGACATCTGGAACGCTTTCAGAGGCGTCGCACACAGCATCAACAGCAACGTTGTCGTGGACAAATGCGTCTGGTGGAACCGCACCAATTACAGCTCAGCTGCAGCGCAGTGCTCAAAATGCAAATTCGTGGAGCAATGTGTCGGGCGGTACAACGAGTCCTACAACTGACACAGGTCTTTCGATGAGTACTGCGTATGACTACCGAGTGGTTTATACAGATTCTGCATCAAACCAAGTTATTTCAAATACTGTCACCGTAACAACTGATTCTTCGCCAGCGACTACAATTACGCTGACAGGGCCGTCAACTAGTACTGTTGGAAATGCATCGTCTAACTTTACTGTCGGATCAGATGGTTTAGTTAGTGGAACAGTTGTTGTAACTCCGAGCGACAGTGGGGCTGGAGGAACTTTTACACCGAGTTCGGCCTCAATTTCAGGTATTGGAACGGCAACGTTTACTTATTCAGGAGCGACCACAGGTACAAAAAGTATCTCAGTAACTAATAATGGAGGCTTAACCAATCCGTCTGCTACTACAATCAGAATCGGTAATTCAGGTATTTTGCTGGGCGATAGTACTGTTGCATCATATTTGGCGGGCACACAAATTGCTGATTTTGTATATTCTGCATCTGAAACAAGTGCGGGTTATTCTGTAACATCGATTGCTGTTCCAGGTAATACAATCGCGCAGCAAAAAACAGCATACTTAGCCACAAGTAACCGTGCAACATTTGATTATACAATTGTTCAAGTTGGTCTCAATGATTTAAATCCTGCCGAAGCTGCGTCGGTCGCGATTGCTCGTTTACAGGATTTGATTGATACGATTAATTCGAATAAAAAGACGGGTTCGCTTGTGATAGTTTCAACGATGACACCAGCGAAACAACGATTAATCGATGTTTATGGAGCAACAAATGGTGCGATTTCGTATCAAAAATGGCTCGACATGAACGCGGCAATAAAAGGGGAGGGAGCAACACCAATTACAGGTGCAAGCTTAAGAATTTCCAATCATACAACTTACCTGAATGATGGCGCTGGAAATCTTGATGCTGCTTATGATTTGGGTGATCACATTCACGAAAACAATGCTGCGCGACAAATTATTGCGCACCTGTGGCGTGACGGACTTGCTCAGCTTGGAATTTTATTTGCAACAACATCAAGTGCTCCAACAGTTGCTTCGGCTGTTGCGGGAAATAGTTCCGCAGTGATTACACTCACTGAACCTCAGTTTACAGGAGGGGCAGCGGTGACTGGATACACAATAGTTGCGAGTCCAAGTGCTGGAACCGATGCTCAAGCCGGCACAACAAATCTTTCCCACACAATCTCGGGTTTAACAGCGGGTGTCAGCTACACATTTACTGCTGTGGCAACAAACAGTGCAGGGTCAAGCGACCCTTCTGCTGCGTCAGGCGCAGTTGTTCCAACGGATACGACAGCTCCATCGACCACAGATAACGCTTCTTCGTCGTGGAGTGCAAGCAATGTAACAATAACACTGACCTGTTCTGATACTTATGGTAGCGGATGCGCAACTACGTATTACACAACCGACGGGTCAACACCAACAACAGGGTCATCGTCAGGTAGCTCAATTCTATTAACAGAAAGTGGAACGTATACGGTGAAATATTTTTCAGTTGATGGAGAGGGGAATACTGAATCTGTAAATACCATAGGTTTCCTTGTGAAAATCGACAAAATAAGTCCAGCATCGGTCGGTGCTCCAAGTTTTGGAACAGTAACAAAAAATTCAATTGAAATTACTCAGCCAACAACGGTAACAGAAACAGGGTCTGGGTTACATCAGTATCAGGTAAAAAAGAACGGGGTTACAGAACTCGGATTTAATGCAACAACAACAGCAGTGTCGGATACAAGTTTGACTGAAAATACACAGTATTCGTATGCTGCGCAGTTTAAGGATTATGCAACAAACGTTAGTTCGTATGGCGATACTGCGTCAAAGTATACAAAAGCACCAGATCCAACAGGTTTGTCGAGTGCACTATCTACGAATGGGGTTACGATTACGGTAAATGGTTTTACGAACGATACAGTTAGCTTGTCAGGTTATTATTTTAGTCGTACCGGAAAGAGTTCTGGATGGATTCAGACAAATAGTTGGAGCGACCAAGAAGTTGTTTGTGAGACTTCGTACACCTACTCAGTTAAGTATCGAAATGCTGAAGGTGTCGAAACTGATCCGGCCGTGATAAATGTGACGTCAGCTAACTGTAATAGAATTTCTGGTGGATCATCGTCGGTGATTATCCGACCTTCAGATACTATTCGTCCAATAGCGGGTTACAGCGTTTTGATCAATAATGGTTTAGAAAAGACCAGTAATCGTGTCATTCCGATTAAATTTTTAGCGGGGTATGACATCAAGTACGTTGCGATTTCGATGGTAAATAATTTTGAATCAATAAGTTTGCAAAATTATTATCCACAAATGAGAATGGATTTGTGCTCAAAAGCGGCGGGAGCAATTGTTGAATCTGTTTGTCCTGATGGAGATTATGTGGTTCATGTAAAACTTTATACCAGTGATGGAATTGGTTCGCAGGTAATTTCTCAGCGCATTAAACTTGAGTCGCCACCTCTTCCGAAAGTAATTAATCCTCTCGTGGAATACAGACCAATTCCAAAAGTCTCACCAGTGTTTTCTCGAAATTTACAACTAGGCGTGGTCTCTTCAGATGTTACTCGATTGCAAAAACTACTTGCAACAATGCCGGATGTTTATCCGGAAGGGGGTGTAACGGGCTATTTCGGATCGCTAACAAAAAAAGCAATACAGCGTTTTCAGCTTAAATATAAGATTGTCACGTCGAAAAATGATCCTGGTTTTGGAATTGTAGGTTCAAAAACAAGATTAGCACTCAAAAACATATTTAAGTAATTGTGATTGGATTTCGTATTGAATTACCTGATCGAAATAAACTTCCGGAATCACCCGGAGTTTATTTGTTTTTCGATGCTGCAGGCACACTTATGTATGTTGGTAAGGCAACATCGCTCAAGTCGCGTGTTTCATCATATTTTCGTGCACAAAAAGATGGGCCGACGCGTGCGATCGAGGAAGTGGTGAGCGATATCGCGCACATTGAATATATTGAAACGCCGACTGTGCTTGAGGCGCTGCTCAAAGAAGCAGATTTGATTCGTCATAAAAAACCGCCGTACAATGTTTTGCTCAAGGACGACAAAAGTTTTTTGTGGATTTGTTTTACGGCCGACGAATATCCACGCGTGGTTTTGGTACGCGGCAAGGATTTGGAAATTGCGGGCGCTGAAAAAATGTATCCTAAACGCTGGGGTCCGTTTGTTGGCGCGAAGATGACACGCAGTGCGCTCGAAATTATGCGCCGGATTTTTTCGTGGAGCGATTGCACGCCGGGGCAGAAGCGCCCTTGTTTTAATGCGCAGATCGGGCGTTGTCCAGGTGTGTGCACGCGCGCGATTTCACCGACGGCATATAAGAAAATCTTACGTCGCATGGCGCTTTTTTTGGATGGCAAGCGCTCGACGCTTGAGGCACAGCTATTGAAGGAAATGGCTGCTGCAGCGCGCGCGGAAGATTTTGAGCAGGCAGCGCTTTTACGTAATCAATTATTTGCGCTGCAACATATTCAGGATATCGCGCTTATTGGTCGCGAGGACGACGAGCCGTCGGCAAATTTGTCGGTCAATCCGTTCAAGCGCATCGAGGGATACGATATTTCGCATTTGTCCGGAACGGGCATGGTTGCATCGATGGTTGTGTTTGAACATGGTGAGCCCGCGAAAAAAGAATATCGCAAATTTGAAATTAAAGGTTTTACAAAATCAAATGACACGGGGGCGCTGCGCGAAACGTTGTCGCGACGGCTCACGCACGCCGAATGGCCACTGCCTGAGATTTTTTTTATTGACGGTGGCGAGGGGCAGGTGAATGCAGTGATGAAAATTTTGCGTGAGCTAAAAATCGATCGGCCGGTTGTTGGAATTGCAAAAGGTGCGCTGCGAAAAAACATTCGCTACGTTTTTGATCGCCGCAATACTGCGCTCGATCGCGCGATTCGTTTGTATGGACATATTTTTGTGAAGGTTCGCAACGAGGCACATCGATTTGCGATTACGTATCAGCGGAAGAAACGGCAAATGCGGGATTTTACATAGTTGACAATCCGCTGTTTTTATTGTGTAATAACGCTCAATAACCCACTATTCAATAAGTAGGGCAAAGGAGTTTGTGATGACTCACGGGATCGCTCCGGATCAAATGAACTCGTCGGCGCTGAACGATTTTGCGGATGAGGAGACTGATTCGTCTTATGTTTATTTGTCGGGTTATAAACCCCGATCGATCGCTGAGCAGGCCAAGATTCTTCATCAGCACTTTCCACAGCTCGGCATATCATGGAAAGAGGTTGTTGAACTGCCGGTTGGGGCTGAAGGGTGGTTTGCTATTCCGCGATGGCGGAAGCTGACACCAAGTTATAACGATGCGGTGGAGTTAGTACTCAGAGAGCTTTCTAAGCAGAGGAACGGCAAATTCACGAACTATCAGCAAGGGGAGCTTGGGCCGGATCGTTTGCGCGAGACCATCCAGAAGACAAAAGTTTTTGAAGTGATTGGCAGGCATCAAGAAGGCCACGACCTGATTATCATCGGTGCGCAGTTCGGCTTTGAGCATCGAGGTAAGTCCGTGCGCCGCGTTCGTGTGATCACCAATTGCGGCAACCAGTTCGGACTCGGTGCGTTCGAAGTTGGTATTATGCTGCTGAGCCATTTCGAGCGACTGAATGATTTTGATGACCTGTGGGCGGATTGTCCTGGCGACGAGTATTGCTACATCACTGAACATGGTTTTGTACTTGCTCCATGTTTCGCCTTCAACGGTCAGAATCTTGAGTTTCGCACAGGCAAAATTGCAGACATTGCTGATTGGTGCGGTTCGGTCACAGGTTTCCATACACAGTAGTTCTCGGGACTTTGGATCTTTGGGTCTTGCGAACGCAAGATTCTTGGACCTTAGTCCTGTTTTAATATAATGATAAAGAAATTTTGATCGGATTTGGAATTTAGTAGTTTAGGTGAGTGTGTGCGAATATTTTTTAGACTAACCGCATTTATGAGACTATGATTTACAATTTTGTGGAAAGTGTTTTGGTGTGCTAAATATTTCAATTGTTATCCACAGGTGGGGGATTTACATTGTTTTTAGTGGGTTTGTGGTCTATAATGGTTTCAAGTGGGGCGAAGTGGGGTTTCAAGATCTATGTTTATCGGAGAATATCGACACTCTATCGACGATAAAGGCCGACTTGCAATCCCGGCTAAGTTTCGCAATTCTTTAAAAAAGGCGGTGGTAACTCGTGGGCTCGACGCATGTTTGTTTCTGTATTCGCTCGCCGAATGGAAACAGCTTGCGGAAAAACTTGCGAATCTGCCAATAAGCCAATCAAATTCACGTGCGTTCGCCCGGCTCATGCTTGCGGGTGCAATGGATGTGGATGTTGATTCACAAGGCCGCGTGGTAATTCCGGAGTATCTCCGTAATTATGCGGGGCTTGGAAAAAATGTCGTTGTTGCAGGTTTATATAATCGCGTGGAACTCTGGAGCGAAGACGCGTGGAATAAATACACGGCAGCAGCGGAAAAAAACAGCGGCGAAATTGCGGAGCAAATGCTCTCGCTTGGCGTATAACTATGGAAACATCAACGCCACTACATAGACCCGTGCTTCTCACTGAAGTTCGCGAATGGTTACATCCCGAACTCGGGCAGGTTGTTGTTGATGGCACGCTCGGCGATGGGGGGCACAGCGAAATGTTTTGCGAAATGGTCGGTCCAAAAGGACTCGTGATCGGAATTGATCGCGATCCTGAGGCTCTGCCAGCTGCAAGTAATCGACTACATCGATTTGGAAATGTGTTTCGTGCGGTGCACGGCAATTTCAAGGATGCGCCACGGCTTGCACTCAGTGTAACCAAACGACCGGTTGATCGAGTTTTGCTCGATTTAGGATGGTCGACAACTCAGTTCATGGTTCGTGGTCGCGGTTTCAGTTTTTTGACCAACGAACATTTGGACATGCGGTTCGATCCGACGGAAGAGTCGGAAAGTGCTGCGGAGATTGTGAATGGCTATAAGAAGGAAGAGTTGGTGAAAATTTTCCGCTTGTACGGCGAGGAGCCACAGGCCGAGAAAATCGCCGAAGCGATTGTGCGCGCGCGTATGCGTGAGCCGATCACAACAACGCAGCAGCTCGCAAATGTGATTGTGAGTGTTGCACCTCGACACGGAAAAATTCATCCTGCGACGCAAGTTTTTCAGGCGCTGCGAATCGCCGTGAACGACGAGCTCAGTGTTTTGCACGATGCACTCGAGGCAATCACAGATTTTGTTCCATCGGGCGCACGAATCGGAATTATCACATTTCATTCGCTCGAAGATCGAATTGTAAAGCGTTTTGTTTCGATGCGAAAAGATGTGGTGTCGCTCACAAAAAAGCCCGTCGCACCAACGCTCGAAGAAATTCGCGACAATCCACGCTCGCGCAGCAGCAAGCTCAGAATTTTTGAAAAAAAATAAGTATGTCCGCACGCACCAGCAATTTCCTTGACAACAAATCCGTACGAATTTTCTTTTTCTTCCTCACACTTGTTTTGGGGGTCATTTATTTTGTACAAATCACAACAGTTTCATCACGCGGTATCGAACTTCGCAATCTTTCAAAAAAACAATCAGCACTTGCAAACGAAACCCATCGCATCGAACTATTTATTGCTGAAGAATCGTCTGCACAAAAATTGCAAAAGCGTGTTTCTGAGCTTGGACTTGTTACTGCAGGCAAAGTTGAATATCTCAAAGCTGATGGTAATTCTGTTGCGATGAAATAAGTGGTATACTGATGGCAATCCGTATGTCAGTACACGCAACAATTATTAGCAAACTTTCGATCGGCTTGTTTCTTGAAATTTTTTATTTGCCCGTGTGGTGGTATTCGCGTGGGTTGGCATGGTTTTTTTCAAAACTTATTTTTTCAATACAAGATACTGCAGTTTCGGCAGGCCTTGGTCTTTGGGTAAAAAATCTTTTTGTGCCAATGTACGGACAAAATGATCTGTGGGGAAGAATCACAAGTTTTATTGTGCGATTTGTAAACATAATCGTACGCGCGCTGTGGGTTGGAATTTGGGCGCTGCTCTGTTTTATTGCGCTTTGTGTGTGGATTGCGCTACCGCCTACATTGTTTTTTGTTTTTATCAGTTCATTAATCCGACGTGCATATGTCTGAGCCGATTAGTTTGATTTTTTGCGAGCAGTGCAGCGGTACCGGAAAAATATCCGACAAAAAATGTGGTGCATGCAGCGGCAGAACTGTTGGAGGATCATCGAACGGAATTTTTTTGTATTGGGACCTCGCCATTTCAAGTTACGAAATCATCTATCGACGCGTTGAAGAAAAATTTAACGGCGCCATAAATTTTTTGTTAGTAATTTTAGGCTTTGGTTTGATTGCGTTTTATGTTTTTGATATTACACAATCAAATCTTATTTTGCAGATCGCATCGGTTGATTTTTGGATGTATCCGCAACCAATGATGATCGTTTTTGTTTTTGGCGTTCTTGCGCTTTTGTTTGCAGCAATGCGCTTTGTTCGGCAGGCTCCTGAAATTAATGATGTTCCTCACCATGCATATGCGAGCGATGAGGTGGTGCCCGATGTTGCGCAGTTATCATGGTCTGAAATTCGACGACTTTCGCCCAAAGACCAGTTAAATATCGCAACAACATTTACTGCAGAGGCCCGCGCAGCTGTTGAGTCGGCGTATCACATCGCACTCGCACACAACGCAACATCAGTAACTCCGACACATTTGTTTGCAGCACTTCTCAAAAATGATCATGTGCAAACAATTTTCATTCGACTTCTTATCTCAACTGATGAAATTGAAAAAAAGATTGCGAGCACACTTGATGGCTCTGGCAATCAGGTTTTACCAACAATTAGTCATGAGCTTTGGCAAGTTTTGTTTGGTGCATTTGAAATATCATGGCGCATTCGAGAGCCGCGCGTTGACGTAACAGAACTTCTTCAGTCTGCTGTTGCAGCAGAGGAATCGCTTCGTGATATTTTGTTTGATTTTGAAATTAAGCAGGAGGCACTTCAAAATGTGATTCAGTGGGTGCGTGTGCGCGCACAGCTTCGCCGCAAGAGCAATGGACGTGTGCGTGGCGGACGTGGGCGCAGCAAGGGTGATACAAATCGCGCGATGACGGCAATTGCAACGCCATTTTTGAATTCGTTCAGCGAGGATTTAACGCGTGCATCGCAATGGGGCGCGCTTGAGCCGATGGTTGGAAGAGAACATGAAATCGAAGAAATTTTTCGTGTGATGCAAGGTGGCGGAACTAGTGTTTTGCTCGTTGGTGAGCATGGCGTTGGCAAAAAAAGCATCATTCACGGCATCGCGGATCTGATGGTTTCGGAAAATGTCCCCGATGTTTTGAAGGATCGGCGCCTCATCGAATTAAATGTGTCGCGCATGCTTTCGGGCGTTGGTCCATCTGAAGCTGAAGAGCGTTTACTGACGATGCTTAATGAACTCGAGCAAGCGGGAAATATTATTTTGGTAATTCCGTCGGTTGAAAAATTGGTTGGCATTACGATTGGGCAAGAGCAGAGCATGGATGTTGCGAGTGTGCTCACACAAGAACTTGGAAAACATGCGTTTTTAACAATTGCAACAACATCTCCTGATGCATATAATCGGGTGATTGCAAATCAGTCGCTCGGCACAGTTTTTCAGAAAATTATTGTTGAGGAAATGGCAACAAATGATGCTGTTCAGGTGCTCGAGGCAAAAGTTGGATACATGGAATACAAACATGATATTTGGTTTTCTTACGCAGCGCTTGAACGCGCAGTGACGATGTCGCAGCGATATTTGCATGATGCGTTTTTGCCGCAAAAAGCAATTGAAATTTGTAATGAAGTTGCGCTCTATGCTCGGAATAAGCGAGGGAAAAGTGCGTTGGTAATTGCTGATGACGTTGCGGCGATCATAGCGCAAAAAACAAAAATTCCAGTGACGGCGGTGACCGAAGATGAGGGTGAGAAGCTTATGCGCCTTGAATCTGAGATGCACCAGAGAGTGATTGGTCAAGAAGAAGCGGTGACGCTTGTTGCAAATGCTTTGCGTCGGTCGCGCGCCGAAATTCGAACCGGAAAACGGCCGATTGCGAACTTCTTGTTTTTGGGTCCGACGGGTGTTGGAAAAACAGAGCTCACCAAAACAATTGCTGAGGTGTATTTTGGAAATGAAAATCAGATGGTTCGCCTCGACATGTCTGAATATCAAGACACAAACTCGATTTATCGCTTGATCGGAACGCCAGGGCAGCAGGGCACGGGTGTTTTGACCGAGGCGATTCGCCAAAAACCATTTTCGCTTGTGCTGCTGGATGAAATCGAAAAAGCGGATCCGAATATTTTGAATCTGTTTTTGCAGGTGATGGACGATGGTCGTCTGACGGATTCGGTTGGGCGCGTGATTGATTTCACCAACTCAATTGTGATTGCAACGTCGAACGCGGGAACACAGTTTGTGCAGGATCAGATGCGTGCAGGAGTTGGGTCTGAGCAAATCAAGACGCAGCTTATCCATGGCGAGCTCAAACAACATTTCAAACCGGAGTTTTTGAATCGTTTTGATGCGATCGTTTTGTTTCATGCGCTCACTGAGGCGCAAATTGGCTCGGTTGCGCGACTTATTCTTGGGGGTATTGGTAAAAAGCTCGAAGAACGTGGTATTGTTCTTCAGGTTACCGATGGCGGAATTGCAATGCTTGCGGCTGCTGGGTTTGATCCTGAATTTGGTGCGCGTCCACTGCGCCGCGTTATCCAGGATCGTGTTGAAAACGCGATTGCAGGGCTTTTGCTTCAGAATCAGGTTCACCGAAAAGATACGATAATTGTTGATGAAAACGGAGTTCGTGTTCAAACTACTGATTAGTATGGTTGATTTTTTGATCGCCGGAGCGGCTGCAGCTGTATTATCTGCAGGGATCGCGTCTTTGCTCATACCGCTTGGGCGAAAATTACGATTAGTTGATGCCCCATTCACTGCCGCACGAAAGGTTCACAAAGAACCCATTGTTTTGATTGGTGGACTTGCAATTGTTGCTGCGGTGGTGACATCGCTTGCTGTTGCTGCAAACATTGCACCACATCTTATTCCAATTTTGAGTATTGAAAAATGGGTTGCGCTTGCTACAGCTGTTTTTGTGATCATGGTTTTTGGTGTTCTTGATGACCGGTTTAGTTTGGCGCCTAGCGTTCAAATAATAGGACCTATCATCGCTTCTATCATTATTTGTTTGTCCGGCGTTGTTGTGACAACGGTCACCAATCCGCTCGGGGGAACAATTTCTTTTTCTGAAATTCCACTGATTGCGGGCGCGATAACATTTTGTTGGCTCATGGGAATGATGTACAGCACAAAACTTCTCGACGGCCTTGATGGGTTGTCGACAGGCTTGTCTGGAATTGGTGCTCTCATGATTTTTGCACTCACACAAACAGATCGTTTTTTTGAACCGCGCGTTGGTTTTGTTGCGGTAATTTTTGCAGGAGCATGTTTTGGTTTTTTGGTGCTAAATTTCAACCCTGCGCGCGCATTTTTAGGGGAGGGAGGCTCGCTGTTTGTTGGGCTCATGCTCGCTATTTTGGCAGTTTTGAGCGGCAGCAAAATCGCGACAGCACTTATTGTTATGGCGCTGCCTGTTATTGATGTTGCGCGCGTTATCATTTCACGCAAGCTGCGGGGCCATTCAATTTTTGTTGGCGATGATCAGCATTTGCATCATTTGTTGCTTGCGAATGGCTTGTCGCATCGCAGTGCTGTGTTATTTTATTACGCAGTTGGCCTACTTTTTGGAATTCTCGCACTTTTTTTGCAAAGCAAGGGGAAGATTGTGTTGCTTGGCATCCTTGTTGTTTTTGGAATCGCACTCGCGCACCTGCTTAGAAATCGCAATAAGAAGGTTGTATGAAAATGCCATGGCAAGCGCAACCAATATCGGGAGGGGTTACAAAATGGATTTTGATTCTTGGATTTACAGCATTTGCTGCGCTTTATATTTGGGGGCGCATGTATGATAGCGTGGAAGTCGAGCTCGGTGGGGAGCGATTTGTTGCGCGTATTGCGGACACGGTGGACAAACGCGCGAAAGGGCTAGGCGGTTCAGATCCGCTCGGACAGCACGAGGCAATGATTTTCGTGTTCGGCACTTCAGAATCCCACACGTTTTGGATGAAGGGCCTCACATATCCGCTTGATATTATCTGGTTCAACGAGGGAAAGATTGTTGATATTGCGCCGCGTGTACCACCAACAAACCCTGAAGATCCGGAATCGTCATATCCACGTTATGCGCCGCGATTTGATGCAAAATATGTGATTGAAGTTCCGTCTGGTACCGCCGATCGATTGAAGCTTAAAATCGGGGATCCTGTAAAAGTGATTTTGGAGGAATAAAAAAACCGCCCCGGAGGGCGGTGTTTTTTGATTTACGAGAGCTTTGAGATTTTAACCTCTGTCTGGTGCTGACGGTGACCAGCTGTACGGCGATAGCGAACTTTGTTCTTAAACTTACGAACAATGATTTTGCGTGTTCGTGTGTTTGCAACAACAGTACCTGCAGCAGCTGTTTCGAGATATGGAGCACCAATTTCAAGAGATGCGCCAGTTTCGTCAGCGATGAGCAATGTCTTAAAAGAGATTGCTTCGCCTGCTTCGATGCCAGCTTTTTCGATTTTGAGTTTTTCTTCTGGGGTTACAAGGTATTGTTTGCCACCAGCTTCGATGATTGCGATCATATATAGAGGGTCAAAAAGATGTTGGAATTCTATCAAAATGCGCTAGATATGTCAAATATGAGTGTTTAGGCACTATTAACAGACTACTTCGGATTTCCCGGCTTGCTTGTGCATAACAGATATGGTATACATAGTGTAGTAGGTTACCCAATAGCCTTACCAAACGAATCGTAGTCGAGCTACAAAATTCCTTAGAGAGATCGTAAATCAACAATCCCTCCAAGCACATTTTGCAAGCTCCTACCATTCTCGCCCAACCGCGAACCCCTAACCAACCCCCGTGCCCCAAACGTCGCATAACCCATGCGGCTTTTCTTTTTTTAAACTTTCTGTCGCGCCTTAAACGCGCTTCCAAGAGTTATTTCGTCGGCATATTCAACAGAGCCACCGGACGGAATTCCAGTCGCCAGACGGCTAATTGCGAGCCCTTCGCGAGCAAGACGCTTGCTCAGATACTGCACCGTGACTTCACCCTCGATGGTTGGGTCGAGTGCAAAGATGATTTCAGTCGCGCCTGGAGCGCGTTCCATGAGCTCCGCTAGTTTCATCTGTTGGGGCATTGCGTCGATAAGCGGATCGATGACACCGCGCAGGACGTGATAGACGCCCTTGTAGGTTCCGGATTTTTCGATGGCGATTACGTCCTGCGGTTCTGCAACCACACAAATCATGGTCTGATCACGACGCGAATCTGAACAGATTTCGCACGGGGACATGTCGGAGAAATTATGGCAGATTTCGCACGAGCGAATGTTTTGGAGCAAGTCTTCAAGCGCGCGCTCGAGGCGCACAACCTCGCCGCGCCCCGATTTGAGTAAATGAATAGTAAACCGCTGCGCAGTTTTAGGACCAACACCCGGAAGGCGTGTGAAGGCCTCAATTAATTTTTGAATTGGCTGCGCGAGCATGGCTGTGCGCTACTAGCCCTTGAGTTCCGGCATCTGGAAGTCGCCGAATTTATCCTTCATTTTTTCTGCCATAACGCGATGGACTTTTTGAACAGCATCGTTCACAGCGTCGGTTACAAGACCTTCGAGGCGCTTTTGATCGCCCGGATTTAAAAGTGAAACATCAATCGAAGTTCCGGTTACTTTTTGTGCACCGTTCATGGTGATTTTTACTTTTCCAAAACCAGCTGATCCTTCAACGCTTTCTTGAGAAAGTGTGTCCTGAATCTGCTTAGCCTGATCGCGCATGTCTTTGAACTGTTTGAGTTTTTGAAACATATTAGTGTTGTTTATGAATTGAATCTAAATTGCGGAAGTTCGCCGTTGCATCGTTAAAGTACAGCTGAACGATGCCTGTTGGACCGTTACGATGTTTAGCGATGTGAATTTCCGCGAGATGTTTTTCTTCCTGCGAAATTTCCTCAGGCCGATAGTTTCTATCGGTTGCTTTTCGATAAATAAACATAACGATATCCGCATCTTGCTCAATACTACCACTTTCACGCAAATGCATCAGCTTTGGAATCGCCGGCTTGCTTTGTTCAACGGCACGCGCAAGCTGCGAAAGCGCGATCACCGGAACGTTGAGCTCACGCGCCAAACTTTTGAGTCCACGCGTAATTTCAGCAACTTCTTGCACACG
>CALQYY010000005.1 GCA_943349075.1 Candidatus Magasanikiibacteriota bacterium
CTCGAACGTGAGCCAGGCCGTTGCACAAAATCCAAAAGAGAGCGTTGTTTGCACAAGCTTCGCTCTCTGTCTTTTTCAAGCTCGTCAGCTCGGTTGCTGGTTGGCTTGTTGAGACGAAAGTTTCAAAAAGGACACGCGGTGTGATGCACTGGCGTGGAATGTGTGGCCTGGGGAAAGCTGCACATAATGGTACGTCCCATCTGATGAACGGACGGCTTCGGCTGTGTTCCACAACCATCAGACATCGCCGGACGAAAGTTCGGTAATCCTTCGCAACACACTCTTTCCGGCGCGTGCCTGCTCGGCTCGCATAACCGGCGCCTTCGTGGGTGAAAAATATGAGGACCTGCGCGCATCGGCGGGTTGGCTCCATGAGGAGTTACTATGAGCACCATCGATTTGTCTTTGTCGAACAAAATTCTCTACGCTGGCTGCGAGATCACGGAGGTGGGAGGTCGCGCCACGTTGGCGACCCCGCCGAGTGAGGCGACGAATTTGGTGGGCCGCAATGCCCAGCTGATTGTCGACGCCACGCCGCAGGAGGAGCGCGGCGAAGTGGTCCTGACCGGCCCGATGGCGGTCTGGAGCTACATGGTCGTCTTTCATGTCGTTTTGCACAAATTTTCGAAGGTGTACTACGACGACGGCCGCAGCGGCAAGGTGTTGATCGCTCAGCACTAGGCGACCTCGTTGATCTGAACCAGCAGCCTCTGGGACAACCGCCTGAATCATGGCATTCAATGATTCTTGCGGCTGATGCTGTGCCACATCTAGAATGGTGCCCCGCAGAACTTCGCGGAGCAGACCATATGGCATAAAACCCAATCGGGAACCAGTAGTTGCACAACTATTGGTTCCCGGACTTTTTCCACGAGCTCATCGAATAGATGGGAAGGTGAAAAAAGTCGGGGATTTTCGCGGGCGCAATGCTTGTCGAATAATTTTCTGCTTGAATCGCACCAATAGCAGGTGCGTCGGGTTTAGCTCACCCGCCTTTTAAGAAGGAGAATATGAGCACCAGGAATAAAAAAATCCTGGACTGGATCATGAAACCAGCGGTCATGGTGATCGTTGGTGTAGTGCTCGGAGTTCTGACTGCTTTTACAAACGGTTGGAATTTCTTTGAGCCAGTTATGGGTTTTGTCATGCTGTCGTTCCAAGTGGCGACATGGTGGCAGACCCGGCGTGCGAAAGAAGCTGTCTATACCGACAACGGTGATGGCAGCTGGGTGATCGGACTTCAGGTCGGTCGCCCGGTGTCCGAGGCTGTGAAAAAACAGTTCGGGCAACTCGATTGTCTCATTGATGTGAAGGAAGTTGTCGGGGATCACACCCTGGCGCTGCCAGAACATTATGAGGCGGTCGCGCGCGCAGTGTACTCGGCGGTCGCGGCCGGTCAGGGGAAGAATGTGCATCTGGTGCTCTCGGGCCCGGTTGCACTTTCGTTCTTGATCGGTCAGTGTGTCGGCTTATTCCACTTTCAGATTACGGTGTATCAATTTGCACCGTCGTCCGGAAGTTACGAGCCGATGCCGCGCCCGACCCGGGCCTGGCTCGAGCACCGATAAGATCCCGCAGTGTTTTTGACTTCACTGCGATATCAAAAAAGAAGTCTCCACAGGCGGAGGTCAGCCATTGAAACGCCGGATGTAATTCTGGCAGAGCCGATGAGGCTCAAAAAGCACTCGGTCGGGAAAATTATTTGCACAAATAGTTTTCCCTTCTCGATCGAGTTCCCAATCCAGCATTTGGGAATTCAATCGAGGAAAATGTTTCTTCGAAGTGGTTCCTGTTTTTATCAAATTTATCAACACAGTGTTGGTCGATTTGTAGAAATATTGAACATTAACGCTGATCGGCTTAAAAACCGAAAAGAAGTCAGTAAAAAAGCTGGCCAAGTATGGAGAGCTATCAAGCACTGCTAACTTGAGGAGAAAACATGGAAAACAATGTTTTACCTATTCAGGCATTTGAGGAGCAGATCCTTGAAAGTCTGAAAAATTCCGCAGTCACAATTGTGACTGCGGAAACTGGGGCTGGAAAGTCTACCCAGATCCCGCAGTTCCTCGCGAACGCGGGTTATCGAGTGGTCGTGACTCAGCCTCGGCGGCTCGCCGCCCGCGCGCTTGCCCAACGCGTGGCTCAGGAAATGGGAGCGCGGTTGGGCGACCGCGTTGGTTACCGCACCGCTGAAGAGCGTGCGGACTCGGCTGCGACCGAGGTGCTATTTGTCACGGACGGGTTGCAGCTCGTTCGTGAACTCGCCGGCAACGGCGGGACTGGTCGTAAGACCGTTCTCGTCCTGGACGAGGTCCACGAGTGGAACCTCAACGTGGAGGTTCTCGTGGCGTGGGTGAAATCCCGTATTAGCGCCGGCGACGACCTTAAGTGCATCCTTATGTCTGCAACGCTCGACGCGGAGCGGTTGGCATCTTTCTACAATGGTGTACCGGTGATCAGTGTTCCTGGTCGTCTGTTCCCTGTGGAAAAGAGGGTGGCCGCGGCTCGTGACCTTGCTGCCGAGGTGGTGAGCCTCGCAAAGCAAGGTAGAAACGTGCTGGTCTTCCAGCCGGGTAAACGGGAAATCGAAGATTGTATCTTCGAAATCTCGAAAAACCTCGGCGGGACGGCTGTCGTTCTGCCGCTGCACGGCGGACTCGAGCCGGGTGAACAGCAGCGCTGTTTTGCTCCGCCTCCGGCCGGGAAGGTTAAGGTGGTCGTCGCTACTAATGTGGCACAGACCTCCGTAACAATCCCGGACATCGACGCAGTTGTCGATTCCGGTGTGGAACGGAGGGTCGAGCTGGTTGATGGCATTGAGGGTCTCTACCTCAAGTCTATCAGCCAGGCCGACTGCAGCCAGCGCGCCGGTCGCGCCGGTCGGACGAAGCCGGGTGTGTACGTCCTCTGCTCGGAAACGGGTATGACTGAGCGCCCGTCTTTTCCGACGGCGGAAGTTTTGCGAACACGCCTCGACCAGATGGTCTTGCGGTTGGCGGTGCAAGGGTTCGATGCTACCAAGCTCGAATTCTTTCACCAACCCAACCATGAGACATTGGTTGAGGCACGTCGGGCATTGATTGCACTCGGTGCGGTTGATGCTGGTGGTACGGCGACAAAGATCGGCCGCCGCATGTCTCGGTTTTCGGTCAGTTGCGAGTTTGCTCGTATGTTGATTGAGGCTGAGCACTACGGCGTTGTCGAGCAGGTTGCAACCATTGCAGCTTGTCTCGAGGCCGGCGACATTCGCGGCCGCGATGATACGTGGCGCACGTTGACCCAGGAGTCTCGGTCTGATCTGCTCGCGATTTTCGACGTGTATAACGCCGGAAAGCGCATTCAGGGACGACCGGGGGAGTCGAAGGCGGATGCCTTGAGAAATCACGGCCTGTTCGTCAAAAACTTTTTTCGCGCAGAAGAAATTCGGCGGAAACTACTGGACGCGACGCACACGGAAGTGCGCTCCGACTCTAAGACCTTTGGGTCGAAGGAAGAAGAGCGGCAGGCTGTGCTTAAGGCCTGTATCTCGGGTCTGGTCGACCACTTGTACTGCTGTCGTCATCACGGTCAGTACACTGACGAAACCAACGTTGCGCGTCAAATTGATCGCGTGAGTGCTGTCAAAAATTGCGACGCAACCTGGATCGTCGGGTTGCCAAAGGACATTGAGATTCCTGGAAAACGGGGGTCGATGATCCTGAAGCTTATCTCAATGGCGTCGATTGTTAGTCCGTCGATGCTGATCGAAGTGGCGCCGCAGCTGGTCACGCGGGTAGGTGGTCTTTCCCCCTACTTTGACTCGTCGAAGGATTCGGTTGTTTCGACGACCGAATGCTACTTTGATGGTCAGAAGATCGGACAGGAGGTGATTGCAGACCCGGAGCATCCGGAGGCGACCGATATTTTCTGCGCGTGGCTCGCAGTGCAGATGATGTGATTCTGAAATGAGCTCGGAGATGAGAAGACTCCGCGATAAACAATTCTTCTTTAACCCTCCTTGTTGTGTGGATCGCACATCGACGCAGCAAGGACATTTATTGGATCCCTAAGCAATGGTGCTTGGGAATCCACAGATGTTTGTCCCACTAAAGTGGGAAGGAGATGTTCATGGAAGCTGCGGAAATCATTTCTGGTAACGCAAAACTTCAAGCCTTGGCGCGCGAGCTCAATACGCGCGCCGGCGAAAAACTTTTCATGGTGATGAGCCGTGAGGAGATTGAAAACTGGCTTAAACAGCGACTCGGGGGAGCACGAAGCCTAAAGGAGATAAAAAATCTCCGGGCGATTGCCCTCCCGGTGCTCGACAGCGAGCTGGTTGATCTGGTTTTGGGTGAGAATCCGGACGAGATCGATATTCTCGGCAATGCTGTGAAGGTCGAGTACCGCGAGGGAGCTACTCCACGCGTAAAAATTGATTTTTACGGTGAGGAGGCTCGCTCATGGCTCGAACTTCCGGATAGCGGTATTCGGTTGCCTGGTGGGCGCGAAGTCTCGATGTATTCGGCTGTTGAAGGGTACGGCTACTACATTGACGTCATGAGCTCAGAATTCAAGCAGAGAGTGTGTGAGTGCTTGAATGAAGGGGTGTTGAACAGCTGGGAGAGGCCTCAGTTGCCCGCTCCGACTGACTCCATTCCCCCTATCGTGGAGGTGGAGTACGGAAGGTGCGTTGTGACGGGGGCGCTACTCGTTGCTTATGGAGTCGTTCACCACGACTCGTGGAACGGGTTGTGGAAATCACTCTGGTCGCGCTCTCGCGCCGAAGCGGAACAAGTGCATGCGCAATCTTGCGCCGATCTTGTTTCGGTTAAGGAGCGGGTCGCCCGCAATGAGCTTAAAAAGCGCGTTGACGAACTCTACAGCACTCACATCCATGATGATGGGTTGCCACAAGAGATCCGCACCCGCTTATACGATTTGTTTAGCGGGCGTTCGCATGAACCGATGCCGTTGGTCGAGATGCAGGCATTCATTGCCGAATTCGAGGCGACGGTGATCGAAACTGCTGCGCGAAAAGCTGACGAGGAACGCATACAACGTGAGTCTGCACAGCGCCGTGCAGCAGTGAATAGTGCGCTCGCTGAGATTGATCAATATCCCGAGGCGCACATCTGGGTGCCTCAGGATGGGGATGTAGCATACGTCTTGGCGGGTAAAACCACCAAGATGGGTAGCTACTTCGTTCATCCGAGCGCGGGCGACACGATTTGTGTCGGCCCCCATTGCTTTGGGGACTACAAGTACAAAGCATGGGTGCCGTTCACGTTCGGGGTCCGCTCGCGGGGACAAGGGTTTTCGGGAAGCGGCAATCTCCAATCGGAGGTTAAGCTGTTTGTTCCGAAAGATTTCCTGCCTGCGGGTGTTTATGGCGTTAGCTCGGATGACGTGGGACAGTTTTTCTTCCCGGTCATCTATCACAGCGCTGAAGGCATGGAAGTTGTGCCTGAGGTTAACGCGGTTCGCAAGATCCGTGTTTCGAAAGAGGCGACAAAGCCGAAGCTTCAGCAGGCTTCGGTAGGAAACGCTGAGCAACTAGTAGACCTCACAAAGGTTGACCTAGGTGGCTTGTTCGGCGGAAACGCTCGTCGTCGCTAAGGTGAAGTGTCACACCTAATAAGCAGCTCCTCACAGAACTTGGTGAGTTGAGCGCATGACATAAATCAAAAACAGGAGTCGGTGGTTGCACGACTATTGGCTCCTGTTCCTTTTTCGGCAGATCATGCGAATGGTCTTTCGAAAATCGAAAATGATCGCCCTAGATTTCAGCGTACGCGCACACGACACTCTCTCGTTATGTGTATATGCGCTGGAATGTGGGGCGATTTTTGTTTACAATTATGGTAAGCTATTAAAATCTTATTGAAAAATCTCGAAAAATACCGTTTTCACCGAAGTGGGAATACGTTAAATTAGTCGCTAAATGGATCAATATGATTAAGCCGGAAGGAAGATATATTTTGTTAGTATTATAGAAAAATATAAACGGATAGTATGAAATTTCATGAAGTTTCAAAAAATGACGTGCGAATAATCGAACAAGAGCACATAGAAGCAAGAGAGCCGTATGAAATTCAAGAGGTTCATGAAATGTTAGATAGCATGGATGCTGTCATCAAGAAGTTTTATCCCTTAGCATTTAGTTCATTTGATCCCCCAACACTTGATCGAATTGAAGGGAACCTTGTTTTCATTCAGCAGGCTCTTTTGCAGGATTTTTCAAAGATGACTGGTTTTGACCGGTCGTATTTGGCAGCGGCCGCTGTTCGATACGTTGATAATTTTATAGATGAAGTTTTATGGCCGATTTTTGAAGGAGAAATGCGACATAAACGAGTAATGTCTGAAGAAACTAGTCGCAACTATCAGGATTTTATCAAAAAAGTGTATGATATTGTGCTTCGGTATGATCCGTATCTACCCGAAGAAATCATTCAGATTCCGCTTTTGGAATTTAAGCTCATGTCACACCCCGATCAAAAGACATTTGATGAAACAGTTTCTGACTATTTTTTTTATAAATCGTTTAACCTTGCATATATTGAACATTTGTTGAAAAGGGAACGTCCGGCAGAGTCTGCGTTATGGTCTGAAAAAGATAAAAACAGATTTTTATTGTTGGCCGCTTGGGATGTATCTCGGGATATGGTTAATTGGGGCGAAAAAACAGATTTCGATGTGTTTAAGCATGTCAGCACACACCATATTAATGCTCGAGTGCTCATTGATTTTTTACAAAACATAATTACAAATAACAATGATTGCTCTTCTGATTTTGATAAGCGCGCAGTCATGGATTGTAAAAATATGATTGAATATTTAGAATCTGATTTTTCATTAAAAGAGGAGATCTAATACAATTCATAATACGGTTTGCTTGTCGATAGCATGTATTTCCGCTACACTTCTCTCATGAACCCCCAAACAAAAAAGTTTTTACAATTTGGCGGCATTTTCTCAGCTGTTATGGCTGTTTTTCTGGTTACGACGCAGCTTTTTAGTATGGCAGCACCTGCGAAGTCAGGTGATGTGGCTGCAGCAGGACCGAGTATCAAAATTGTAATCGCGGGCGACATCATGCTCGATCGGAATGTTTTTAAGGCAACGGAGCGCGCGAAAAATTTTGAGCATCCGTTTTTGAAGATTGCGCCTGAGCTCGCGAAATACGATGTGCGCGTGGCGAATTTGGAGGGGCCGATAACGACGACGGCGTTTAATATGAAGCGCGCGCAATCGATGTCGTTTACGTTTGATCCGCGGTTTACGGCGGAACTTGCGAAACATTTTGATGTTGTGTCGCTCGCGAATAATCACACGCATAATTTTCAGGAAAAAGGTTTGGTGTCGACGAAGAAATATTTGAGTGATGTTGGTGTGCAATATTTTGGTGATCCGATTAATCGTGCGGGTTACACTGGTCGCATCATTGAAAAAAATGGTTTTAAGATTGGGCTCGTTGGCTATCATGCGTTTGGCACGCCCGAGAAAATTGGAATTGCAACAGTTGAAAAAGAAATTAAGAAAATGAAATCGGTTGCGGATTACATTATTGTTGTCCCACATTGGGGCGCGGAATATAAGCCACGCGCGCACGCGTCGCAAATTGCGGCGGGGCATCGGTTTATCGATGCGGGGGCGGACGCGGTCGTTGGTGGGCATCCGCATGTTGCGCAAAATGTTGAGGAGTATAAGGGTCGCAAGATTTTTTATTCGCTCGGAAATTTTATTTTCGATCAATATTTTTCAAAGGAAACTATGGAAGGATTCATGGTTGGAATTACATTGGTGCGAAATGATGTTGGCACGGTTTCGGCAGAGTTTAAACAAATACCATACAAAATTAACAAAGAGAGTCAGCCGTTTATTCCGTAAGTATGGAAATGCAAAAAACAAATCAAAGTTATTTAACAATATTATTTTATATATTTGGTCATGCTGCAGTCGGTTTTATGTTCGGCATGATTTTCTCAATGATTCCGTGGATGATTATTGTTGCTCCACAAATAATGATGGCAGGCTCAACAGATATTGTTGCTAATAAAATTGCGTCTCCATTCATTGCTCTAATTATTAGTGGAACTATTGTGTGGCATGTTGCGGGATTTTTAAAGCAATTTGGTGTGCGAGCAGTTCGATACGGATTGGTTGCTTGGATTGTGAGCATAATTGGTTCAGTTCCGTTTTTACTTTTTGGTGGTATATCTGGTCGAAGAGGTCACCGACCATCGATGGAAGAAATTATAAACATCATAAAAGATCCGAGTGAAATAATTATGATTGGGCTTATTATTGGTTTTATTTTGGGTACGTTGATTTTTATTAGCAGTCTTATTGCGGCTTATATTGGGAGACGGTATGCATAATTTTAAATGGGTGGGCGGGAGTTGGATTTGATCCGGAGCTTCGCTATCGCTCAGCCCGTCTCAGCGGAAAAAAGATCGCCAATCTTTTTCTTACGCTTCGACTCAACGATTGGTTCAACTCATCTCAAACAATTAAAAAACCCTCGTCTTGCGACGAGAGTTCTTTAATTGCGGGAGTTGGATTTGAACCAACGACCTCCAGGTTATGGGCCTGGCGAGCTGCCGGGCTGCTCTATCCCGCAGGCGTATAATACGCGCGGCAGGGCAATCTGTCAAGTTTGTGCGGCATGGAATATAATTCTGATATACGGTATCTTGGGAGATATATTATTTGGCCGAATATAGAAAATCGCCGCATGTATAGCAGATTTTGCATCAATATGAAAACTTTTTTACTCAGACTTTTTGCGATTATTTTTTTTGCAGTAGCATTTTCAGATGGCGCATTTGCTGCAGAAGTCATCAATAATTTTCATGCTGATATTAAAGTTCGTGCTGATGGTCAAATTGAGGTTCATGAAATTATCACCGTGACGAGTGAAGAAAAAGAAATTAAACACGGAATTTATCGTGACATTCCAACGCAATACAAAACAGCGGAGGGTAAAAGATTTGACAGTGGTTTTAGGTTGCAGCAGGTGATGCAGGATGGCGCGCCACAGAAATATTTCACGCGAGGTGAGGGCAGTGGCATTCGAATATATATTGGCGACAAAAATAAAAAAATTCCGAGCGGACAATATACCTACGAAATTTTTTATACATTTCAGCGCATACTTGGTTTTTTTGATGACCACGACGAGCTCTATTGGAATGTGACGGGTAATGGGTGGACCTTTCCGATTCATCATGCGTCGGCGCGCGTGTCGCTACCGGAAATTGTGCCGACTGAAAAAATTATCACAGATTTTTATACAGGAAAACTCGGTTCGAAAAATCAGAATGCAATTGCGATGGTGAGTTCGACGCCGGAGGTATTTTTTGAAACCACAAAAAGTCTGGCAAAATCGGAAGGCCTGACGATTGTGGTTGGGTGGCCAAAGGGTATTGTTTGGGAGGCGCCGATCTATGACACATATGTGTCGACAACGGCTCAAGAAAAGGGGCCAACAGCATCGCGATCGACGCATATTATTTTTTCGGTTCTCGCGTTTTTGCTTCAGCTTGGATATTTTGTATATGTGTGGCACAAATCGGGGCGCGATCCAGATGCGCGCGTTGTCATTGCGCAATATGAGCCGCCACAGGGAATGTCGCCGATTGTTGCGCGGTTTTTAAAGCGCCACTCTCTCGACAGTGTTGGAATTGGTGCGCAAATAATTGATATGGCAGCGCGCAATTTGGTGACCATCGAAATAGCTGAGAATGGAAATTATCGAATTTCAAAATTAGTTGAAAGCTCGAGTGATTTGGCGGAGGAGGACGCAATCATAATTGAAACGCTGTTTAAAAAGAAAGATTCAATTACGATTAAGGGTGTCTATGGAAAAGAGCAGACACCGGAGCGCACGGTCATGCGTAATTTAAACAAAGCATTGATACTCTATTTAGAAAAAAAATATTTGAATTCAATTCTTTTTCTCAATCGGCGCAACTATTGGCGAGGAGTGCTTCTTGTCACGCCACTTGCGCTTGTTCTTTCAATCGCGCCGGCTCCGGGTGAGCTGCCCGCAACGATATTAGTAAACACAGGACTGGCGACATTAGTTGTCCTTACCTATTTAGGTCTCGCGCGAATTGTTTCGTTTTTAACCGATGTAACACCAACAAAAAATATTCTGCGCGGAATTCTAAATACGCTGTTTGTAATGTTTCGATTCATGTTCATGCTTGTGTTCGGCTTTTTTGGATATATCGCGATGCTTTATATTGTGTTGGGAACGCTTGGTGAAAATATTGTGGGCCCACAAAAAGTTTTACTCGTCGCGCTGCTTATCGTTGTTATTATATTTGCAAAACTGATGCCGCGATATACAGAAGAAGGCGCTCGTTTAATCGAACACATCGATGGATTCAAATTATTTTTGGGGGCAACGGAAAAAGATCGATTCGAGTTTCATCATCCACCCGAAAAAACTCCAAAATTATTTCAGAAATATTTAGGCTATGCGTGCGCGCTCGGCGTACAACAAAAATGGAGCGCCCAATTTGCGACAATTCTTTTCGAGGCGTCTCGCGATGAACAAAGTTATCATAACATGAATTCGCGTAGCAACTTTGCTGGATTCGCGGGAAATTTCAAACAATTTTCTTCGGGAATTTCAGGTGCAACAATGACATCAACCGGAGGACTTGGTGGTGGTGGCTCTTCAGGAGGAGGTGGGGGAGGCGGCGGCGGGGGTGGTTGGTAGGCAGGTTGACAAAACCCTTAATTCGTGTTACATTAGTTCGTTCAATAGTGCTGTGTATTAGGCGCTTTTGAACATTCTTTCACAATACTGCGATCACAAAATTGTCGAGTTTTATGCTCATCTGTTTGTTAAATAGGTGACTACAATAACTCGACAATTTAACGGCAATAATGTTCATCAAACGAGTTGGAGGCTTATCGTGGCACTTCAATTCAACAACAGGAGTACGACGATGACAAAAGCGACAGATGCGGAGAGTTTGGCCCATTGGTGCGTCGAGCGCGCCAGAGAGATGAAACAAGCGTGGACTAATACGCAGTTTCAGCAAAAGGAGCGCACCTCGCTCCAGCAAATCGTCGATTCGTTGGCGGGCAAAGTGCCTTATCAGACTCTGTTTGATTTGCAGGCACTGATGCAGTCGATTGGCCGAGCTAACACCCCACTCCTTCGTCAAGAAACGCGGATTGTGGCTAGACAGGATCTGCAACTCAACATGGGGATGCGGCTCATGCTTGCCTTTAAAGCCGCGGAGGTCGGCGAGATTGTCCAAATGAACCGGATCGCGCAGGTTGAGCGTAACCAGCGCGAGCTCGAAAAAGGGCGTCCGTCACGCGCAACCCCTGCTTGCCGGAGGCACTATTATAAGTAGAGCCGCCGAACCCGATCACCTTCTCTCAAAGCTGAGAGAAGGTGATCGGGTTTTTTGTTGGCGATATTGCATATCCTTAACTATACACCAGGTTGACAAAACCCTTAAAATCATGTAGTTTGAGATTCAACTCTCGAAGGAGAAAGCCATGTTGAATTCTGGTTCGAAGTCCGTATTTCGTGACCTTGCCAACTCTGTTTATCGGGTGTTTGGAGGAAAAACATTCGGTCTTGGTGATCTGAGGAGGCGTGTGTTTCGTGAAAATCCAGCTTTGGCTGAGAGCTTTCGCACGGCGGGGATGGCGCAAGGAATGCTTATGGGCATGCCCCAAAATATGCGATTCTCTTCGCGATTTGAACCGCCACCACAGCCGAAAAAGGCTTGCAAACCAAGTGGTGAGCAGGCTGTCGACTGCTTCAAGCCAGAAAATCCGCGCCCGCGCGGAGCTGCAGTGAAGCAGGTCGCTGCGAATACCTTAAGCGTCGATGACGAGTTGTTGCAAAACATCATGTGGTCGGCGCTGCTGGTGTCTGGTGGTGGGCGCATCCAACCGTCGTTCGTCTTGGGGTCCCTTCGTTGCGTATACGAGCGCTTCGAGGTGCCGTCTGATGCGGCGCGGGCAACGATGGGCGATGTACAGCGGGCGCTCAAGCAATTCGTTGCCGAGGCAAAGCTCATGAGACATGCGCCCGGCGTTCCGAGCAGTGAGCCGTCGTACAGCTGGGTGCTCGGGCAGATCGAGAGCGAATGGATGAAGGATCTGGCGGCAATCCAGGTGCCAACAAACAGTCATCCAGGCTGCGTCTGGATCGCACGGCAACCGGTGGTTGTAGGTTCTTTTACAACCCAGTACCTGAGATCACAGGCGCGGAAAGATCTCGCCGAGAAGTCAAATGATTGCCCGTTCAACAAGGTGGTCATGGTTGATTTTCTTGTGGAACATCTGCTTGAAAGCGGTGCGATTGAAAAAACGCGTCGCTCAAAAATATATCAGTGGGTATTCAAGCCGCAGCCGCCGCTCTGACGCCCTAGGTGCCGTACACAGTTGAAGAGGATGAACTTAATCCTTTCCTGTGTGCGGCATTATTTTTTTGCGCATTTTGCGCACAAACATCCAACGGGTTTTATGTATTCATCAAAGTATTCCTTTCCGTAGTTAAATGTTAATTCCTCGCCGGCTTTGATTTTTTTCTTTGTTTGTATGTAGACATGTCCTGCAGGGCCGACCGCTTCACAATTGCCGCGACAGCTGTGATTGAGGTAGCGCGCAGTGTTTTTTCGTATTGAACCATCGATGAGTCTGTTTGGGGTCAATTGAAAAATGTACCGATTTCTGAGCTTGTCGGCTTCTTTTTTTGAAATAATTCTTCCCCAATATTCGATCAGAAACTCTCCCTTTGGAATTGCTTCTCCCGCATAGAGCCCGAGGCCAGTTGCAGATTTTTTTACAAGTAATTTATATTTTGTTGGCCGTGGAAATGGGTGGGGCATAAGATGATGGAAGTATAATTCAAAAAGAGTTTGAATTCAATTAAACTCTTGTTTGAAATTATTTTTTGATCACGCCTGTTTCCCAGAGCAAATCAAACATCGCCTGAAACACATCGACCATAGTTGAAACTTCGATGACGACGGCGAGTGCGTGGAGGTCGGGGGTCACAACAATAACTTTGTCGTCGAAAATATCGATGGTACTTTTAAAGGTGTGTGTTGGGGGGAGGGTTCGCACGTCGCGGAGGAGTTTTGGGTCGCTTGGGCTCGCGGCGGCTGAGTCGGCAGAAAGGAGAATTTGCGTTTTGATATTTGCGCGAGCGCGGTCGTGGCGAAATTTTTTGAAAAAGTCGGGGTCGATGCCTTCCCACGAGCTTGCGCTACCGATTGCGCGATAGGATTTGTTTTTGTAATCCGTAAGAACGCCAACATAGAACTGCTCGAGTTCTTTTTTTGTTGTGATGAAGCGTAGACCGATTGCGCTCAGCGTTTGCTTTTCAAGGGTTTTGAGTTCCGGAATGATTGCCGAAAACGATTCGAGCTTTTTTTCGTATAGCCCGGCAACGCGCTCGGGTTTTTCGGCGCGGTAGAGACGTTTTGATTTGCTGAAATAGGTTGATGCAAAGCCTTTGTCACTGAGCGATGACAAAATAGGGTAGATGGTTGTGCGTTTTACGTTGATTTTTGTCGCAAGCGCGGCGGCGTTGGCGTTGCCAAGCTGCAATAGTGCGAGGTATGCGTGGGCTTCGTCCTCGGTAAGCCCGAGTGTTTGGAGTGTGGATATGTGGCTCATACTGTATGTCAATATTTTACAACACTTTTTCAATTCTGTCAAGTTTCGTTTAAAATAAGCCAATTTAGCGATAATGTTTGCCATGAAGTCTTGACAAATTAGCGAAAAGCTGTTATAGTACTTAGTCATGACAGTTAAACAAGGGAGATGACATGACTAGCGAAAAGGATGAAGAAGATGAAGAGGGTCAAGAGCGTCCGCCGATAAGATATGGTCGGCGAATCCAAAGGTTTATGGCGTTCCTTCACGAGGCTTCGCAAGAAGCAACTGTGGAGTCGCCAAAACGACCGTATGTTCGTCAGCCAGGTCGTCACTTGGTATTCCGACGAGCCGGCCGGCTAGAATGTGCCGGATGTCAGCGCACAGTTGTTCAGGGAGAAATTTGTCCCTGCAATAACAAGTAGTCATACCCATCAGACTATAAGTTAGATTGAGTTTTAGCTCTCTAACAGATAGGTTCCTTTTTCGAAGCATCAGCATTGGGTTGGTGGTTCGAAAATCGAAGTGATCTTTACAGGAGAATACAATGAGCAAGTTTTTTCGCAAGGCTCCTCGGACCGTAACTCGTTCTTGGAAGCATCAAACTCGTTCCGTCCATCAGTGGGCAAAGTTCAAGCGTTTTGTGGCGGACATGCCACAAGACTTGATGAAATTTGACTGTTTTGACTGGGATGACAACTGTGTAGATCCAGATGAATGGGTAGAATACTATTATTTGGAGGGTGACGACCTCTTAGAACGCATGCGATTAGAGGCTCAAGCGGAAGAGGATCGAGTTGTCAGAGAGCTCGAACGTCAGTACGGAATCACTACTTATCATCAGGAACTTCTAGTTTACAGTGAGAATACTATCTACGAACTCAAGTGCGTGGTCTGTGAAGATTGGGCTTATACAGTCCAAGTTTCCAAAGACTGTATATATGAGGGTGTTCCTGACGATGACTTTTATGTGAGTGAGGACGAATATCAAGATGAACAGGATGAATTGGTCCGTTTGAGAGACCAATATTATTGGATCCCAGAAGGGTGGAAACGAGGGGGTGACTATGAGGATGAAGTTGCTGATTTAGCCTGGGAGAGTCGTTGGCTTACAATCCAATTAGACATCCAGGTGTTGAGCATTCCTCAGGAAACTCTCGAGGTAGAGGATTCTGCGCTAAGCAAAACATCCCTCAAGTATTTCCGCTTGCAAAAGTATCTTGGTCCTCGAGCAGAAAAGTTCTTCTAGTTTTCCCCATCAAACTTTAATCGGATCGAGCGCACAACTTCGCGTTCTCTGGCAGATGGGTTCCTTTTTCGAAGCATCAGCATTGGGTTGGTGGTTCGAAAATCGAAGTGATCTTTACAGGAGAGTAAAATGAAAACTATGGTGATTAATCTGCAAGAATCCTCTCAGTTCATTGGGTGGTGGTCAATACCTTTCAATGTTGAGGTTCTCGATAAGCCTCATGAGGTGTCAAAGTGGATGAATGATCGTGACACTCTCGCAACGTTCAACAAGGATTTCTTGCCAAGCAATCAGGTCGAGATCGTACATGAGCTCGAAAATGCTCAATGTGTGGTTCTGTGTTCAGGAATTTGTGCCTGTTGTGGTGATACTGGCGGCGAGTTTCTCTCGGTTGCTAAAAAGATCTGGACTACTAATCCTGAGATGAAGATCATTGCGGTCTGTGCTGTGATTGAGGATGTTGGTCGCTGGGATTGGATTCGTACGAAGCTTGAAAACACAGGAATTAAGATTTATGAGTGTCTTCCTCATTACTTCCATCCCAGAAACGAGGCATATGGTGTTCTGAGACATTGTCGCACATTATAGTTTTTACCCATCAAGCTTTAGTTAGATCGAGCGCATAACCTCGCGTTCTCTAATAGATGGGTTCCTTTTTCGAAGCATCAGCATTGGGTTGGTGGTTCGAAAATCGAAGGAGGGTGTAATGAAAGATTTACGTCTTACAGATGATCGCGTTACGCCGGGTTTATGGAAGTATCTGATAGAGCAGCACGAGTTTGTTGCGCGGCTGGATTATCAGTTTTGCGTCTCAAATGACGAAGGGACCTCGATCAGCATTCTTTCTCCGGCGGATGAATTACTTTTCATCTTTCATCCACCCGAACCGCTTGTCGAAATGCTCAACGAAGATGAGCTCGATGCGCTGTCGGACCATGGATTTTGGGTGACCGATTCGGACAATTGTGATTATGGTTCGCGAATCGGATTTGCGAGCGAGCGCATTGCAATGCGCAAGAAGCTCATTACAATCTTCCTGTAGAGTTATGCCCGAAAGCATTCGCAACCGCGCATGTGAGTAGGGCTTTATATTGACAAAATAGGAAATAACTGATACGATTATTAGTCCCTTTAGGAGTTTAATCTTATCTGGACTCAAACATTTGCAGGAGGAAGCATCATGTTTCGTTACAGTATTTTGTGTGTGCTCGCAATCATCGGTTGCTTGTTAGCTGATCAGTCGCCACGTGCGATTGTGACGATGCCAGCGTCAATGCCGGTGCCATCTGCGGTACCGAAGCTCGCGGCCCCTGATTTTCCCCCGAACAACTCAGTCACGTTTCAAAGCAAGCGGGCGAACGAACTTTTCGCGCGACTGCTGAAAAATGTGGGGAACCAGTCTCCGAAAGTTGAGCTTCGGTTTTGGTCATCGGTGACTCCGGAAAAAAAGTTTATTCCGGCCGCGTATACTGTGTCGGACAAAACTATCTGGGTGTCTGCGCAGCTCCTAAACGAAAGTGATGAGTTGCTCACATTCCTGATCGCGCACGAGTACGGACACGCAGCCTTGCACAACAATCCGCTTGTACAGAAGTCGCCACAGAAAAAAGAGCTTGAGGCCGATTTATACGCCGTGATGCGTATCAAGAAGTCGTCACTCGATGTTGCGGCCTCGGTCGATGCGTTTTGCGCGTTTAGCCGGATGCAAGAAGAGGGTTCGCGTGCGGCAGGCGGCGATCCAGGGAAGTTTGATTCGGATCATCCATCCGCGAACGTCCGCTGCGACGCGATGAAACGGCTCATGCGAATTCTTAGGTAGTGTCACTTAACTTGTCCCCGTAGTTTGGAAGTCAATGAAAATTCATGACTCGCTGCGGGGTTTTTTATTTATGCACAACTTTTTAACATTTCACTCGCTTGATTGTTTTGTACATATATGGAACCCAGTAATATATATGTCGGAAAAATATTTTGACGCGTGGAATGATATAAAAAAGAAGATTGATGCCTATCAAAAAATACCGGAGCCACGCGAAGGTGAGGTTTGGTTTTGCTCGATTGGTGTTAATGTCGGGCGCGAGCAAGACGGAAAGCATCGAAATTTTGAGCGCCCAGTTTTAGTTGTTCGAAAATGGATGCGCGATTGTTTTTTGGGTGTGCCATTGAGTAGCAAACCAAAAAGCGGCGATTATTTTTTCACTGTTATGTTGCTTGGTCGACCGAGCACTGCGATTTTAATTCAAATGCGTTTTATTGATGCAAAACGGTTGCTTCGGCCAATAGGTAGTGTTTCTGAAACAGATCTTCAAATAATTAGAACGCGTTTGGCAGCTTTAATTAATAAAGCGGACCCGCCATCTCTGGCGGGTCCTCGGCGGCAGTCAGCGCGCGGGCGCATCGTGCAAATGTGAATTCATTATAGCGTCTCGAATTTTGTTGTCAAATTCGATTTACGCCCCAACCTTAAAATAGCAAACGTCCCCATCCTTCACGATGTATTCTTTGCCTTCGGTTTTCATCGCGCCTTTTTCGCGCGCGCCGCTCCAGCCGCCGAGTTCAACAAACTCTTTCCAGTTCACAACTTCCGCGCGAATGAAACTTTTTTCGAAATCTGTGTGGATCACACCCGCAGCAACTGGCGCTTTCGAGCCTTCGTGAACGGTCCATGCGCGTGTTTCGATTTCGCCGCTTGTGAAATAGGTGCAAAGGCCGAGAAGTTTATATGCAGCGACAATCACGCGGTCGAGTCCGGCTTCGGTCATTTCCAAATCCGCCATCATCGCGCGCGCGTCCTCGCTCGAAAGTTCGGCGAGCTCAGCTTCGATTTTTGCGCTGATTGAAATTTCGTTTGGCGAATGCAAAATTGCATCGCCTTTGAAACCTTCGTCAACGTTGCGAATATATAAAATTGGTTTTGCAGTGAGCAAAGACAATTCGCGCAGCCATGGTTTTTCGTCGTCGCTCGTTTCGATGTCGCGCGCTGCATGGCCCTGCTCGAGCGCAATTTTTACGCGCTCCAAATATGCGATGTGCGCTTCGATTTCTTTTGAGCCACCACCTTTTAATGTTTTGCGAACATTGTCGAGGCGCTTGGTAATTGTTTGCAAATCGGCGAGCGCCAATTCCAAATTAATCACGTCGCGGTCACGAGTTGGGTCAACAGAATCGTGCACGTGAATGATATTTTTGTCCGTGAATTCGCGTACAACCTGCGCGATCGCGTCACACTCGCGGATGTGCGCGAGAAACTGGTTGCCAAGGCCTTCACCTTGCGATGCACCTGCAACAAGACCCGCGATATCAACGAATTCAATTGTCGCAGGCACGATGCGCGCTGCGTTTGAAACTTTCGAAAGCGGTTCGAGGCGAGCGTCTGGAACTTCAACAATACCAACCGACGGATCGATGGTTGCGAATGGATAGTTTGCAATCAAGGTCTGTTTTTTGGTGAGCGCCTTGAAAAGTGTTGATTTGCCGACGTTTGGAAGTCCGACGATACCGATTTGAAGACCCATAGAAGTAAGAAATGTGAGGGGAGTGTAGCAAAATTGTTTGTGATTGGCAATGGTTTTGATTAAACGCCCGCTCGACTGAAAAGAACTCTGATATAATTGGACTATATGGGAAAAAACGAAGCGGGTCTCGATTACGGCGCAGCAATGAGATTTTACGGCGACACACTGAAGAAGCTGATCGATCTTTCGCGTCAGATCGACATGCAGGTCAATATGATTACGAGTTTGAGCTCGGTTCTGCTTGCGTTTTCCGTTACACAAATTATTCAGCAACATGAGCCGATCACGTTTGCCGTTTTGTCAGTTTGTATGGTGTGTGCGGTGATTAGTGCGCTGTTTGCAGCACATCCGCCGAGATTTATGCGACGCGCCGGCCAGCATCAGAGCGCGATGTATAGCAAGAGTATCGCGCGTTACCCGTCGGCAGTTGAATATGAAGCGCAGCTGCGCTCGTTTTTGTCTGATGCAGATGCAATGGTTGGGGAATACGCGCGCGAGATTTATAATCTTTCAAAATATTATTACATCCCAAAGCGCAAATTATATTTGATCTCGCGAAATTTTTTTGTTAGCGGTATTGCTTTAGCAACAATCACGTTTATTACGACGTTATTGTTTTGAGAGGTTGTTTTGAAAAAAAACTGCCGCCCAACCACAAAGTGATTTGTGGTGGACGGCGAGCGGTTGGTCAGGTGTTCACCTCATTGAATTGGGGCGCATACCACAGATTTTCGAGCATCTGCAGATAGTTCCGCCACTGAGCTTTGGGCATTTTTTTGACCCATGACGGGTCGGCCCTAGATTGGCGAACCATGTAATAGGCGGGCATCCCAGACGTGTAGGCGCCCGCAAGGTAACGGGCGTGCGCAAACGTTTTGATCGGCATTTTTTCGTGCCAACGAGCGGGGATTCTGCGCGCCAGAAACGACGTGTTTGCATCGTTGTACAAAATCGCAAATTTCGCGCTGCAGACATGATCCTGGGAACAGCCCATGAATTTCTTTGGAAGATTCGCTGCAGGATATCCTTTGCGCATCGCGTGGTACGTCTTGACTGTCATCTGGTACATCCCATGACTGTTGCCACGCGGCTTTTTTAGCTTGTGCTTTTTGTGACTGTTTGTGGGCTGCTTTTTCAGCTTGTAGGCATCTGCGCCTTGTGTTGCGATCAACGTGTAGATGCGTGCTCGCTCACGTGTGATTTTGTCTCCCAGAATTGCAGACGGGTCGCCTTGCTCGAGGAGTGGAATGATCTGCGTCAAGCGCGGATCGGCGAGTTCGCACACGAGCTTGTCTTGCACAGCGCGAGACATTACATTCTCACGATCAAGTTCGAGACAGGCACGGGTGTGAAGATCGGCGAGATACTGCTGACCGCGCGCAACAAGCACAGGGTCATACGCGGGGCGCACTTCTTTCGGACTCGAAAGGGCGAATACCGCGCAAAAAATAATTCCTAAAAACATCACAAACCTCTGGTGGAAAATTACAGCACTTCGCGCATACTAATTCATTATTTGCATTTTGTCAATGGATCTGTGCTATGATGCAACCATATGAAACCCAAACAAAGTTTTTCGCTAATCGTTGCTGCTTTTTTGCTACTCGGCGCAGGCTGTACATCGATGGTTGAAAAAAATATTTCAACAGATGAAACACAGGTGGTTTATAAAAATATTCCGTTTGGATATCAAATCACGTATCCGAAAACGTTTGGGGTGCTCGATAATAAAATTGAAAACGCAGACCTCTCACTTTCGTTTCCTGATTCATTCACAAAAGGAACAAATTTAAGCGAAGCGAAAATTAATGTTTCGGCGCACAAAGAAATCAAAATTCCGAGCGAGCCTGCGTGTCTCACACACCCGTACACAACGCAACCACTCACAGATTTTGTGATGCATGCGGGAGAAAAATTTTATACTTACAATGTCGAAGATGCTGCAATGGGTCAGCGATACAATTATCGCGGTTACCAAATTTTCAAAAATAATATTTGCTATTCAGTTGTTATGTTAACGCACAGTTCTGCTCGTGAAAATTACGATGTGGTGAATCGACCTGTTGCGTTTGATAACGAAGCTGTTGTAGCTGCGTTCGATGCTATTTTTGCAACGTTTGCGTTCTCCAAGTAAGCTTCCAAAAACTTCCTGGCCACCACACGCGCGTCGCGCCAAAATGAGTTTTAAAATTCGAATACCCGGTGCCTGTTTCGGTGCCGGGTATTGAATATGGTCCGACGATATGACCAAAATTGAGTGTCGCATATTTTTTTTCGAGCGACCGCGCGAACCACCAATCGATGAGCCCAACTTTTGCGTGCAATTTTTCCGTGCCGCGTTTAAAATATCCGGCGAGGTAGTAGCTTTGTTTTATTTCATCGAGATTTGCGGCAACAAAACACGAAACGATTTCGCCGCCATGTTCGGCGAGTAAAAAATCGATTGTTTCCGTGTGTGTGTTTGTGTGACGTCGCACTTCCTCAATAAAAACTTTTTGCAATCGAGGTGGAACTTGCGAGTCGGACATGTTATTTTCAAATTCCGAAAAAGTTCCGAGACGAAATGTAATATTATTTTTTTTGCACGCAGCCAAATGGCGGCGCGCTTGTGAACTCCATGCGCGTGGCTCGTCCAAAAACACGATCGCTTCGCGATGTTGGATTCCGAAATGTCTCCAACCCGCGTGCGCGCGCGGCCAAATACTGGGCGCCCATTCGTCGATCGTGAGATATGAGTTTGTTGGTTGTAAATTTGGCGCAACACCATCTTTTGTAAACGTTCGGCGCCATGAAATGAATTTATTTTGTACGACAAAATCTGATGGACGAATTTTTTTCATCCATGCACTTGCGTACAACCAACGATGTCGCTCGGGTGAGAGCGGACACATGTCGCGGACAAGTTTAAGGCGGCGCGTGTCCATATTATTTTTCTTTGAACGGTTCAACGGCGTCGAGATTTCTAAAACGCAATCGAATTTGCCAGAGCGTTCGCGGGCGCCACACGCGATGGATCCCAAAATGAGTTTTGAAATTTGAATATCCGGTCGCGGGATGAAATCCTGGTGTGCGCGGACCCGACATGTCGCCGAAATTTACACTGACGAACCTTTTTTCGAGGGAGCGTGCGAACCACCAATCGATGAGACCGGTCATTGCCTGGGCTTTTGCGCCGGCAGCCGTATAAAATCCACCAATATAGTAACTTTGTAGCACATCAGTGCAATTTGCCGCAATGAAAAAGCCAAGCGGTTCGTGTGTATCCGCAGTTTCGGCAACCAAAATCTCGAGATCCTCAGGGCGCTCTTCGTGGACGGATTCTGTCTGCTCTAAGGTGTGGTCCAAAATATCTTCCGCCAAATAACAGTCTTTGCTGTGCTTTTTCAGCTCTTCGAGGGTTCCGAGTCGGAGGGTGGCGCCGGTTTTTTTGAAAACTTTGAGGTGGCGGCGGGCATGGTCGCTCCAGTCTTTGTGGTAGTCGCGATCAGGTGATATAAAGGTAACACCTTGTTTTGAGGCAAATCCGAAAACACGCCAGCCCGGGTGTTTGACGGGGTAGGCATCGGCCATCCATTCGTGTATATATAGGTAGGAAGGTGGTAAAAATGGTGGTGGAGGCAACAAATCTCGTGTAAAACTGCGGTGCCAGGTAAGGAGACGGCTACTAAAAAGAGCAATTGTATGGCCATTTCTATAGCTGACAAGCGGACGGCTTCGTGCCGCAATTGGCACAATCCAACGACTTGCGGTCATTGTGGCGTGGTGTGGGTGAAGTAAGGGACAGATGTCCTTAACCATTCGGAGTCTACGCAAATCCATACATTTCAGAAGTAATGACAGTATATCGCGTATTTCGCACACAATCTATACACATATTGAGCACATGCCCGCGCTATTGACAGTAAAATCAACTTTTGTTACCATTGTCCCACGAGTAAACTTATGCGAAAATACGAATTAACAGCGGTATTCGCTGGCACAATTTCAGATTCAGAGCTGGAAGCTGCGGGTAACCGTGTCCAGAAACTTATTGAAGACGCGGGCGCTGCTAATATCGAACGCGCAGAGCTCGGTAAACACAAGCTCCAATACGAAGTGAAGAACAACAAGTTCGGAAGCATCGTAACTTTCACTTTTGATGGTGAAGGCAACACAGCTAATGTGATTACCGCAAAGCTCAAGCTTTCAAAGGATGTTGTACGTTTTGTTTGCGAGCTTTTTAATGCCGCACGCTTAAAGCGCACACCACAGATTGCAGATACTGCACTTATCAAGGCATCACGTGAAAAAGAGCGCGAAGAGCGCGACCGTGAACGCGGAGGTGACCGCAGCGATCGCGATGATCGCGGTGCAAGCCAGATCTTTGCAGCAGGTCACACAGAAAAATCAGAACCAGCTCCGGCAACCGATAAGCCGGTTGATCTCGAGGAGATCGATAAAAAACTTGACCAACTGTTGCAGGGTGATCTAACACCCACAGTGTAATTCATAAGAGGGATATGAATCTCAACCGCGCACAGATCATCGGCAATTTGACTCGCGATCCAGAATCGCGTTCAACTCCCGCAGGTCAGACAGTTTGCTCATTTTCAATCGCAACAACGCACGCCTACAAGGATGCGTCGGGGCAGAAAGTTGAAAAGCCTGAGTATCACTCAATTGTGGCGTGGGGCAAGTTAGCAGAAATTTGCACACAGTACTTAGGAAAAGGCCGCAAGGTCTACGCAGAAGGCCGGTTGCAGACACGCGAATGGACATCGCAAGATGGTCAGAAGCGTACACGTACAGAGATCGTTGCTGAGAATGTCATCCTTTTGGATCGTGCATCAGGCGGCGGTGCTCCAGGCGCGCCACGCCCAATGGGTGGCAGCAATTCAATGGAGGAGCCAGTTGCAATTCCAATCCAAAATTTAGACGACGAAATCAAAATCGAAGACATTCCATTCTAAGGTATGAAACCAAAGTCAAAAAAGGACAAAAAAGAAATGAAGCCATCAACTCCTGTAAAGCAGAAGATGTGTCATTTTTGCGTACAGAACATCGAAGATGTTTCACCACGCGACACCATGACTCTCCGCCGCTTCGTTTCTTCATTCATGAAGATCGCCCCACGTCGCCGCACAGGCCTCTGTGCTATGCACCAGCGTAAAGTTGCACGTTCAATCAAGGTTGCTCGCGAACTTTCACTCTTGCCTTACGTAGCTGAATAAAATCAGCCCGACGATTTCTAAAAAAAATGCTGGCACCACCTGAAAAGGTGGTGCTGTGTTATAATTATCAATATTTCGAAACATATGCGCGATTGGAAATCATTACTAAAAAAACTTGGGTTTACAGAAGGTGAGGCGATGGTTTACATTGCAGCATTAGAAATGGGATCTGCAACAGTTCAGGATATTGCAAAAAAAGCGAAGGTTTCGCGTGTTACGACTTATGCTGCAATTGAACGGTTGGTGCATCAGGGTTTAATTACGACAGTGATGAAGGGAAAGCGTGTTTTGTATCATGCAGAACCACCAAAACGCTTGATCGAAGTTGTTTCGCGCCATGTCGCATCGATTGAGTCGACGCTTGCGGATATTAAAGATAGTGTTGATGAGTTGTCGTTATTGCAGGGAGGGGAGAAACCGGCGGTTAAGGTGTATGAAGGGGTAGATGCTTTAACAGCACTTCAAGATGATATTTTAAACGAAAAACCAAAAACAATGGATCTACTCTCAAATATTATCGCAACGCGTAGTCTTTATGCGTCGGAAAAGAGAAAAACATTTTTGAAAAAAGAAGCGCCGAAACATAGTCCGACCATTCGGTTTGTCGGTATTTTACCCGAAGATGGTGGTGTATGGACGGGTCCTGTACCGCTAAAGATTTCGCTTGATAAAAATAAATATAATTTTGCTGCAGATATCACAATCTATAATGATAAGGTTGCTTTATCTGTATTGCGTGGCAAACAATATATGGTACTTATTGAAAGCAAGGACTTGAGTGATGCAATGCGCGCGCTATTTGATCAGATAAAAAAATAGCCGCACCGTACACGACTTGGGCGACTGCTTTAGGCGGTCGCTTTTTCGTGTACGGGCGGCGCTATCTCCGAAATCGAGCAAGGCCTGCGTGTGCGCGAAGCGATTCACGTTTGCCTGATGCTTAGATCAATGGATCACAGTCTTGTTGCGTACCCGTGATTCATTAGCTTGTGTCGAGATTCATGACGTGCCTCGTCTTGGTCAGAGAACAAGCTCAGTTGTGCGATGGCAATCTCACTAGCCGCAGCCACCCATGGGAACCTCCTGTACGAAGTACCCTCGAATCCGGCGGAAAATTACATGTTTTCATGGTTTCCTCCGGATGGAGGAGGTTGTTGTAGCGACCGGAGCACTTGCCCGATCGTGTGAAAATAGTATCACAAAATGCGATATTTGTCAACCATAGCCTTACGAAACGAATATTATATGGGGATAACTACCTAGATTTAATACCAAAAACAATCAAATTTCATAAATAATAGCCAAATTTAGATAAAATCATATAAAGTGTATACCACCCCTTGACAAATAGAAAAGCCTGTGTTATTCTGCTTTCAGTTCGATGCTGGAACTGGTGAAAACTCCTCGTGGGTCTCGCCAGGGAGCATCGAATTTTTAGTTGGTTGCGTGAGCCTGTCACATGCTTGTACAGGGTACGCACAAATCTCCCATAGCTCCGGCTCGGAGAGTTGTGCCCTTCACTCAGTCACGCTGTTCTCTACAGTTCAAAATATACGGGATGTTGACCAGCATCAGCATCCCGGCCGGGGGCGGACGTAAAACTCTGCCCCGAGCCGGGGTGCGATGATGCAATCCTGTCTCATGTTTGGTCTCTATTTGTCGCTTCGGCGCATATGGAACCAAGTGAATGGTCAATCCAACGAACTAAAGCCGCGTGCGGCTCGGGAGGACAAAATGTTGAACAATATTTGTTGGTGTTTGGTGTTCTGGGCTCTCGTTGTGCTGGTCGGTTGTGAGGAGCATTCAGCTTCTGCACCGATCAGTGAGGCCTGTCGTGCCGCATTTGCGGCTGACAAGATCGACGGGGACATCGAGATGCTGCGTGAAGTCAGCTCCGGTGTCACACGTTGCGGGTTCCTCGAGAACCCCTACGCGAAAGCGTGGATCGAGGCCGACAACGGAGAGCGGTGTCCGCTTTATAACGTGTTTGCTCGGATTCCTCGAAAGGGGATTATCGAGGAAGGGCGTTATGAAGTTCTGCCGGTCCTCGAGGAGACCGGAGGTGTGGCTAAAATCTTGCTTCCCCAGAAGCGAGAGCGGGCGTGGATCGTCGTCAATGTGGAATCCAAGGACCTGACACAGGATCCCTTGGAAACGCCCACAGGCGAAGGCCATGTTCGTTTCGGCAAAGAGGATCTGATTTTGAGAAGTGCAGTTGAAGAGGTTTGCCCCTCGTTCCAACTAGCGCGCTCAAAGGACGACAACCTCGAGCTGGAATAAGCTACAGGCACTAGTCGGAGCCAGCTGAGTCCGACGATAAATAAACTGGCGTGAGTCGTTGGGTAGACCAGGAAACCAACGACATCGGGAGTCGCAAACTCACTCCCGACCTTTTTTGGGGACATAAGCAAGTGCTTGTGTTTCTAAACCAAGGTTCTATAGCCGCGTGCGGCTGGAGGTTCAGATGAAAATTGTTGTCATTCGTATTACTCGTCACGCCGCGGATGTGGGTCGCGTCAATGCGCTGAAAAGTGCTTTTGGCGAAGAGGTCGTTATCGTCGACCATGACATTCCGTACGGGGTCGACCCGGTGGCTGCTGTGAGGCAGCTCATCGAGTCGGTCGAGGTCGAAAGCGGCGGCAAGGTCGTGGCGGTCGAGGCGCAAGCTCCGCTTTCTGTCTTGATTAGGCTCGTCCAACAACGCTCCGAAATCGGCATCAAGCTCATCCGTGCGCAGTTCGAACGTGACGCCACTGGTCGCGCGGTGGTGGTTGGGAAGGATGAGAGCGGGCGCGACCTGCTCAAATTCTCCTATTACGAAGAATTCGTGCGGATTGAGTTTGAGATGATTCCTCTGACTTGGACCCAGCCGCTTTAAATGAGCCATACCCGTTAGGCTTAAAATTGGATTGAGTGCTTTTTACTCTCCAATAACGGGTTCCTTTTTGAGGGCATCACAGGTGTGGTGTACTCAAAATCGAATGAATTTCTTTTTGGGAGGGTCTCATGAGCGCAGTTGTTAAATCGTACGGTGTCCTGGTTCATTGTGCCAAAACCTTCAAGAAAGAGGAGGCTCGCGTGATTGCGTATCGGTTTACCGTTATCCGACGAAACGGCGTTGTCATCAAGCGGGTTTAGCCGCAGGTGGCAGCGATCGGTGTCAGGACCGATTTAACAAACTGATAAACAACTTTCTCAGGAGTAAAACAAATTGCTCCTGGTGTTTCTCCGGTACATAAGCACTTTTGCTTGTGTGTCGAAACCAACACAAAGGAGTCTGCAGTGATTGTTACACTTACCGATTTCGCTGGTCGTCATTTTAACCCCCAAAACCGTGGTACGAAGATCACGAATTACACACCGCAGGAGTTTGAGGCTCTGATCAATGCGGCGGTGGCGGCAGGTGCGGAGCTGAAGGACGGTAACTCGCCGTTTGTTAAGCACTTGTTCGTTAAGAACTTCACAAACGCCAACCAAGGCGTCGTGGAGATCACGGACGAGAATCGCGGGCAGCTGCAGAGTGGGTACGAAGCACGACGACCCGAGGAGCTGAAGGTGCTGACCCGCTGGTTTGAGGGTGTGCAGGCGCCAAAGGCGGCCTACCTCGACGTGGTGATGTACACCCGCGAGCAGCTGAGCAAGGAAGGAGTCGAGATTGGTGCAGATTTTGGGGTGGTCGCTATCCTCGGTGAACCGGTCTGTGCGGAAAGTCCGCAAAACCCCACAGCACTCTTGCGGAATGCCTTGGGCATCGCAGAAGGCGGAAATGGCAAACCGCTGGATACCAAGGAATATGCCCGAGCGGTGGACTTCTGGTCCAAGTACGCCCTCGTCAAGTGATCTGGATCTGACTGGGGAACGCGTAGTGCGAACCCCCAGGAGAGGAATGAACATTCATCTCTCCTGGCTTTTATGGAGTCTCTGACAAGTCGTCGGAGGTTCCTGGAAGTCAACACGTTGTTGAAACTTTATTCCATGAATACAACATGTGCGGCGAATCCAAATCGATTCGTCCGTTTATTTTGACACGTGATAATTTCATTGCGTTTCAAATCGAGCGGAGGTTCTATGAATTTCGTTATTCTGTTTGTTGTAAATCTACTGCTTTGGTTAGGTGGACTGCTTGCATGGAGGTTAGAAGTAAATCAGGACGAGCCACAGCTTGTGTCAATGATGTCTGACCTGAAATCAACGTTTTTTATACTAGCGATGCTAGGTACGATAGTAATGTTGTTCTTGCTTCGACCGAAATCAAACAATAACAGAAGTTTGTAAAACTTCCCTAGCTTGTTCCTCATGCGACAGGAGGCGCATGAACACTATCCGCACGGCCACACGGCACGGCGGATTTTTTATACACAATTTTTCCATAGTCTAGCGCATTGACAAAATAATATTGTTATGGAACCTAGTGGTACATGATAATTCGGTTTTCAGATCATGCGTTGGAAAAGTTTAATGACCCACAATTGGTCAAATTTAGAATTAACCGAGAGATGGTGGAGTACGTTGTGATGAATCCTGAGCAGGAAGATCGAATTTCTCGACCAGGACAAGTCATCGCACAGCGACTGTTTGACCGCACGCATGTCCTCCGGGTAGTATATAAGCAGGAGTTTAATTATGTGAAAATAATTACGCTTTATGTTGGTAGAAAAAAACAGTATGCGAGTTAATTACTTGGTTTATCCAATTAAATACGATCCAGAGGCCGATGTGCTTTCGTGGAAGATTAATTCGTTACAATATGACGATGCTGTTGAAATTGGTGATTTGATTATTCAGGTTTCTCGCTGGCGTATCCCTGCATATGCAGAAATGCTTAATGCAAGCCATCATTTTGGTTTTCTCAAAAAAAGACGAAAAAAATTTACACCTGACGGAACGGTTGTTTAAAATTGATAAGGACGGCTTAATATGTTAGGCTGATGCAATCATATGCATTGGCTCACCCTCGAAAAACGATCCAAATATCTTCGCGCGATTCGCGAGATCTTTTGGTCGTGGGGATTTTTGGAGGTTGATACGCCGCTGATTGTTGCGCGGCCAGGGCAGGAGCCGTTTTTGGACCCGTTCGAAACGCGTGTTGAGGATGCGGCGGGCCGGCCATATCAGGGCTACTTAATCACGTCGCCGGAATATGCGATGAAAAAGTTGCTCGCAAAAGCAGCGCTCGGCGAGGCGCCGGAATTTGCAAAGATTTTTCAGCTCGGAAAAGTTTTTCGAAACAATGAGGATTTTGGGGGAACGCATAATCCGGAGTTCGCGATGATTGAGTGGTATCGTTTGGGAGCAGATTATCATGCGCTCATGGAAGATGTTGAAAACTTGGTGCGCGGTCTTGCTGGGCGTGACGAAATTGAATTTCAAGGAACGAAAATTAATATCGCGAAACCGTGGCGCCGAATTACAATCGTTGAAGCATTTAAAGAATTTGCGGGTCGCGACGATGCTCTGGAGTTAGCTGCCGACGAGAGCGAATTTTTCAAAGTCATGCTCAACGAAGTCGAGCCGAAGTTCCGTGATTTGCCATATCCGATTTTTTTGACCGAATATCCGGCGTCGATGGCTGCGCTCGCGCGTAAAAAAGAAAGTGATCCGCGTGTGTCGGAACGATTTGAGTGTTATATCGGCGGCATTGAAATTGCGAATGCGTTTTCGGAATTGACGGACGCGGCGGAGCAGCGCACACGATTTGAACTTGAACAAAAGCAGCGTGCAGATCTTGGAAAAACGCGCATCGAGCTCGATGAAGAATTTTTATCGCTTCTTGGTCACATTCCGAAAGCTGCCGGAATTTCGATTGGCGTTGATCGTCTCGTGATGCTTCTCGAGGATAAGCGCGACATTAACGATGTTATGTTTTGGCCAATGAAGGACCTATATGTGCTATAATTTTTGCGTATGAAAACATCTTTAGTGACTGGCGGCGCAGGATTTATTGGATCACATTTGTGCGAACGACTCTTGAACGAAGGTCATCGTGTGATTTGCGTTGATAATTTTTTTGTTGGTTCCGAAGAAAACATTTCGCATTTGCGCGCGAATCCAAATTTTAAATTGATCGAACACAACATTGTCGAACCACTCCGCATCGATGAAGATGTACATTGGATTTTTAATTTTGCGTGCCCAGCGTCGCCGGTTCATTATCAGTACGATCCTGTTTTCACGCTCGAAACAAATGTGATCGGTACGAAAAATATGCTCGAGCTTGCACTTGCGCATAATGCGCGCGTGATGCAGGCATCGACATCGGAGGTTTACGGCGATCCAAATATTCAGCCGCAGCCAGAAAGCTATTGGGGCAATGTGAATTGCACGGGCGTACGCGCATGTTACGACGAGGGCAAGCGCGCGGCCGAGACGCTCATGTTCGATTTTCATCGCGAGCTCGGTGTTGATATTCGCGTGATTCGAATTTTTAATACATACGGTCCGCGCATGGCAGTTGGCGACGGGCGCGTGGTCAGCAATTTTGTTGTGCAGGCGCTTCAAGAAAAACCAATGACGATTTATGGTGATGGTTCGTACACGCGAAGTTTCCAGTACATCGATGATTTGATTGAGGGAATCATGCGTATGATGACGCAGGAAAAATTTGCGGGGCCGGTCAATCTCGGAAATCCGTTTGAGTTTACCATTAAGGAATTTGCAGAGCGCGTGAAGGCGATGACCGGAACGGTGAGCGAGATCGTTTATAAAAAACATATTCCAGGCGATGATCCAAAACAGCGTCAGCCGGATATTTCGCGCGCAAAAGAATTGCTCGATTGGGAACCAAAAATTCAGGTTGCGGAGGGGCTTGAAAAAACGATTGAATATTTTAAGAAAAAAATTTCGCGCGAGATTCGTGTCGCAATTTTTGTGCCGTCATATAAAATGGGTGTTGGTTTGCAGGAATCATTTGTGCAAAAAGTTACGGCCGAATTGTCAGACATTTATTTTGATGTGTTTACGATGGGGGATGGTGCGAAGGAAGTCGCTCGGAATGTAACCGTGTACCGTCTCGGGAATTCGAAGTTATTATTTGCACGACGTGCTGCGCGTGCGGCGGCCGAGATCGAAAAAACAGCAAGTTACCAGGCAGCATGGGGTGTGATGGGATCGTACGGCGGATATGCAGCGCGATTATTTAAGAAATTGGTACCACGAACTGCGGTATTTCTGAGTTTAGACAGTAACGAGGTTAAACAAAGTGCCTGGACACCGAAAGGTTTCGCGAAATTTGTTGTACGTTCTCTCGCTCAGCGAAGCGCGTCGTACACGGAGGTGGTAAAAACCGATGGCTCGATTACACTCGACGAAGTTTTTGCGGGCACACGCGACGAAACGTCATATACCGGCTACCGTTTCCGCCAGCTTTTTTATCGGCTTGGGCTTGAGAAGGAATTTGGCCGATCGTTTGTGATGATGAAGCGATTGTTTGATAAGTAGGGGCAATTCTTGACCAAAACCCTCAAAATAAGGTATCCTACCGCCATCGAAAAAGGAGTATTTTTGAATATCTATGGCATCAGTAACAGAAGTTAAAAAAGGTTCAGTGGTAAAGCGCAACGGCGAATTGTTCGTAGTGACGCTTTCAAATCATATTTCACCGGGTAAGGGCACTCCTTTTACACGCTGCAAAATGAAATCAATCACAACCGGAAAGGTGATTGAAGAAACAATGAAGGATAACGAAGTTGTTGATATTGTTGAAGTGCAGTACAGCACCATGCAGTATCTTTATAACGACGGAAGTTTTTATACATTCATGGACAATGCGTCGTTTGAGCAGGTTCAGCTCGATGCTGACACAGTTGG
>CALQYY010000006.1 GCA_943349075.1 Candidatus Magasanikiibacteriota bacterium
CTCGAAATGAAGCGCAAAGAAATTCAGAAGTGGATCGACGCGGGGCTTTTCCCATACACCTACCGCTATTTGCGCTCACTTCGCAACCATTTCTCGACTATCGGTGTGAACGGTATCAACGAAGCGATTCGCAACTTCACGGATGACAAAGAAAATATCACAACGCCAGCAGGTCAGGAATTCGCGGTTGAAATTCTCGACTTCATGCGAAATAAGTTGACCGCGTTCCAGGAGGAAACAAAAAACCTCTACAATCTCGAAGCAACGCCAGCTGAGGGAACGACCTACCGCTTTGCAAAGGAAGACCAGAAGCGTTTCCCAACGATTTTGCAGGCAGGAACCGAAGATGCGCCATATTACACGAATTCGTCGCAGCTTCCGGTTGGATACACCGACGACGTGTTCGAAGCGCTCGACCTCCAAGACCGCTTGCAGACAAAGTACACCGGAGGAACCGTGCTTCACTGCTACATGACCGAAAAAGTGACCGACGCGGCGACCTGCCGAAATCTCGTGCGCAAAATTCTCTCGAATTACCGTTTGCCCTACATCACCATCACACCAACGTTCTCGATCTGTCCAAAACACGGCTATTTGCCGGGCGAATGGGATTGGTGCCCAACGTGTGACAAAGAAAACGGCATAAATCCGGAATCCCACATCGACATGCCATCTCGAACGAAGTTCATCAGTGCACATCCAGCAAAATAATATTCATTTTCTTTCGCTCTTCTATGGAAAACACAATTGAGGTACAAAACGAAGGCCGCACTCGCTGTGAAGTTTGGACACGCGTGATGGGATATCATCGCCCCGTATCGCATTTCAACATCGGAAAGAAAGCGGAACACTACTCACGCAAACATTACCAGGAATGCGTTGCGTCAAATCGTGAATTTGCAGCGCAGTACTCAGAGGCTGTTTGCTGAGGTATGCTCATCAGCGGAATTCAAAAAATGAGTCTGCTGGATTTTCCAGGGGTAATCGCGGCCATCGTGTTTACCCCTGGGTGCAATTTTCGGTGTGGCTATTGTCATAACCCGGAATTTGTTTTGCCCGAGCGCATCGCCGAAATCAGGCCGAGCTTCATCAAAGAGGAGGTGTTTTTCAATTTCCTCGAGAAACGAAAAGGTGTGCTCGACGGAGTTGTTGTAACCGGCGGCGAGCCAACGCTGATGCCGGATTTATTGCCGTTTCTCGCGAAGCTCAAAGAGCGCGGCTTTAAAGTGAAGCTCGACACCAACGGAAATCGCGCGGGCGTTTTGCGTGCGGCGATGGACGCGGGGCTCGTAGATTATGTTGCGATGGATGTTAAAACGAGCATGGATGAATATCTAAATCTGGTTGGCAACCTCGCGTCGGCGGAAAACCTGCGCGAAAGCATGAAAATGCTGATGGCGGGGAGCGTGCCATACGAATTTCGCTCGACGCTGATTAAGGAAACGCATACACCCGAAGTGATCGCCGACATGGTCGCGCTTATGACGGGCGCGCAGCGCGTAGCCTTGCAAACATTTCGGCCAGGGAACACGCTGTGCGCCAAATTTGGCGATTATCACGCGTTCTCGGATGATGAAATGGAGGCGATTCGACAGCAGTTTTTGCCGGTTGCAGGAGAGGTGATTATGCGCTAGAATAGGCGCATGAGATCAGTCACCCACAATACATTATTTCTAACCGGAGCGTCTATCATTCAGAAGGCGCTTTCGTTTATTTATTTCACCTTGCTCGCCCGAACGTTCTCGGCTGACGCGCTCGGAACATATAGTTATTCACTCGCGTTCACGACGATTTTTTCGATCATGGTTGATGGGGGATTAACGCCTGTTTTGATTCGATACGTTGCGCGCAAACCCTCCGAGGCGCGCAGCTTTTTGAAGAAAATTTTGTCGATTAAACTTTTACTGCTCGGACTCACATCGCTCGCAATTATTGCCGCGGTTTATACAATCGACGCAGCGTTTTCAACGCGTTCACTCATTTTTGCCGCAGCTGCCGTCATGATCATCGACTCGCTCAACCTCAGCGTCTACGGAACGCTCCGCGGGCACCAGGATTTGGGATATGAAAGTGTGGGAATGATTGCGGCGCAGTTGTCGAGTTTGGCTGTCGTGATTAGTGTTGTGTCGCTCGGGGCGCCGATTATTTTTGCGATTGTTGGTCTCGGTATCGGAAGCGCGGTTAATGCAGCGATAGGACTTGTTGGTTTGGCGCGCATGGAATCGGTTCATAGCGCAGAGCACATGCAGGTGATTGAAACCTCGGTGCTCGCTCGCGAAGCAGCGCCATTTGCGCTCGCAGGCGTGTTTGCGCGTGGATACTCGTTTTTAGATGTGCTCATTCTCGGCTCGCTCACCAATTTTGCAACAACGGGTTCGTATAGCATCGCGAACAAGCTCACATTCGTGTTTCAGTTCATTCCGCTTGCACTTGCAGCAACGATTTATCCAGCATTCTCAAAACAGATTGCGGCGGACGATCAAGAATCAGCTCGAAAACTCTGGACGTCGTCACAAAAATATCTTTTGTTTTGCGCGGGACTCATTATTTTGGTACTCGTGTCACTTCGACTTGAGATTCTTGGCTTTTTTGGAAAGGCTCACACCGATGTTGCAACAACTTTGATCTTACTCGCGCTTTCGTTGGTGTTTGCGTTTATGTCATACCCGGTTGGCGCGCTTCTCAACGCAGCGGGCAAACAAAAATTCCAGACAATTGCGATGGCGTGTACGCTCGTTGCAAATATCACCATGAATCTTTTGCTCATCCGCCCATTTGGGTCTGAGGGTGCGGCAGCAGGCGCGCTTGTTGGGAACATTGTTTTGTTTTCCGTTGGTGCGTGGTTTGCAGGGCGGCACGTAATGCAGCTTCCGTGGAAAACCGTTCTGCGTTTTGCGATGATTTTTGCGGTGAGCTCGATCGTTGCCGGCGCGGCGCTTGCGTTTGGCAAGCCATTAATTCAGCCGATCTTCCTCGGTGGAAGTTTGATGCAACTCGTTGGCATTGGCTCGCTCGCTGCGATTGGTGGTATCATATACCTCGCTTTGCTGCTCGCTCTGGGCGCATTTTCGAAAGCAGAAATTCAGGAACTGATTGATCGACTAAAAAAACGCGTATGAAAATCCTACTGATTACACTTGAATATCCGCCGATTATCGGCGGTGTTAGCACCTATCTGAACGAGCTTTACACAAATCTTGGCGATGACGTGCAGATTATTTCGCCATCAAACGAAACGTTTTACGTGAATTGGTTTTGGCCACGCTGGATTCCGTTTTATTTGCGGCTTCGGAAAATGGTCAAAGAAAATCGTCCTGACCAAATCCACGTTTCGCACGTATTGCCGATTGGAACCATGGCATATTGGCTGTTCAAATCATTCAAAATCCCATATACGATCTTTTTCCACGGAACAGATCTTAAGGCAGCGCGCGCACAACCTCGAAAAATGAAGCGCGTTCAGCTGATTGCAAAAAATGCTGCAAAAATAATCGTTAACAGCTCTGCTACAGCGGCGCTATACAAAGAAGTGATTCCGTCGGGCAAAGGGCCGATCATTATTCGTCCGGGCGCGCCGTCGGCAGTCTCCGTTAAATCAGATGCGTCAGAGCAGCTCCGCGTTAAATATGCGCTGAGCGGAACCCGCGTCATTTTGTTTTTGGCTCGTCTCGTTGAGCGAAAGGGAATTTTGGTTGCGCTGGATGCGATCGCGGAGGTAATGAAAAAAAATATCGAAGCAACACTCGTAATTGTTGGCGACGGACCGATGCGTGCTCGCGCGGAAAAACGTGCACAGGAGCTCAAACTCTATAATCGCGTTCGTTTTATTGGCCGCGTTGAGGCGTCCGAAAAATGGGTGTGGTATTCAATCGCACATCTTTTCTGGTTTCCAGCACAGGAAATGAAGCATGAATGGGAAGGGTTTGGCATCACGTCGCTTGAAGCGCAAGCGCACGGCTGTCCAGCTGTTGTGAGCAATGTCGACGGGCTTCCGGAGTCTGTGAGCGCGGGCATTTCGGGCGTTGTGTGCGAGCCGACTGCTGAAGCGTTTGCACATGTCACGGCCGATATTTTGCAAGATGCTGCGCTTTGGCAGCAGATGCGCGGCGCGGCGCGAGAATTCGCAGGAGCGCACACATGGGATAGCGCTCGTAAAGAATTTCGCGACGCAATTCATACACTATGATTTCGATTTCAGTCGTCATTCCTGTCTTTAAACGCATCCATCTATTGGAAGATTGTTTGATTTCACTCCAAAACTCAACACAAAAGCCGCTCGAAATTATTGTTGTTGATGATGGAAATGATGAGGCGACTGGAGTGAAAATTCGAGAGATTGCGCTCAAATATTTGGCGCACTATGTTCGGTCAGACAAAAACGGCGGTGCTCCCGCTGCGCGAAACATCGGCGCGAGACTCGCTCAAGGCGACACACTATTTTTTGCTGACGCTGACATTACACTTGCCCCAAACGGACTCGAATTATTGTCTGACGCGCTCGAAAAAAATGATCGCGCATCGTTTGCGTATGGCGATTTTAATTTTGGCTCGACCGCGATGCAGGCGCGCGAATTTTCGGTTGAGGCGCTCAAAAAAATCAACTACATTTCAACAATGGCGCTCGTTCGTCGCGCAGTATTTCGTCCGTTTGACGAGCGACTAAAGCGATTTCAAGATTGGGATCTCTGGCTGTCGCTTGCGCTGCGCGGGGCAACAGGCGTCTATGTTCCACACATCATTTTCACAGCAACTCCCGGCGGCTCAATGAGCTCATGGATTCCATCAATTGTTGTAAAATATGCACCACTTTTTATGTGGGTGCCGCGCGTACGAAAATTTGTGATTGCGCGCAAAATTATTTTGAAGAAACACTCATTGTAGTGCACTTTTTGCCGCTCAGTGATTTGTAGCCATTTGAAAATTGCTGCGCAGACAGTGGATTTTTTCCTGCAGGCTGAATTTCATCAACAACCAAAATACCATCAATTGTTTCAATCTGAATGCCGTTATCGGATACAGAGAGCGTGCCCGGAACGGATATTTCACGAGCCGGCATCGTATGAGCTTTGATAATTTTGAAAATTACGTCTTCAATTTGAATGCTAACGCCCGGCCACGGATAATACGCACGTGTCATGCGCTCAATCTGCGCCGCATCCATTGTTTCAAACGAAACAAACCCCGATTCGCGCGAGAGCATTTTCGTTCCGGTTGCTGCTGCGTGATTCTGCGGAGTTGCCACGCGGGTGCCATTGAGAAGTTCGTGCAAATCCTGGGGAAAATGCTGAGCCGAAAGATCAGCAAGCTTGTCCATGAGCGTTTCAGTTGTGTCGCTTGGCAAAATATGCAAAGAATATTCCGAGAACAAATCGCCATGATCCATCTGCGCGTCCATTTTCATGAACGTCACGCCAGTTTCGGTGTCGCCCGCGAGAATTGCTGTATGCACCGGTGATGCGCCGCGATGGCGGGGGAGAAGTGATGCGTGGACATTGATTGCGCCGTGCTGTGGAATATCTAAAATCGCCTGCGGAATAATCATGCCATATTGAGCAACGACAAATGTGTCGGCTGCATACGCCGCAAGCTGCTGAGCAATCGCAGGTTCTTTGAGTTTTGCTGGCGTTACAACTTCGATACCATGTTCTTTTGCATGTAGCGCAACAGGACTTTCTGTAAGAATCTGTTTTCGTCCAACAGGCCGCGCTGGTTGTGTGACAACTGCAGCTACTGAAAAAAGCTCAGGCGCGGCAAGAAGAGATTGCAAAATTTTGACCGCAAAACTTTCCGTACCAAAAAAGACGACTCGGTACATATTACATTGATTGATTTTTTTCGTGCTTCCACACTTCTTTTGCACGATCGATAAATAAAATTCCATTCAAATGGTCAATTTCATGCTGCAAAACGCGCGCAAAATACTTTTTTGCTGTAAACGAAACGGTCTCGCCTGTGCGGGTGAGCGCTTGAACAGTTACATTTACGTGGCGCTGAACCAAGCCGCCGAATCCGGGAACCGACAAACACCCTTCGTCATCGAGCTCTGTTTTCCAAGAATATTCCTGAATCTCAGGATTAATCAAAACAAGGTCTTCGTCAGCAGAAAACGGCAATTTTCCTTGGTCCGAGAGCGCATCCTTTCCAACAACAATCACCCGAACCTGGGCCGCAATCTGCGGCGCGGCAAGTCCGATTCCGTCATCTTCGTACATGGTGAAAATCATGTTATCAAAAAGCGTCTGAAGTTCAGGTGTCTGAATATCAGCTGCTGCAACTGCAAGCGAGAGTTCGCGCAATTTTGCACTCGGAAGTGTGACGATGGGAAGTAATTTTGCCATAGATTATGCCTATTCTACACCAGATTTGCCTAAAAATCAACCCTCCAGAAACGGCTTTTGCTTAAAGCGCTTTCTCAGCGTTTTTTCAGCGTTCCACCACGCGCTAAAGCCCTCAAAATCGCGCACACGCCACCCAAGAAGGTTTGGGGTTCGCGACTGCACAAACCAGCCGCCAGCCCACCCCAGCGGCAGCCGCGAGCTCATAGCCCGCAAGCGATGCCAGAGCAATTCCTCCGTATTGAACTCCGGATGAATCATCTCGAAATCCGGTGACAGATCAATGATGAGATCAAAGTAGGAAAGGGGGAGTCGATCAAACAGCGGCGCAGTTGCGATGATGAATTGCTTTGTCGCCGGTGCGCTAAAAAGTGTGTCTTTTTCAGCCTTGTACTTTTCGGCATCAAGCAAAACAATATCAGCAGTGTCGTCCAGCAAATTTTCAGCGCGAAGCTCTCGCGCAACAGTTTCCGCGCCAAATCCAAGTTTCGAAAACCGAATTCCGGAACATTTTTTGCACTCAGGCGATTCGCTTAAATCTTCCGAGCGGTAGAGCGAACCGCAATCCTTGCAAATATGATGCGTCGCTTCGCGCAAATGGGGGACAAAGAACAGAATCTTCTGCGCCTCCTGAATATTGTGCTCGAGCGACGGAGAAACAAACGATTGGCGAAGCTTTGGATCTTCTGTTGTTCGATCAATGAGAATCGGCCAGTGAGATGAAAGGGGAATTGAGGTCACGCGATCCAAATCCTCTGTTGCGGGTGAGTGCGCGAGAATAAAAATGTTGTCGCCGAGCAGTGTTCGACGATATTCGAGAAGTTCTCGATGTGTGTATGGTGTGCCCTCGCGCTGCGTGTGCGCGGCATTGGTTGGCTCAATGAGCAAAAACTGCGCAGACGCACGCTCAGGAAGCCACGCCGGCAGCTGCGTTCCGATAATAACCGGCGCAATTTTGTCGTTTGTCCAATCAAGCCACAAACTTCGACGTTTCGGCGCAGATTCGGGTAAAAAATGATGCACCGCAGGGACGCCGAGCTCTGTTAGTTCGCGCACATAGCGCGCGGCATCGTCATGTGATGGCGCGATAATTCCCGTTGGTTTTCCTGCCGCAACAACAATTTGATGAATCGCACGAATGATCGAACTCTCCTGGCTATACCACACATATTGAAGCTTGCCCGCGCGCGCAGCTCTGTTTTTCACGGACGTGCGATGCAAAAGAGTAATTGTTCGTTTTGACAGTGGTGGAAGCGCGTGTTGCACCAGCGTTCCGAGATTGATCCCAACAACCGAAGACATTTTTTGAAGCCACGCAACATCAAGTTCGTGCAAAAGCTGAAACGCTTCTGTTATGGCGACGGAGCGCAGTTTAAAGCGAGAGCTCGCGGCAATTCCTGTCACCACGCCGTACGCCTCGCTTTTTCGAAACGGAATGCTAATGACCATACCGATTTTTGGCTGGGTGTCGCCCTCCCACGCATAATCAAAAACCGACGCGCGGGTCGGTAGAGATGCAAGCGGTGCGACATGGACAACGCGGGGCATACTAGTCAGAAAAAAATACTCCGCTGATTAAGCTGTGACCACCAAACTCTTCGTCGCAGACAATAGTTGTTTGCGCAGGGAAATCACGCAGAAGTCCGTAGCCAATCGCAAGCGGGCGACAGAGTGTTTCATGTTCGCCGGTTGCTGACTCACACACCTGCCGCAGAGCTGGAACAGAACGGTTTCCAAGACTCGCGATAATGCCGTGCGCGATTGCAGAATTGCCTGTTTCGCCGGTCACAATTACCGCGATGCGGCGCGCATCACTATGCAAAATTTCCTTGAGTTCGTGCCCAAACTCAACATGGTGCTCAATCGACAAATCAGACGTGCCGAGTGTTACGATAGAATATTTCTTTTTTTGTGCACCCAGCATGCGCAGGGCAATGCCTGATCCGTTGTCGAGCAGCTCGCTATGAACTGAGCGCAGCGGAAGGCGCGATTTTTTTGAGTAAGCCTGTAATTTCGAAAGTATTTCTGCGTCTGCACTGTAGCTGAGATGTTCACTGATAAACCCAAAACGCTTCAATGACTCTACAAATTTATCAGCAAAGGGGAGGGTGAAAACAGAATCAAAATGTTTTGCATGCTGGCTGATAATGAGTAGGGTGTCGGGGTTTGTTTTCTCTATCATGCGCTCAATTTCAGAAATTGCCGCCAGAGTTTTTTCAGCAACGATTTCGCCGCGCTTCACGAGAAGCGGGCTATTTGGTATCAGTGCAGCAAATACAATCATATTACCGCGCAGCTACTTGTGTTTTGCCAACAAGGTCGGTGACAGGTTCGCCGAGTGGAAAACTGGTAAGCGCCTGTTCGTTTGTTTCGATCACATTCTTTTTCTGATAGCCAAGATTGTTGAAGACGTTGTCATTTGGAATCAAGCGAAGTTTGCCGGCTGAAACCACGTACACTTCACGAGAACCCTTCATCGAAAGCAATGTTCCGTCTCGGAAACTCACGACTTTTGTTGGGTCAAACTCAAATTTCGCGATCTGTTTGAGGTCAAGTGAGATAATTTTCTTGTTTGGAAAGTTTGCCTTCGCAACATCGGCCGATGGAATCACATAACGCACACCATTTTTCACGTAGTACAACTGCTTGCTCTTTTTTTCCTGAATCACAGCACCGAGCGGATACATTGACGCGGTAGTGATAAACGTTCCACTGGTGTAGGTTGAAAGTTCCTCATCTGAAATATCCTCGACTTCGCCAGGATTATAGCCGATTGTTTTGAACACTGCAGTTGATGCAATTGGATGTTTAACCGCATCGATGAGCATGAACATCATGCCCGAAGGGGAGCGAACGATGCTGTAATTTGGAATCGAAATGTTTGTTCCAAGCGGATAAATCGCAAGGTCTGCCTGTTCAACCGGCAAAATCGCACTCTCGCTGAACCGCGAAACGAACGCTGCTTTGTTCATGAACGGACGACGTTTTCCATTTTCGATGAGATAAATTGAGTTTTCTCCGGCGACTTTAATAACCGAGCCATCAGGGTAGAAGTTAGTGAACCATTGACTCCAGATTTTCCAGAAATTTTTGTTTCCGCTGATGTGCGGTGTGTACGTATACAAAAACGCCGTTGCGTTTGATTGTGGCGTCACTGTCGTTCGATCGATAGAATATTGTTGGCCCGCGCGTTTAATCCAGTTAAACTGAACATTGTCGTAGTAGTAACGCATGATTCCAGCAGAGCGGCGAACCTGCGTTGCAAAACCGCGGAATTTTTGAAGGCTTGGATCATCCATGCTGCACGCATCACAAATTCCGTAGCCCGTTGCCCAATCAAGCTGCTTTTGTGTTGGGTTTTTGCTTGAAATGAGGCTTTGTTCTTTTTGAAGCATCACGAGAATATAGCGCGGACTGATGCGCTCTTCTGCAGCTGCGGCAACGATAATTTCAGCCGCAGTTCGGTCTGACCCATCAATATCAGTAAATTTCATTGAACCAATACCTGATTTTTGGCTATCCAAAAAATCCTGTACATCTTTGACGCTCATTGCTTGATGGGCAGTAAGGTCATTATCGCTTATGATGAGGTGTGGATTGAATTCAGCTGCGCGTGCAGCGAGCGGAAATAGAATTGCGCAAAAAATATGCGCTGCGATTAAGCTGTTTGAGATTTTGATTTTCATAGTGAAAATCAAGTATAGCAGATGGCACGCCCTGGGGCAACGCAATATTGCATAAATTTGCGAGGCAGGTATACTTCTTTGCATGAACCCACTTTTAAAGCCATTTCTCGGCAAATCCTATTGGAGCGGTGATATTTCGTCGGCAGCAGATAACTTGCTAGAGCGCGCAAAAATCGAACAAAAACCACTTCACGTTGTAACACTAACCTCTGAAATGGCGCTTCATGCAACCGCGCATCCAACTGTAATGACTGCTATTTTGAGCAGTGATTTTATTGTTGCCGATACCATTTCGCTGACTGCTTGGCTTCGATTTCACAGCGTTGCTGCGCGCCGCATAACAGGGATTGATCTCGCGGAAGCGCTGATCCGAAGAGCGAGCGACCCAAGTGTTGCGCTCATCGGTGGAAACAGCGAAACCATTCGTAGTCGTGCAGCAGAAAAAATTGCGCTGTTTGGTGGACGTGTCACATTTTCCGCGGACGGACCTCGTATTACATCATATGATGGTGCTTTGAGCGACAATCTTTCGCGTGATCTCAGCGAAAAGCGGCCACAAATTATTCTTGTTGCATTTGGCCACGGGAAACAAGAGTGGTGGATTTCGAAAATTAAAAAAGAGCTCAATTATCCAGCAATCATAGTTGGCGTTGGCGGAACGCTTGATGTCTGGGGAGGGGAGCTGCGCCGCGCGCCACGCGTTATGCGCGCAATGGGTCTCGAGTGGCTCTGGCGCCTCATCCAAGAGCCATCGCGCATTCGTCGTATATTCGACGCGGTAGTTGTGTTTCCATATAGAGCATTCCTTGAAAATTTGATATAATATTTTCATGCGACAACAGAACTATTTTCTTGCAGTTCTTGCAATCATTGTTATTTTATTTAGCGGCCACACTGTTTTTGCAGCCGATGATATTTCTGATTTGCAAAAACAAATTTCCGAACGGCGAACAAAAATCGAAGGCATTCAACAGCAGATTGATTCGATGAAAAAAGTTCTTCAAGCAAAACAGCTTGAAAAAACATCACTTCAAAATCAACTTGGTATCATTGGCGGCCGCATTCAAAAAGGGAAGCTCGCGCTCCAAAATACACAGACACAGCTTCAAGAGACGGCGCTCATTCTCAAAGAAACGGAGCTTGGTATTGAAAAAAAGAAGCAGGCGATTGCAGAAGAGCAAAATCAGATCAGTGAACTCGTGCGCGCACTCGATTTTTCAGAGCGACAAACAATTGTTTCGATTTTTGCGCGCGGCAAAACTTTGTCCGATTTTTTTTCAGCACAAGATGCGATTCGCTCAGTCGATACAGAGCTCACACGTTCGCTTATCAAGGTAATGCTTGCAAAACAAGATCTCGATCAACAAAAAAATAAGCTCGGCACGGTTAAAGCCGCACTCGAAGACCAAAAAGAAGAGCTTCAGACAAAACAAGAACAGCTCGCCGGTCAAAGCGAAGCAAAGGCACAATTATTACTTCAAACAAAACAAAGCGAAGCAAAGTTTCAAAAAATGGTTGCGGATCTCAAGCGTGAATATGCCGCAACTGAAGGTGAAATTGCGGCAATTGATCGAAAAGTTCGAGAACGTCTGAAGGGTCAGGGCAAAACCGTTTCAACTGGTCCTGTTGCGCTTTCATGGCCAACGCCGTCGCGTAAAGTCACCGCAACCTACCACGATCCTGACTATCCGTTTCGCCATGTTTTTGAACACCCAGGAATTGATCTTCGCGCCGCACAAGGCACACCAATTCGCGCAGCTGGAAACGGAATCATCGCCCGCGCGAAAAATGCTGGCATGGGTTACAGCTACATCATTATCATCCACAACAACAAAATCTCAACGCTCTACGGCCATATCTCGCGTATTCTCGTCAAAGAAGATGATGCAGTTTCAGCTGGCGATATCATTGGCTACAGCGGAGGAACCCCCGGAACACCGGGGGCTGGACCATTTGTAACAGGTGCACATCTTCATTTTGAGGTCCGCCAGGAGGGAATTCCGGTCAATCCTTTGGATTATTTGCCGTAGAACCTGCTTATTTTACGTACACAAGTGTCGCGAGCGGGCTATTATTTAAGTTGATCGACGTTTCACCAAGAAAATCGATGCGTGAAACAAGTGGTATGAAAGTGTCCGAAGGGGAGACAAGGTCTTTATTAATCTGATCAAGATTTTTCAGAACGATTCCGTATCTTTTCGATTCACCCGGAGCGTATGTTTCATCGATTGCAATATTTTGTACACTGCTTGCGTTCGTCATCGATGTACCAGAGGGGATTGTTTTTTCTGCAATTACGTCGCCCTGTGAATTATCCGCGTTGAGTCGCACAATGTAGAGAGTTTTTGTAACTTGTGACGTTGCCGTTGCTCCTGTATCGAATTGAAGTGCAACTAGATTTGATGTGCGCTGCGCTGAACTTTCATTCTTAACAACGAATCCGCCGACTAAAATCTCAGGCTGCGTTACGAGTGTTCCTGCTGGAACTAACTGAGCGATTGGGTTTACTGAAATATCCGCATAGGATACAAATGACCCTGTTTCTGTTTTTTTCGATCCATCAGCCGCCGTAGCTGTGAGCGAATAAGTGTACGAAATTCCGCTAACTACAGAGAATTTCTTCGAGAAGGTTTGGGCTGATTCGAGCGTGATTACTGTTGTACCATTATTCGCAGCGGTATATGAAAATTCGGCTGTTGCTGGAATTGAGGTTGAAAATCGAAGCTCAGCCTCAGCACCTGCACCTGTCGCAGCATAAGATGATAACTTAATGCCCGAAATCGAAAGAGAAGGTTTTGGAAGCTCTGGAGTAGAGGTATTAGGAGACGTTGGTTTTTCAGATGGCGTATTCTGTGGCGTCGCAAAATCTGATGCTACAGCGTGTCTGTAATCGGAGAAGAGGGAGTCGGGTACATCTTTAACATCAGCGAAGGAAAGTCCTCGTTTCTTGAATTCCTCCTCACTTGGAATCCATTCAAGCGCGCCGTCATCAGTTAATACCTGATAAACTTTTGGATCAGTTTGAATTTTAATCAGCGAACCTTTTTTAAACAAAACATTTTTTCCAAGCATGTATGATGCAAGCTCTGCCGCAGAAACAGTTTTAACCGATTCAAAGGTCAAACCATACCAGCTCTTATAAATATTCAAAAGCGGAAAGGCGTGGCGCTGCGTGCCTGAAACAAGATATACGGCTGAATTATCCTGAACCTTGATGAGTTGAGACGTTTCAGCCAAAACCGGTCCATATGAGAGCAATTGAGATAAAAGAATTGAACCAGCTGCAAACGCAAGTGTTAGTTTATTAGGAGCCATAGGTAGCAAGGTAATGAATTGGATCTATTGTAGCACATTTCGAAGGGTTTGGTATAAATGGGTCATTATTTTGGCTTATTTTAGGCCTTATTTTATACCTTGTGTCGCAGAAGATATATTGTGCGACTCTTATATTATCGTCTTCTACTCTCGTCCTCCTATCCCTGTTGCCTCAAAAGCAATATCGTAAATTGTAAGACATTGTCTTACAATGACACTTCGAGAATTTGGTGACATAGAAAAATGCATAGGTATACAGACAGCAAAAATAGGGGTACTCCTCTCCCCTCACACTAGAACGTCACAAAAACTTTATCCGCAAAACGCACATCAATTTTTTTAGCAGCTGGAAACTTCACCGACGACAGTCGAGCTTTCTGCATCTGAACTTCAATATCAGCATCCAAACGCAGCACGACCGCAACGCCCCCCACAAACTGGAGCGTAACGGTCTCAGATTCAGACTCAATGCTTATGTGTCCGAGCGACCCCCGACGCAAGGAGCTTGCATGACCCGCAATAACATTCATGCGCGCAACGGTTTCGCGATCCAAAATCGATTCGCGCAGTCCATGATTTTGAATTTTCTCAGCAACCCTGATAACCGTATAGCGTCCAAAATCTGTCTGCTCATCGCTCTGATACCAACGAACAAGCGTTCCATCGTCAGCAATATACGCAACACCATTTGGGCTAACAACAACAAACGCAACTTCGCGCTCTGCCGCGCGAACAACCAATGTGTGCGGAAAACGCTTCACCAATTCTACGCTGTCGAGCACTGTACGGCTCTGTAGCAGCTTTTCGATGGCGCCAACTTGCAGCAACACGTAATTATTTCGTGGAAGCCCGTACAGCGGGCTGTTCCGAACCTCGTCGATCGATGTGCGCGCAATTTCGCTTGCGTACGTGTCGAGTCCTTCGATTCGAATATCGGTTATCTGAAAATACGGGTGTCGAACAACGATAACAACAGCGGCACCACAAATAATTCCAAGGATACCAAGTTCAAACGTGGTTTTGTTAAGGAACATTCGGATGGTTTGCCACATTTCGCGGCTCGGACCAAACGATTTTTCATTTCGTGAATGATGAACTGCGGCGGGCGCAGTGTGCATTCGCTCACGATATCTCTTCATATTTTATTTATGCCTCGAGTGTTGTCCACGGTAAATGATTGTGGAGCGCTGGCGGCAATTTAATTGATCCATCAGCCTGTTGGTACTGTTCGAGAATTGCAAGCCACAAACGATCAGTGACGCCAGTTCCGTTTACGCTGTGGAGCAATTTACGCTCACCACTTTCGTCGCGATAACCAATATTCAAGCGGCGTGTCTGATAATCACTTGTGTTGCTAGTTGATGTGAGCTCACGGAATTTGTTTTGTGATGGAAACCATGCTTCGATGTCCCACTTACGCGTTGCAGGATAGCCAAGGTCGCCCGTACAAATATCGACAACCTGGTAGTGGAGGCCAAAGTGAGAAATAATTTTTTCCTCAACTGCGCGAACACGTGCGTGGAGTTCTTGTGATTTTTCAGGGGTTGTGAACGCAACCATTTCAACTTTCTGAAACTGATGCACGCGCAAAATTCCGGCCTGATCCTTGCCATAGCTTCCAGCTTCGCGGCGGAAACAGGTCGTTTCAGCCATGTACATCTTTGGGAGGTCGGTCACATTCAATGTCTCACCATCGTGGAGTGATACAAGCGGCACCTCAGCAGTTCCAACCAAGTAGAGATCGTCTTCCTCAGGGTTTACGTGGTAAATTTCAAATCGGTCTGCAGGAAAATGACCTGTTCCGTACATCGCACGCTCGCGAACAAGGAGTGGTGGAATAACAAGCTCAAAACCTTCATCAGCGATAATTTGCGACGCTACGCGAAAAACTGCGCGCTGAAGCATTGCGATTTTGCCCGTCAAATAGTAGAAGCGACTGCCTGATGTTCGAGTACCTTCTTCGAGCTTAATAAACGGCTTCACACTTGGAAGGTCGTAATATGGCACTGGCTCAAAATCAAATGCAGGTTTCTCCCCTACTGTTGCAACAACTTTGTTAAAATCTTCTGTTGCGCCAATTGGTGTTTCTGGGTCGTTAATATTTGGCAACTTCATGAGCAAATTTGTGCGCGTTGTTTCCAAATCACCAAGAAGAGCCTCTTTTTCTTTGATTGACTTCGAGAGATCCTGCAAAACTTGGCGCTCTTCCTCTGTTGGTTTGCCTTTTGAGCGCGACTTAAGGTCGTGTCGGAGTGTCTCTACTTCTGTCTGCATTCCGCGAACTTTTGTATCAACATCAACGAGCTCGTCGATGCAATCTTCGGCGTTGCGGCTTTTTGCTGAGGTACGAACAAGTTCTGGATTAGTTCGGAGTAATGCAATATCAATCATAGAAATAAATTATAGTGCTTTTTTGAGATCGTTCAATATTGATTTATTGTTTTCAATGAGATCGATGGATAGCGCCTGATCGATAGTAACCCACGCAACTTCCGAAACCTCGCGGCAATTTGGTCGTGCAACCCCCGTATTTGTTGGTCGAGCGAGATAAGCCATCAAAATAACTTGGATATGTGGGCGATCGGGATGAAACCAGGAATATATGTTCATCACTTTTTCCGCAACTACGTCGAGAGCTACCTCCTCTCGAGCTTCGCGCGCAACAGTGTCTTCTGGTTTTTCACCAAATTCAACTTTGCCACCAGGAAATTCCCACTTACCATGCATTCCGCGATTACGAGGATCGTGGCGCTTACCGAGCAGAATCTCCCCTTTCTCGTTAACAATGAGTGCAAGCGCAACAAAAATTTGGCGCCTTACGGGTTTGAGGGGCATAAATCTTCTTTAATCCGGCTTGTGGAATAACGACTGCGCTTATAAGCCGGTAGACGAACAATCTGCGGCGGGTTTTTTTGGGACGCGCACCACGATTGTAATACATCTACACCGTACACCTGATCGTGTCCTAATGCAATAATAGATGGCTTAATTTTTCGGATGATGGCTAAAATATCATCTTTTTTTCCCGCAAGCGCCTGCGTGACGGCTGACAAACTGCTCAGCACAACGACGCGCTCCGCCTGCGTGTGAACAGGCGTTTTCCCTCGGATTGCCGCACGTCTCTCATCGCGCGAGACAACAACAAACAATTCATCGCCGAGTGCGCGGGCCCGCGTCAAAAATTTGATGTGGCCCGGATGAATTATGTCGAACGTGCCGAAGCACATGACGCGTTTTTTCATACAGCAATAAGCGCCATCATTTTTTCAAGCGAAAATTTTGAAAGCGATTTGTTTTCTGCAACATCCGACCCACAAATCAGCATTTTTTTGCTGTGATGCAAATACCATTCTGCGCGCGGTTCGGCCTCGCGGGCACGCGCAAACGCGGTCGACAAATCGATCGGGCTCTTTGGAATTGCGCGGATTGAGCGGAACTTATTTTCTGGATTGACGATCACTGCAATTTCAATTCCCTCACCTGTTGCTCGACGCAAAACACTTTTCGCATTTACCGTTGTTTGAAGCGCAACTGCTTTCCCCCATTTTGTTTTGATAACTTTTGCGCGCTTCCAATCTGCTGCAAGTTTGTGTTTCTCAATCAAACATTCGTAAACACCGTCAAAATATACGGATCCAAAATTAAGAATTCCAGGAGAATCATAACCAACACGTGGCAAAAACGCATTGACGCTGCCCATCGTAAATTCCGCGAGCGGCGCAGTGATGTGGCGGCCATGATCTTCGTCATTGATGTAGTTCACGAGCTCTGCAAGCGCTGCTGCTTCAATTTTGCCGAGTTTGATTTTTTTCTCACGCGTCAAAAATTTGTACACAAGTGTCGTTGCAGAATCATCAATATTTCCTTTGTGCTCGTCGAATTTCCCACGTCCGATGCCAATGTACATGAGATCTGGATTTTCATCCGACCCTGCAACTGAACCGCCCTTGGGATTTGTCGCAACATATTTCACACGGCACGATTCCCAACCAGCCAAAAATCGCTGCACCATCCAAATACACATGATCTCATCGAGATGTGGATTATTGTGTGTGACAATTGTTTTCATACTATTCTTTGGTGATCGGACGAAGTGTTGGGAACAAAATTACTTCTTTGAGGCTTGGTGAATTCGTAACAAACGCAGTCAAACGATCGATACCAATTCCAACACCTGACGTTGGTGGAAGTCCTTGTTCGAGCGCCTGCAAAAATTCTTCATCCATGAACTGCGCTTCTTCTGAACCCTGCTCGCGGAGTGATTGCTGCTCCATAAATCGAGCGCGCTGATCGAGCGGATCATTAAGTTCGTGGTAGTAGGCGTTAACAATTTCCGCGCCCTGTACAACGAGCTGCACTGAAGCACTCTTAGTTGGATCGGTTGGGTGAACCTTTGCGAGCGGCTTAAGCGCAAGTGGATAATCGAAAATCCACGTTGGCTGTGTGATTTCGGCGCGTGCTGTTTTTTTGTAGAGCGCGTCGTAGTGCTCGCCCAAACCAACAATATCTGAGAAATCAATCGGTAAATTCTTCGCGCGAGCGGCTAGCACAACTGATTCCGGTGTTGGACATTCATCAATATCAATGCCACACGAATCAATAATCGCCTGGCGGAACGTTTTCTGTGCCCATGGTGCACCGAAATTGATGCTTCCTTCGCCATATGGAACATCGAGTGTGCCGAGCGCTGATGTGATAATTGATGTTACAAGCTCTTCGAGAAATGCAACAAACTTCTCCTTGCTCACATACGACCAGTAAAGTTCCATCATCGTGAACTCAGGATTGTGCGCGTAGTCAATTCCTTCGTTGCGGAAACAACGACCGATTTCGTAAATCTTTTCAAAACCACCAACAACAAGGCGCTTCAAATAAAGCTCCGGCGCAATTCGTAAATATAAATCTGCATCAAGCGCGTTGTGATGTGTGATAAACGGACGAGCACTTGCACCACCTGGAATTGGTTGCAAAATTGGTGTTTCAACTTCCAAAAATCCGCGATCATCAAGAAAATGACGCATCGCCGAAACCAATTTCGAGCGCACAACAAAACGCTGACGAACTTCAGGATTTGAAATCAAATCAAGCTCGCGATGGCGATAACGAATTTCTGTGTCGGTGAGGCCGTGCCATTTTTCAGGAAGTGGACGAAGGGCTTTCGTTAGGAGCTTTGCCTCCAAAACTTCGATCGTTCGCTCCCCTACTTTCGTCACAATTGCCTTACCTGCAATTTCCAAAAAATCGCCATGGTCAATATAGTTGCGAAGCGTTTTATACCATTCCTCTCCAACAACGTCCTTGCGCAAATGCAATTGGATGCGGCCGCTCTCGTCTGCAATATCCGCAAACGCTGATCCGCCGTGCCAGCGCGCGTTCAAAAGACGTCCTGCAATACGAACAGGCGTTTCCGCTGCCATCAGCGCGTCAAAATCGCCAAGAATGTCGCCAATATTGTGCGTTCGATGTACCGCGTCTGAATAACCAGAAATTCCGAGCGCCTCAAGTTCGCGCAATTTTTCGATGCGAACCTCTTCTTCAGATCGATGAGCCACTACTTCGTCTGACATATTATTTGATTTCTAAAATTTTGAAAGTTGTTGTTTTAACAGGTGTCGTAACTTCTACCGTGTCCCCAACAGCGTGACCCAAAAATGATTCACCGAGCGGAGATTCATTTGAAATTTTTCCTGCAGTTGGATCCGCTTCGTTTGAACCAACAATCGAATAGGTGCGTTTTTCGCCCGCCGTCTCAACAACAATTGTCGAACCAACATGCACTTCAGAACCCTTTGACTTTTCTTCAACAATAATGGTGTCCGAAAGCAAGTGCTCAATCACCGCAACGCGTCCATGCGCAAACGCCATACGCTCTTTTGCATCCGAATATTCGGCGTTTTCCGATAAATCACCGTTCTGTTTTGCATCGTCAATTTGCTGCGCGATTTTTGGAATTCCTACTGTCTTGAGTTCTTTGAGCTCATCCTTAAGTTCCTGCAATCGTGCTGCTGATAAATAGTTTGGTCCTGGCATAAAAACTCTTTTAGAGCCCTAAAAGGCTCCGATTAATACAAATTATTATAGGAAAAAATGTCGAATTAGTCAATAAAAAACAAGCCCGGTTGCATAGTGCTGTAGCACGTACGCAACACGGACTTGAAACTCTCGACATCTCTACGGCGTCTTCTTCTGCTCCGCGATTTCGCTGAGCCTCTGAAGACAGTCGTGGATCTTGATCAGTGAGACACCGATGCCCATGAGTGCCAGCCCCCAATGCAAAGATGCCCATGTCTTGTTTAGCACCACGAAATCGGCAGAATTTGGCAGCAAAAGGACACTGACGCGTGCGAAGATCGAGATTGCTACACTGACGGAACCAACAACCAAAACGATGATTGCAAGACCGTAAGTTACCAACGTATCCTTACTGATCGTCATCACAAACCTCCATGCGCGCCAGGTTGAACGGCGAGCAACTAAGTTAGTGATGAACGAGTCAGAATAGCTGATTTCTCCTATTTTGTCAAGCTATAAAGCCCGCAATTTTTTACAATGAAATTTTCCCCGAACAGCTGCCCGAGCACTGTTTCAACGTCTCCTTGCGTTCGATCAGGCGACAATTTTAAAATCTGCTCTGCCGTCAATCTTTTTTGCTTCAACAGCAATCGTAAAATATGCCCCCGTAGCTGACGAAGCGATCCCTCAAATTTCGACTGCTTCGTATAGTGCCGCGACCGACGCGACGCATTGCCAAACTCTTTTTTCAAAAACGTCCCGTAATCCATCAGCGCCCAATACCACTCCCGCGGATTTTTGACATCCTGCGCCTCGGCAATAAGTGGCATCAGCTGCGCGTCCGACACACCATCTTCTCCTGGAAAGAAGTGGTGCAAAAAAACAGTCCGAACATTTGTTTCAATAAATGGGACAGAACGATTATATGCGAATGTCGCAATCGACGCTGCAGTGTTCGGTCCAATTCCCGGCAACTGCTGCAACACCGCTGGGTCATCCGGAATCACGCCTGCGTACGCGCGAACAATAATTTCGGCAGCGCGTTTTAAATACAGTGCACGGCGATTATAGCCAAGCCCTTGCCACGCTGCGAGAACTTCGGGTGTTGTTGCTGCAGCAAGCGCCTCCACAGTTGGAAAAACTCCAATAAATTCGGGAAACTTCACGAGCCCGCGCGGCACCTGCGTCTGCTGAAGCATCACTTCCGAAATCAAAACCCAATACGGATTCGTGTTTTCGCGCCACGGCAAAACGCGACCATGTTGTTTGTAATGATCGAAAACAGTTTTGCGAAATTTTTTAATATCAGATGTCATCGAGATGAATTGCGTCTTCGATTTTGTATTTTCCAACGCGCGTGCGAACTAAATTTGCCATATACGCGCCAACACCAAGATCTTCGCCGATGTCTTGCACGAGCGATCGAATATACACGCCGGATTTACAGACAACGCGAATTTGCGCAGTCGGCCACGCGAACGAAAGCACCTCGATCGACATAATTTCAACGGTGCGCGGCTTGAGTTCGACCTCAACACCTTTGCGCGCGAGTTTGTATGCGGGTTTCCCTGCAATCTTCAGCGCAGAAAATGCTGGGGGCGTTTGAGAAATCACGCCAACATATTTTGCTACGGCTTCAAGAAGTTTCTCCTCTGTCGGGATCTGTGCCACAGCATGTTCGGTTTTCTCCCCTGCTTCATCTCCAGTTGAACTCGAAACGCCAAACTGAATATCAGCAACGTATTCTTTTTCATGCAAATCAGGTCCCCACAAAAGTTTTGTCGCAGCACGACCAACACCAACGACCAAAACTCCGCTTGCGAGCGGGTCAAGCGTCCCTGCATGCCCGACACGCTTGATGCGCGAGGTCTTTTTTACACGAACAACCGCATGGTTCGATGATGGACCACGCGGTTTATTGATTGCAATAATTGTTCCTTCTTCGAACTTCATTTCTTTTCGGAATCTTGTGTCTTTCGAACGATGTACATACTGACGATAACGATCACAACCGTCAAAACAACTGCGTATAAAAACTTAACGCGAAGCCCTGACCCTGAAAGCGGATACACGTAATCGATGAGCGCCTTGATTGCCTCATTCCACGCAAGACCTGCGACAACTCCAAGGCCCGCGAGAATATACCCACTCACCTGCTTGCGCACTTCCTGATTAAGTTTCGCTGTTTCCTCTTTTAAAATTCTCAAACGTTCTTCATTCATAAATTACGAATTAACGGCCCAATGCGTCGCAATGATCGCAGCTGTTTCTGCGCGCATCACCAGACAGCCGAACGAAACCGTTCGAAGACCTGCAAATGACGCCTCCACAACTTCTTGATCGTCCCAACCTCCCTCGGGTCCAATAAATATACTTCGAGGTTTCGCTGTCTCGAACACAACATTTCCAAAATGTTCACCTCCTGCATTGCAGATGAAGTTATCTGCCTCCGGCGAAATATCGAGCAGCGCCTCTCCAAAATTCATGGGCTGCACAATCTCAGGAAGAATTCCGCGACCTGACTGCTCGGCTGCCTCTTTCATAATGATTTCAAGGCGCGCCATCTGAATGCCTGTTTTGATTGTTCGACGCGTAATGATTGGAACGATTCGTGTTGCCCCAACCTCAACCGCCTTCTGAACAATCAATTCAAAATTGTCGCGCTTAACAACGGCCGCGTAGAGCGTCACCGCAACGCCCGGCTCAGATTCGCTTGCGTGTGGCGCCTCGAGCCGAACGACCAGCGCATCCTTAGAAACTTCCGCAATAACACCGAGTGCCTCCATCCCGCGTCCATCGCACAAAATCACCGATTCACCCTCGCGCAATTTCAAAACCGCGAAGGCCTGATGAATAATTCCGCGGTCTGCCACATGCAGCTCCGCGGAAAATTCAACACCCTCAATTATGAATCGATGGACTTTCATTATGCTTTGTAATTTGCCATGCACTCTACAATGACTTTCTTTGCCTGCTCTGCATTACCCCATTCGCCGATGTCGCAATTCTTTTTCTCAAGAATCTTGTATGTTGCGAAGAAGTTTGCGATTTCAAGTTTGAGATGTTCGTTCACATCACCAATATCGTTGATGTGTTTGAAACGTGGATCTGCTTTTGCAACTGCCAAGATTTTTTCATCCTGACCCTTGTCGTCGCTCATAAACAAAACGCCAACCGGGCGAACATCAACCATACATCCTGGGAAGAGTGGGTTGCTTACCATAACGAGCACATCGAGTGTGTCGCCGTCGCCTCCGAGCGTCTGTGGGAAGAAGCCGTAGTCGAGTGGGTAAAACATTGGGCTGAACAATACGCGGTCGAGCTTGGTTACACCCTGCTCTGCGTCGTACTCATATTTATTCTGGCTGCCGCGAGGAATTTCGATAAACGCCTGGCAGAGTTCTGGTGCCTTTTCGCCGATAGAAAGATTTGAGCTCATACAAACAAAAGTTAATCAATGTGCAATATTTTATCATCTCGAAAGCCACTTGGCAAATGCCTCAAACGAGTACGGGCGGCCCAAAAAGTTCCGAACAAGCTCCGCCGCATCCGCACTTCCACCCGGCTCCAAAATCGCCATTCGGTAGCTGCGCGCCACATCGACATTCAGCATTCCGCCCTCTTCGAATTTCGAAAGCAAATCTTTTGCAATCACAAGCGACCACATGTAGGTGTAATAGATCGCGCTGTACCCGTCCAAATGCCCAAAGCTGCACTCATGCTGCGTCTCAAGCTCATATGGGAACTGACCGTAATAATTTTGCATCTCAACCGCAAGATCGTGAATTTCAAATGTCTTCGGATCTTTGCGATAGCAGTTGAGCGATAGCGCCGCGTATACCATCTGACGGCGAGCAAATAATCCTTTGCCAAATTCATCTGCAGCGCGCATCTGGGCCACGAGCTCCTCTGGAATTGGCTCATTCGTCTCGTGGTGAAGCGCAAACGCCTGCAGCGTCTCGGTATGCATCGCCCACTCCTCGAAAAACTGCGATGGCGCTTCGACAAAATCCCATTCCGTTGCAACACCCGAAAATGAAATGAATTCCTGGTTGCCTCCGAGCACATGGTGGAGCAAATGTCCGAACTCGTGGAAAAATGTTGTCACCTGATCGTGATCCATGAGCGCCGGTGACGAAACCGACGGATCCGCAAAGTTGCAGACAAGCACGCCTTCCGGAAGTTGCACCCCCGCAATTCCACTCTGGAGCATAAACTGCGCCGCATGTTTGTATTTTTCTGCGCGCGGATGCATATCAAAATACATGCGCCCGAGCAGCACGCCGCCGCGGCTCACGTCATAGACCTCTACCGACTCGTGCCATGTATGCGCATCGAGTTTTTTGTAATCGAGCTCAAATAATTTTGCCGTGAGCACCAAAAGTCCGTCTCGAACGCGCGTGTATTCGAAGTATGGCCGAATCTGCTGGGAATCAAAGGAGAACAAACGTCTTTTTACGCTTTCTTGCCAGTAGGAATTCTCCCATTCCTCGATTTTTGTTGCCTCCGGAAATTCACGCTGCTTTTCCGCAAGGAGCATTGTATAGTCCTCTTGCCCCTTCGGCCGCGCAATCGCGTCAATCTTCTCGATGAAATCATGGACAGCGGCGCTTGTGCCAATCATTTTGTCCTCGGTCACATAATCCGCCCATGACGCATACCCGAGCAGCTGCGCGAGCTCGTAGCGCTTATGCACGAGCGATTTCAAAACCGATTCGTTCACCGGAAACGCGCGCGTATTGAATTTCAAAAAAAGTTCGCGCCGCGCCTGCGCATTTTTTGCGTATGCCATGAACGGCTTGAGATCCGGATAATCCGTTGTAATTGTAATTTTCCCATCGGGCCCCGGCGCGTGTCCCTGCACGAAATCCTCAGGCAAACCATCCAGCGAATCAACGGCGATCGATCGAACATCCTCGCGAATATTCTTTTCAAACGTCTGACCGATTTCAACAAGTTCCGCGCGAAGTGCTGAAATTTGCTTTTGATCGTCCTCGCTTTTATCAACACCCGAACGACGAAAATCCCGAATCATCCGATCGTGCAACCGTTTTTCCGTCTGCGTCATCGCGCTCGCATCAATCGCACAGAGCTGCTTGTACAAAACACTATCAAGCGAAATCGTTGTCGCCAACTTCTGCGCGAGCTGTTCGTACTGCTCGGCAAAATCACGCACCGCCTTATCGGGGTGCACATTCGAAAACAAACTCGCCGGCGCGCTCACCTGCTCGATCGCTGCGAACAATAAATCAAACTGACGAAGCGTCGGCGTCTCGGCGCGGCGCAACGCTTCATACATGCGCTCTGCAACCTCAATCTCCTGTCGCCATGTTGTCTCAAATTCCACCGCTGTTTGAGATAGTTGAGAAATTTTCATATCATCGATTTTGAATTATCTGTAAAAGTTCAGTTGGTGTATTAACCAGCGCCGCTGGTTTTGCTGTCCACAACCTCTCTGCACCATGATAACCCCATGTAACTGCGATCGAATCAACGTTTAACTTGCGCGCCTCTCGTATATCGCCAACGGTGTCTGTGATAAATAAAGAGTTTTCAGCACTCGCACCATACTTATCGAAAACCATCTGAATTTTCTTTGTTTTGTTTGTTTCCGTATCAGAACCTAAAATATCGGTAAAATAATGCGCGACATTTTCTCTTTCAAACATTTCTTTGATAATGACACTCGAGGCCGATGAAATGACTGATAGATGATGCGTCTCTGAAAGTGCAAGAACCGCATCTTTCATCCCCGATATAAATCCAAGATTTTTTGTTAGTTCAAAATATTTTACAAAAAATTCATCCTCGGAATGTCGGACCACCTCAGGTGTTTCTACCTTGTCCTGACTCGCCATTTCTTCATAGATATTTCCCATGAACAAGTCGCGAAAACCTTCGTGAGTCAGCGACGGACGCAATAACTTAGTAATTGAATAGGCTTCATGAAAAGTATCCGTAAAAACACCGTCAAAATCAAACAAAAGAAATTTTCTAGACATAGTAGAAAATACTGTATCACACCCATTTTCAAAAGTCATGTGGTATAATTTCACCGATTCTGCTACTCTATTCAGATTCATAAATCGATATGAAACACATTGCTCTTTATCTCGGACTCGGAGCCCTTCTCATCGCAGGCGCGGGCTGCACTACATCTAAATCACCGTCTCAGCAAACCACTCTTAAAAATGTACCCCCTATGGAAATGCAAATTGACGCAGCGAAATCATATACAGCAACGCTTCACACAACCAAAGGAGACATTGTTATCGCACTCGACGCAAAGAACACGCCCGTAACCGCGAATAATTTTGTTGCCCTCGCTCGCAAGGGTTTTTATAACGGAACAATTTTCCACCGCACACTCGCCGACTTCATGATTCAAGGTGGCGATCCAACAGGAACCGGCAGTGGTGACCCCGGCTACCGCTTTGACGACGAGCCATTTACTGGTGAATACACTCGCGGAACAGTTGCAATGGCAAACGCGGGACCAAACACCAACGGCAGCCAGTTCTTCATCATGCATGCAGATGTTGGCCTCCAGAAAAACTACGTAATCTTCGGAAAAGTTTTGTCAGGACTTGATACGGTTGATGCAATCGCTACGGCGCCCGTTATGATGAGCGGCAGCGGCGAAAAATCACGCCCTGTTTCACCTGCTGTTGTTGAGACAGTCGAGATTTCAGAAAAGTAATTTACCGAGAATAAAAAAGCCGGGCCTTGCAGCCCGGTTTTTTTATTGCGCGATTACTTTGCGCTTGCTTTCTTTTTTGACTTTGGCTTTGCTTCAACTTCTTCTTCAGCTTCTACAACTGGTTCGATTACCACTGTTGGAGAAACGAGTTTGAGAATGCGGTCGAGCTTAGTGTGCATGATATCGAGCTGAGTTTTGAGCTGAGCGATTTCTGCAGATGGAGCAGGAGCTGCAGCGCGGCTTGGCGCAAATGCAGGCTTTTCAAAGCGTGGGCGCTCTTCGCGATCAAAGCGAGGGCGTTCGAACACACCATTGTTCTCTGAACCTCCGTAGCGAGGCGCTTCGTCACGCTTGAAGCAGTTGCTGCAATAAACTGGCTTTGTGCCATTTGGACGGAAAGGAACCTGACATTCCTGGCGACATTCTGCACATGTAGCTGTGTGCATTTCGCGCTCTCCACCCTCGTCACGGCGACCACCGCCGAAACCACCACGGCCTGCGCCGCCACCAAAACCTCCACGACCACCACCAAACGATGGCTTGCCGTATGGCTTTGAACCAGCACCGCCTCGGTTATTAAAATTACCCATATTTTGCCTAATGTTACTTAATAATTGTGAAATAAATGCTCACAGCTTAATATAAGGACCAGAATATCACAGAAACGAGATTATATCAATACGCCCAGGTTTTGAGGTTGCGCCGAGCCGAGTTTACCAGTAAAATGCGTAAATGCAGCTTCCCTACCGCAAACCACCAAAGATTAGCGAGTTTCAGCAAGATCCTCTCATTACCGAGGAGAAATTTTTGGAATTACAAGATAAACTCGCACGACTCTATGCAAGCCGCCCAGCAGTTGCGGACGACGTTCACCGCCTCGCCCAAAACGGCGATTTTTCCGAAAACGCCGAATATCAGCAAGCAAAAGGAAAACTCCGCGGTATCAACCACTCAATTTTAAAACTTGAGCACCAAATCGATCACGCGGTACTCATTAAAAAAGGCGGCGCCGATAAAGTTTCAATCGGCCACACGGTTACCGTCGCGATCGGGCCAGCCGAACGCACCTATCAAATTCTCGGATCAGCCGAAACAAACCCCGACAAAGGAATTATTTCATACACATCCCCTATCGGTGCAGCGCTCATCGGCCGCAGTGTTGGAGACACCGTCGAAGTTGCACTTGCTGATCGCAAGATTTCTTACAAAATTTTGAAAATCTCTTA
>CALQYY010000007.1 GCA_943349075.1 Candidatus Magasanikiibacteriota bacterium
CATATGCAAACACTTCTTGTCGGCGGCGGTGCCGGATTTATTGGCTCAAATTTTGTGCGATGGATGCTTTCGCGGCATCCTGATTTGAAAATTGTGAACGTCGATAAGCTGACGTACGCGGGAAACCTCGATAATTTAAGCGATTTGCCGACTGACCGTCATATTTTTGTGCAGGCGGACATCGCCGACCAGGAGCGCATGAACGCGATTATCGAGCAGTATCAACCGGACAAAATCGTGAATTTTGCAGCTGAGACGCATGTGGACCGCTCGATTCATGGAGGACTTCGTGATTTTGTTCTTGCGAACACGATGGGGCCGCAAGTGCTTGCCGAGGCGACCAAGAAATTCAACATTCCTTTATATATTCAGATTTCGACTGACGAGGTGTTTGGTTCGCTCGGACTCGACGAGGACCGATTGTTCCATGAGGACACTGCGTTTGCGCCGAACATGCCGTATGCGGCGTGTAAAGCGGGTGGTGACCTCATTTGCCGCTCATATTTCCAGACATTTGGAACGCCAATTATTGTGACGCACTGCTCGAACAATTACGGGCCATATCAGTATCCTGAGAAATTTATTCCGCAAACGATTTCAAAGGCGCTCGCCGACGAGCAGATTCCGGTGTACGGCGACGGGCTCTATGTGCGTGACTGGATTCATGTGAACGACCACTGCAGCGCGATTGAACTCTTGCTCGAAAAAGGCGTTCCGGGCGAGGTGTATAACATCGGCGCTGACAACGAGCGCTCGAATCTTGAAGTGCTTAAAATTATTTTGGAAATTTTGGGTAAGCCAGAAACTTTGATTTCGTACGTGGCGGATCGTCCAGGACACGATCGTCGCTACGGAATTGACGCGTCGAAAATCACGGCGATGGGTTGGAAGCCGGAATATCCACGCGAGAAATTCGAGCAGGGACTTCGCGAAAAAATTCAGTGGTATGCGGATAATAAGGAGTGGGTGGAGAAGCTGAGGACGCGTGGCGCGCAGTTTAATTCACATATCAAAGCCTAATATGGAAAAAATTAGTACAGCACGGCTGATCTTAGGTTTTGGTGGGGTAGGTTTTGTATGCTATGTATTGATGACGATGGGAAGTTTTGTGCCAATGTTGCTTGCGACTATTTTGCTTTTTGGTTTTTTGTATTTCATTGCGAAAAAATATTCGATAGACGCAACAAAGAGGCTTACTCGATTTTCCATGCTGATATTAGCAATATATACAGTATTTTTCGGAGTTGCTGTTATGTATGTTAGTTATGTGCAAGTAAGTTGTGGAGAAAAGGGTCCTGCTTCGCTCACATGTCCTAACAAACCTGGACTTATTATTGCAATATTGTCTATGTTTGCGATTTCGGTTTTCTATCTGACAATAGCACCGATTGTTGTACATATTATTGCAAAAAAATCAGGACCATCGTTGCTCCGCAATATTATTATCGCCGGTGTTCTGTATTATCTGCTGTTTGCTGCGCCAGCGTTTTATTGGTTTATAAGATATGTTTAAAATTTGGCCCCTCAAAATCTGGACAAACAAAGGATATTCGTTGACACCATTCGAACTTAAGGACCATGTTCCGTTCGAGGTGAAGCGAACATATTGGGTGACGCACGCAGCAGGAATGTCGACTGGCCAGCATTGCCATTTTGTTGAGCAGGAAGTTTTTGTGTGTTTGCAGGGCTCGATGACGGCTGTGATCGACAAAGGAAATGGCAAGGAGATGTTTGAATTTAAAGAAGGTGATGCGCTCTATGCACCGAATTTTGTGTGGCATGGTTTTGAGAATTTTTCGGCTGATGCGGTGTTGTTTGCGTTTTCTTCGACGAATTACAGTGCGGATCGAAGTGATTATTGCGAGGATTATGAGCAGTATGTGGCGGAGTATCGCAATAAAATTGTAGGTGAATAAGTTGTGGACTTCGACTCTTGACAGAGCCAACAATTTGAGAAATACTATAAACACAGTTCGCCAATAGGCGCCCACACCCCTCCGTCAGGAGGGGTGTATATTTTTATAAGGGGGATATGTATCAAAAATTATTTGACGATTGGAATTCAATAAAAAAGAAAACTGATAATCGACACCTTGATTTTAATGTGCGTGCAGGTGATATCTGGTGGATGACACAAGGTGTTAATATTGGCAGTGAAATTGATGGAAAAGGAAAATCATTTACACGACCATGTCTTGTGTTAAAAATTGTTGGGGGTGAAATGCTTTTGGTAGTTCCACTTACATCTAAGTCAAAAAAGTATGATGGCTATATGCCGCTTAAGCTTGGCAATAGAGAAAACATGATGTGTTTAAATCACATAAAAACCATTTCAAAGAAACGAATTTTGGGACGGATTAGTCATATATCTGAAAAACAACTGGAGGAAATTAAAGTAAAAATTGCAAATTATTACGGTTTCTTGAAGAAAACACCACTTTGTAGTAACGTACGTATCACTATGCATATCTTAATTCTCGGCTCACAAGGAATGCTCGGACAGGAACTTGAGCGCGTCGCGGCGGCGCGTGGATTTAGTGTTACTGCGTGGGACAAAAAAGACATTGATGTGACCGAGGCGGGGGCGCTTGGAAAAATTCGAGAATTAAAACCGGATGTTATCATTAATTCGATTGCGTATAACGCGGTTGATCATATTGAAGAAGAGGGGTGGGGAACAGCTGAGAAAATCAATGGTGAATTGCCAGGGCAGCTTGCGGCTGTTGCGCGCGAGCTCGGTGCGACGCTCGTACATTTTTCGAGTGATTATGTATTTGATGGCGAGAACGACGCGGGCTATGCTGAGGATGCGGAACCGCAGCCAGTTAATGCATATGGGCGCAGCAAGATGATGGGTGAGGATGCGGTGCGCATGCTTGGCGACAAATATTATATTGTTCGATTGTCGCGTTTATTTGGAAAGCCGGCGGTTTCGGAAGGAGCAAAGCGCAGTTTTGTTGACATCATGATCAATCTTGGTCAAACGAAGGACGCGATTGATTTGGTTGATGAAGAAAAAGATTGCGTGACGTATGCGCCGGATTTGGCGGAGGAGGTTTTTAATCTTCTTGAAGAAAAAGTTCCATACGGAATTTATCACATCACTAATTCGGGCGCATGCACGTGGTATGATTTTGGTAGTGAGATTTTTAAATTAATTGGTTCTGATATTGCGGTGACGCCGGTACCAGCGAGCGCGTTTCCGCGCCCTGCTGCGCGTCCGCGCACATCTGAGCTTTTGAATACAAAACGCCCTGCGATGCGTTCGTGGCAGGCGGCGCTTGAAGAATATATTCGCAGTATATGATGGATCTTTCGATCGTTACTGTCGGATTTCAAAGTCGTGATTTTGTTCGAGAACTTTTGAAATCACTGTTTGATGCGCGTGGCGATTTATCGATCGAATATTTTGTGATCAACAATTCGCAGGACGATTTGATTGAAATGGTTGAAAAAGAATTCGCTGGGCGCTGCGATGATCGGCTCAAAATTTATACAATTCAAAATGCGGAAAATTTAGGTTTTGCGCGTGCGAATAATTTAGGAATTTCTCGTGCGACGGGGCGCTACGTGCTGCTACTCAATCCGGATATGCGTTTGCATGCGGATACGCTCACGAATATGGTCGCGTGGATGGACGCGAACCCGCAGGCAGGGATTGCAGGGTGCAAACTCCTCACACAATCGGGTGCGATTCAGCCGCACGTTCGTAGGTTTCCGCAGGTGCGCGACCAGCTCGGGATTTTGCTTAAAATTCCTCATGTGTGGCAAGGGTTTTTGAATTCGTATCTCATGACGGATTTTAATTATGATAACGAGGCGCGCGTCGATTCGATTCGTGGTTCGTTTTTTATGATTCGTCGGAGTGTAATTGAAAAGATTGGAGGACTCGATGAGCGATTTTTTATTTGGTTTGAGGAAGTTGATTATTGCAAACAATCGGCGGCGAATAATTTTGAGGTGTGGTATACACCGGCAGCAACATGCGTTGATTTTGTTGGACGAAGTTTTTCGCTTGTTGGAGGATTGCAAAAACAAAAATATTTTACGCGGAGCATGGTGCAATATTTCGAAAAGTGGCATCCTGAACGTGCGTGGATATTTCGCGCGCTTCGGCCGATTGCGCTTGCGGGCGCGTGGGTAGCTGAAAAAATTCGACTATGAAACCGATGATTGTTCAACTCGTTGCATGGAATGGCGAAAAATATATTTCGCATTTGTTTGAATCGCTTCGTGCACAACGCTTTCATGATTTTGAATTGTGGGTTTTGGAAAACGGCTCGTCGGATAATACGTCTGCGCTCATAAAAAAAGAGTTAGGGAACTTTAAGCAACCATCGCGTTTTATTCAGAAAGAAAAAAATATTGGGTTTGCGCCAGGGCATAACGAGTTGTTTCGCGAGAGTTTAGATTTGTGCGAATATGTCGTTTTGCTTAATCAGGACATGCAGCTAACGCCAGATTTTTTGGAAAAACTGTACTATTTTGCAGAGTCATATCCGGATGCGGGATCAATGAGTGGTCGCCTCATGAAGTGGTCATTTCCAGATCGAACAAATATTATTGATTCGCTCGGGCTTAAGGCATTTAAAAACCATCGCGTAATTGATCAAAACGGGGGAGAGGATTGGAGAAATATTGACGATGATGTTGAGGCAATTGAGGTTTTTGGGGTTTCGGGCGCGCTTCCTTTGTATCGATCGCAGGCGATTCGAGAGGTGATTTATAATGGAGAGGTTTTTGATGAAGATTTTTTTTCGTACAAAGAGGATGTTGATTTGGCGTGGCGTTTGCGTGAGGTGGGTTGGTATTCGTTTTCAGTTTTAGATGCGGTTGCATACCACGACCGTTCTGCTTCAGGGCCGGCCGATTTGAAAGACATATCAGCTGCAAAAAATCGAAAGTTTAAGTCGGAACTCTCAAAATTTTATTCATATCGCAACCATATCTTGATGCTCATAAAGAATTATGCCGGTGAGGGCGGTTTTTTTGCAACACTCTGGTATGAATTAAAGAAAGCTGGTTATTTGATTATTGTTGCTCCGCGCGCATTTGCGAAAAGCTGGGTAGGTGTGTTACGGTTGCTCCCAGTTATAATCAAAAAACGTGGGTATATCCAGAAAAAAAGGGTAGTTTTAGCCGAAGAACTGGACATGTGGTTTGAATAAACTCTATGGTGAACGTTGCAGTCGTGATCTTGAACTACAAAATGAGAGCCTTGGTTGAAGAGTGTCTTGCGACACTTTTTCGGGATATTGAAGGTTCAGGGCTTACGGTTTCAATCGCATTAACGGACAATAAATCTGATGATGGATTAATTGAGTGGGTGAAAGAGAAATATCCACAAATACTGACAATTGTGAACGATGGTAATGTGGGATTTGCTCGCGGGGTAAACCCGGGGCTGCGTATGCTTGATGCGGAATATTATTTTGTTTTGAATCCAGATACACAATTTGTGAATCCTTCAACGATTCGACAGTTGTATGATTGGATGGAAAATAATCCAAAAGTTGGAGTTTCATCGCCAAAACTTTTAAACGCAGACGGATCTCTCCAGTATTCGTGTCACCGATTTCCATCGCTTACAGTTCAGCTCATTCGTCGGTCACCGCTCGCAAAATATCGTTTTTTTGCGCAATATGTTGATAAATTTTTACTGAAAGACATTGATCGTACCCTGCAGCGACCCGTTGATTGGGTTCAAGGAAGCGCGCTTTTTATTCGTGGTACTGCAATGAAGCAGGTGGGGCTCCTTGATGAACGGTTCTGGATGTATTTTGAAGACACAGATTGGTGCCGTCGTTTTTGGAAGGCGGGCTGGCTTATTTACTATCTGCCACAAATTTCGCTGCTCCACGTGCATGGACGCGGAAGCGCAAAAGTACCAGGAATGATTATGCCAATTTTTAAAAACAAGCTCGCGCGAGAACATCTCAAAAGTTGGGCTCTGTATTTTTGGAAATGGCGCCATGAACGCATAACACTGCTCTAATATGAAAAAAATCGCGATTATATATTTATCGTTTCACTGTGAGCCGTACATCGATGACGTTGTGAAGGCGATGGAGACGGTGACTTACCCAAAAGAAGACCTTGAGTTTATCATTGTTGATAATCCACATCCTCAGCACGGAAATAGTACGGCATATCTTGAGGCACATGTTTTGCCAAAGTCGGAAAAGTCGTTGCCGAAGGTTACAATTTTAGAACAAACAGAGAATCTTGGGTTTGCGGGAGGCAACAATGTAGGTGTTCAATATGCAATTGCAAATGGTTTCGATTATGTATTTTTCCTGAATAACGATGCGTATCCAACAGCGAATACGTTTTCAGCGCTCGTTGCTGCGTTTGAGACGGATCCTAAAATTGCGATTGCACAATCACTCATCATGCTTCACCCTGAGCGTGAACTTGTTAATACGAGTGGAAATATGATTCATTTTTGCGGGTTTGGCTATTGTCGCGATTATCGAATTCCCGTTGCAGAGCGTTCTTATAAAGCGGTTGAGGATGTTCCATACGCGTCGGGCGCTGCGTTTATGATTCCAACGGTGCTGTGCCGCGAGTTTGGGGCGTGGGATAAGGATTTTTTCTTGTACCATGAAGACATGGAATGGTCGCTTCGTATGAAATCGCTTGGCTATCGCGTTGTGATGGTTCGAGATTCCGTTGTTCATCATGCGTATGAATTTGCCCGCTCGATCTCGAAATTCTATTGGATGGAGCGAAATCGGTTTGGGGTGCTTCTCATGTTTTTGAAGGTACCAACACTTGTTTTGATTGCGCCGGCTGTAATTGCTTATGAGTTTGGAACGTATTTCTTTGCATTGAAAGGCGGATGGGTAAGCGAAAAACATAAGTTGTATGCCTACTGGAGCGATTCAAAAAATTGGGCTATGTGGTTTGAAAAACGTCGTGCGATTCAGAAGCGTCGCTCGGTAAGTGATGCTGCGCTGACTCATGATTGGGTTGGCTACGTAAAATTCCAGGAAGCGCGCGTTGAAAACCCTATTTTGCGCTATATTGCGAACCCGGGGATGACCGCCTACTGGTGGCTTGTCAAACTCGTGCTTTTTTGGTAAGGTCTGGGGGAATTTGACTATATATGCGAGCACTTATTGCAGCAGGCGGAACCGCGCGTCGCCTCCGACCAATCACCTATACCATCAATAAACACTTGATTCCGCTTGCAAACAAGCCGATGATTTTTTTCGCTATCGAGCGAATCGTCAATGCGGGCATCAAGGAAATTTTTATTAATGTAAATCCAGGCGAAAAGGAGATTCAGAATTTCGTTGGAGATGGCTCGCGCTGGGGCGCACGTATCACATACGTGGAGCAGACAGGTGGTCCAAAGGGTGTTGCGCATATTATCAAGAACGCAGAGCACTACATGCGCGGCGAGCCGTTTTTGTTTCACCTTGGTGACAACATTATTCTTGGCGACTTGCGTCGTTTTGTTGAGCGTTTTGAGCGCGAAAATCTCGATGCGCTTTTTGCGTTTGCACACGTGCGCGATCCGCAGCGTTTTGGTGTTCCGGTAATTGAAAACGGAAAGCTTGTTCGTATCGAAGAAAAGCCGCTCGTACCAAAAACGGATTTAGCACAAACAGGAATCTATTTTTATAACGATTCTGTTTTTGAGGCAGTTTCGAAAATCGAACCAAGCGGTCGTGGCGAATATGAAATTTCGGATGCAAATACATTCATGATTGAGTCTGGCCGAAAGGTGGGTTGGGAAGAGATCACTGGTTGGTGGAAAGACACGGGAAAGCCAGAAGATTTGCTTGAAGGAAACCAGCTGCTTTTGAATGAGGTTTTACAAAAAGAAGCGGTAAATCATGGAATGATTGGGCCTGATGTTGTTATTCAGGGTCGTGTTCAGATTGGCCGCAACACAACAATTTGGGATAAGGTTTTAATTCGCGGACCAGTTTCGATTGGTGAAAACACCGTAATTAAAAATAGTTATATTGGTCCGTATTCGTCGATTGGAAACAATTGTGTTGTTGAAAACACAGAAGTTGAACACTCGGTTGTGATGGATTACGCAGAACTTCGAACAGGAACACGCATTGTTGATTCAATTATTGGAAAGAATGCGATTATTTCGAATGCAAAAAATACATTGCCGCTTGGGCACAAGCTCATCGTTGGTGACAATTCTCAGGTTGAAATTTAGTAGAGAATGCGGCGGAAATTTTTAATGTCTTGTCCGGATTTTACACTGTAGTGTAGGTAGCGGCCGTCTTCGGATATTTTTTGGCTGACGATAGACTCACGAATAAGTGTTGTTGGGATATAGTGGTGGTCGCCAAGATGAAAGGCGGTGATTTCGTCAGGCAGCGCAACAGTGATGAGTGTTGTTTCTGGAACGGGTAATACGGATATAATCGGCGTGCTAAATCGATAAACAAGTTCTGCTGCGCGAGAGGTCGTGTTGAAATTCCAGACTTCAAAATCAGAAATTGCGAGTAGAGATTCTGTTCCATCAAACTCTGTCGCAACAACTTTGTGTCCTGGAAGCGTTGTAATTATTGTATCGATTTGATCCCATGATCGAAACTGAATTTCGTCGGATTCAATGCGTGCAACCGCAACGACTTGTGCGTCACCGCCTACAATTTTCCATGCACCAGCGCCAAGATCGCGACTTACAACCGCATTATCACCAATAATAATTCGGGTTCCTGAAGCTGCAGTTGTTACAAGTTCAACATTTTTTCCAATGGTTTGCGCAAGAAGGTCTTCCGCACTGAGTTCACGGGGCTCTGTTATTGTTCCAGACAGTGGCTCAGGAGAGGCGTCTTTTAGGAGGAATATGTTGCTGATGAACGATGTTTTTTTGGGTTCAATTCTAATTGAGCGAGTGTAGGGAAGATATCCATCTGCTGAAATGGTTGCTCGGTGGGTTCCTGGAAAAAGCGAGCGGACGCGTGCTGGCGATGAAAATCGTGTTTCGTTATTGTCGATTTCGATTTCGGCCGACGTTGGTTTAAAAGTTGCAAGAATATTGCCGGTTCGTGAGATGGTGAATGGTGACAATTGAACTCGAAATCCGTTTGCAAAAAGCAAAAGCCAGGTTGCAATTATAAAATAGAGAGCCACGAGCCCTCGAAATACGAGTTTTCTTGTTTTGTAGCGAAGAAGCAGCATAATTTGAATCTTTATGGGCGCTCGTGTACACTATAGGTCAATTGTTTAAAACAGTATGGCATACTTTCGTATCAAAGGACAACAGCCGCTATCGGGCGAAATTTCGGTTACTGGAGCTAAAAACGCAGCGCTAAAATTCATCGCAGCAGCCCTTGTGTGTGATGGGCCGGTTACGCTGACCAACATGCCGAATATCGAAGATGTTCGACGTATGTTAAAGTTGGTTGAGAAGCTTGGTGCTGAGGTTCGACATGACATTGAGACGCATACGGTTTATATCGACCCGACACGGATCACCAATTTTGAAATTACAGCTGAAATGGCAAAGACGATTCGAACCTCGATCATGCTCGTCGGCCCTCTTCTTGTACGCTTTGGAAAGGCGTGTATCGGCTATCCGGGCGGATGCGTAATTGGACGCAGACCAATTGATTTATATTTGAAGGGATATCAGCGATTTGGTGCTGAAATGAAATCAATTGAGGATACATTTGAGTTTGTTGCGCCAGAACTTCGCGGCATGACATTTGTTTTTCCTATCGTTAGTGTTGTTGCAACAGAAACGTTTCTGATTACAGCTGCACGCGCACACGGAACAACGGTGCTCAAAAATGCTGCAGTGGAACCTGAAATTGTTGCGCTCGCAGAATTTTTGAATGCGTGTGGTGCAAAAATCACAGGAGCTGGAACGCCAACGATCACAATTGAGGGTGTAAAATCCCTTTCAGGAGGTGAGGCCGCAATTATTCCGGACCGAATTGAAGCGGGAACCTTTGTGATTTTGGGTGCACTTGCGCGTACACGTATTCGTGTTACTGATTGCAACCCTGAGCATCTTGAAAATATTTTGCTCCACCTTGAAACAATCGGTGTGCCATTTGAGGTTGGCGATACATGGATTGAAACCAAACCATACGACCACACACTTCGTGCGATGAATGTAAAAACGCACGAATATCCAGGATTTGTAACTGATTTGCAGGCGCCGTTTACTGTGCTTTTGACGCAGGCTAAGGGCTTGTCACTCGTGCATGAAACAATTTTTGAAGGGCGCATGTTCTACACCGATTTACTCACTCGAATGGGTGCGGAAATTATTTTGTGTGATCCACATCGCGCGCTTGTTGAAGGACCTCATGAATTGTCAGGTCGCAAAATTGATAGCCCCGATATTCGCGCAGGTATCGGAATGGTTCTTGCGGGTCTTATTGCTCACGGCGAGACAATTATCGGAAATATTGAACAGATCGATCGCGGGTACGAAAATATTGACGCTCGTTTGCGCGCGCTTGGCGCCGACATAACACGTGTTGAATCTCTTGTATGATAGAACAAACAACATCTCCCGCGACCCAGCGCTCACGAGCGGTGCTTCGCCGTTATCTCCTCAGTATTTGTTTGGTCGTTGTGTTTGGATTCGGTGTTTTTGTTGGTCGTTCAACAATGAAGGCGAATGCTGCGACAGAATCTGTTTCAAATAAAACAACATCGAGCGAGACAGCTCAAGACATTGATTTTGATCCGTTCTGGGATGTTTGGGAAAAGGTTCAGACAAAATTTGTTCGTCGTCCAGCCGATCAACAGCAGATGTTCTATGGAGCGATTTCCGGAATGGTTGCATCGCTTGGTGACCCATACTCGGTGTATTTTACGCCAGAAATTGCGAAACAATTTCAGGAAGAGTTAGATGGAACATTTTCAGGAATTGGTGCTGAGGTTGGTATGAAAAACGCTCACGTTATTGTAATCGCACCACTTCCGGAAAGTCCTGCTGAAGCTGCGGGCCTCCGCGCAGGGGATTATGTTGCTGAAATTAATGGAAAAACAACAGATGGTTTGACCGTTGAGGAGGCGGTGAAGCAGATTCGTGGTCCCCAAGGAACAGTTGTTGATCTAACGATTGTACGCGAAGGTGCAAAGCAGCCAATTAAAATTTCGATTACACGAAAAACCATCGAACTTAAGAGTGTGACACACCAAATGTTGCCCGGTGACATGCTCATGATTTCGATTTCTAGCTTTAACGATCAGACATTGCCTCAGTTTGACCAAGCGATTGCGGTTGCAAAAGAGAAGAATGTTAAGGGAATTGTAGTTGATTTACGCAACAATCCTGGTGGCTTTTTCGATGGTGCAATTGAGGTTGCAAGTGAATGGCTTGAGCCTCGACAAGTTGTTGTTGCAGAGCGTGGAAAGGGAAATGGTCCACGCAAAGAGTTTTTCTCAACAGGTGAGCATCGACTTCTTGGCATTCCGACCGTTGTTTTGATCAATGGAGGTTCTGCAAGTGCGTCAGAAATTGTAGCGGGAGCGCTTCAGGATCAAAATAAAGCAAAAATTATCGGAGAAAAATCGTTTGGTAAAGGTTCGGTGCAAGAATATGAGGAGTTGCCTGATGGTTCGGCGCTCAAACTTACGATTGCGCTCTGGTACACACCGAACGATCGTTCGATTAACGAGTCAGGTATTCAACCAGACATTGTTGTTGAACCAAAAAAACAAGGTTCTGAAGAGCCAGAAGGTTACGTTACCCGTCGCGACCCAATGAAGGATGCTGTTGTTTTGCGCGCCCTTCAGTATTTGAACACGAAGAAATAGTATGGAGCCTGTGATTGTGTCAGGGAGTGTTGTGAAAGGTCTGCAGCACGGCAGAACGCTTGGATACCCAACAATCAACATTGCATATGAGGGCGCGCTTATGGCGCGTCCTGGTGTCTATGCGGCGCGCGTACGAGTGGACAGTGGCGATGAATTTCAGGGTGCCGCAATTGTTGGTGGCGATTTTGTCGTGTCGGATTGCCCAAAGTTCGAGGTTCATCTTTTGGAGGACACAAAGGCGGAGCGATATGGCGAAATGGTTATTGTCGAGCTGGTTGCATTCGCGAGCGAGATCGTTCGCATGAGCGATATGGATGCACTGAAAGAAAAGATCGAAAATGATATTGTGCTGATTAGAAAAATGTTTTGATATGTTTACTGGAATTATTACGGATATCGGAGAAGTTTCGGCACTTGAAGATCGCGAAGGGTGGACACATTTGTGCGTGAAGGCTCCGGTTACTGCTAGCAAAGTTCAGATTGGATCGAGCGTTGCGGTGAGTGGGGTTTGTTTGACGGTGAATTCAATTGAAAATGGGGAGATGAATTTTTCGCTGCTTCCTGAAACGCTTCGTATGACCGATATTGGCGCTTGGACAGTGGGGACGCGCGTGAATTTGGAGGCCGCACTTCGCGTTGGCGATGAGCTTGGCGGTCATTTTGTATATGGACACGTGGATGGCGTTGGAAAAGTCGTGTCGATTGGTCAGGAAGGCGAGTCAGTTCGTATTCGAATTGAACTGCCAGAAAACCTGATGAAATATACAGCACCAAAAGGTTCGATTGCGCTCGATGGTGTTAGTCTGACAATTGCATCGCTCGGCGATACATGGGTCGAGGTTTCACTTGTCGAGTACACACTTCAAAATACGATTTTGGGGAAGTGGAATGTCGGTCGGGTTGTACATGTTGAAAATGACATGCTTGTAAAATTCGTATCCGGACACGCGAATAAAAAATAACACCACGAAGCACACCTCGGAGGAACTTTCAGCTAGGAGTTTTGCGCAGCAAAACTGAAAGTTCCGAGAGTAGCGCGCAAAGCCGCAGGAGCTTTGCGACGCGTGTGCAAAGTGGTGTTATTTTATATGAGTCGCAGCCATTTTTCATCGGTCTCAACTTCGAGATCGAGAAAAACTTTTGAATCGAGAATGCCCTCGAGTTCTTTGCGTGCAACTGAGCCGATTTCTTTGATGATGCGGCCGCCCGTGCCGATGAGCATTTTCTTATAGCGGTCTGCGTTAACCAAGATCCGGGCGCTTACCACAAACATGTGTGGTTTGCCGCGTGATGGGTCAGCTTCTTTTTCAACTATTGAATCCACAACAACGTGCATTGCGTAGGGAACTTCAGCGCGCGCTTCGTTGAGTGCTTTTTCGCGAATGATTTCTGCAACCCACTCTTCTTTGGTGAGGTTGGTTCGCTGGTTCATTGGGTAAACGGGCTCGCCCTCAGGCATTGCCTCCATAACCGCGTTTACCAAGCTCTTGATGTGAGTTCCTTCGCCAGCAGAGAGTTCGATAACGCTGGTGAATTCTTCGGCCCCGATTGCGCGGTAATCTTCGATGTAGGGCTTGTCCTTGAGGTCAATTTTGTTGATGACAAGGATTTTTGTTACTTCTGCACCGCGAATGAGTGAAAGCGTGTAGCGCTCTTCAGATCCGATTGAGCGAGATGGGTCGACAACGTAGATGATGGTGTCGATTCCGTGGAGTGTTTCTTTAACTTGGTCGATCATTTGACCCGAAAGTCCGCCGTGACCGCCTTTTAAAACACCAGGAGTGTCGATAAATACGACCTGGCCTTCCTCGGTATTCAAAATACCGTGAATATTTTTTCGAGTTGTCTGAGGAACGTTGGTAACGATTGAGAGCTTGGTTCCGATCAGGCGGTTCAAAAGCGTTGATTTTCCAACGTTTGAGCGGCCGATAATAATTGCAAATCCTGACTTCATATGTTGAGGTTAAACCCGCGACCTTTCGCAGGGGAGACGAATATGGGTCTAGACTAGCAGGAAATGTGATTATTGGCAAGATTCTGTGGTTTTAGGGCGTGTCAGCCAAAATTGTGCTATTATTGAGGCATAAATATATGTCTATGGATATTTTAGAATTAGAGAAGCGAGTTGAGCGTCTTGAATCGAGGGTTGCATTACTCGATGGGGGTACGGTTCAAAAACAAGTTATCGCTCCACCTGCAATGCCCAAGGCGGTTGAGCCGAAAACGGAATATCATTCAGAAAATATTGTCGAGAGTTTTATTGGAGGAAGGATTTTGCTTCGTGTCGGTATAGTAGCAATCTTGGCGGCAGTTGGATTTTTTCTCAAATATGCGTTTGATCAAGATCTTCTCTCGGACTTTTTCAAAATCATTGTAATTGCGCTGTTCGGTGGCGGTATGATTGCTTTGGGAAGTTATCTGGCTAAAAAGCACCAACTTTTTGGGCACGTAATTGTTGGAGGGGGAATCGCGGTTTGGTTTTTTGATGTTATTGCTGCACACACGCTATATAATTTCATATCGCCAATAGTTGCACTGATTTTGACGCTGATTTTAACAGTGGTGATGTTGGCATTTAGCGTGAAGCACGAAAGTCATCCGCTACTCATCGCATCATTGTCTGGCGCGTATTTGGCGCCTTTGTTTTTTGGTAATGGTGAAGTAGATGTTTCTGTTCAGAATGGTTTTGCATTGTACTCACTCATTGTAACAACTGCAGCATTTTGGTTTTTACAAAGAAAACGTGAGTGGATGTTGTATTTCTTGTTTCCAGTAATAGGTTTCGGTATTCACTTGGTGAATTGGGCGTTAAATGAGTTCCCGTTTGGGGTAGGTGTTGTGGCGATTGGAATGGAAGCTGCGATTGCTCTCTTTTTCATCTTCAAATTTTGGGCAAGTTCAGAGGTTGTTGAAGATGGTGTTGCGGCGTTGTTTTTGGTGCAATCAGCAGTTACGACGATTCTTATTTTGCTTCAGGGAAATCTTTCGGATGTTCCGTACGATAGATCACTCATGTATGTTTGGTTTGCGGCATGTATTTTAGCGGGTCTTTGGTGGCTATATTCGAAGCGTCGGGAATTTATACCTGTTGGACTTCTCGGAAATGCGGCGATGGTATTTCTTATGTTTGCCACCGTTTCGTATTTTTCAGAGCTCAAAACAGTTTACTTTCTGCTGCTCATTGCGATATTTGGTGCGACCTCGGCTGCGCTTATTCAAAAAGTCTCAATTCAAATTGGCGCATTCCTGCTATCATTTCAATCGTTCGCATTGTTCATAGGGTTTAGTAAAAATTTCACACTTAGCTTCGATGCATCGATTTGGTTCAACGAAATATCGCTGCTTTTTGTCCTGCTTATCGCTGTCTTCGCATTCCAAGCATGGCTTTCGCAGTTTCATAAAAACGTGCTCGCTAAATCCGTGGGGGTTATTGCAGGTGCGTTCGCTCAGATCACTGGTTTGGTATTTATGTCGCGCCAAATTGATTTAGCAATGGATCCAGGGCAGAAAAAAGAGATTACGTATTCAATTGGCCTCATACTATATGGTGTTGCTAATTTGGTGTTTGGATTTATAAAGAAATCGCAGGCATTTCGTCTTACCGGCTTGATTGTGTTGGGGATTGCGATAAGTAAGGTTGCATTTGTTGATCTGTGGGGACTTGGAACGCTATATCGAATTGCTGTGTCGCTTGTGCTCGGAATTCTGCTTATATCGTCATCGTTCCTGTATCACAAGTTTTCAGACACGCTTTTAAAGCGGTAACGAGAGGAGAATAAAAAAACCCCACCAAAGCGGTGGGGTTTTTATTTTGCAGTGAAATTACTTTGCAGCTTTTGGTGTAACGTTCGCGAATGTGCGAAGTTTCATTGAGCCATCGAAAGCGATAACTTTGCGGCGTGTAAATGCAACCAAACCTGCGATTGCAGCGTAAAGGGTGTCATCTTTGCCACGACGTACATTCTTACCTGGGTGGATTTTTGTGCCACGCTGGCGGAAAATGATCTGTCCTGCGCGAGTTGTCTGTCCATCATGAAGCTTAGCTCCTAAGCGTTTTGATTGGGAGTCGCGGCCTAAATGGGTGGAGCCGGCCGATAGTTTGTGTGCCATAGCGGAATAATTGCCAAATTCAAGTGAGGGGAGTATACTCTATCCACTGAATATATGTCAAGATCTCCATCAGAAATTGAAGAAGCTATCAAGAATGCGCTTACTGAGCGCGTTGCTCCGATGCTTGCTTTTCACAAGGGCGGCGCCGAATATGTGTCATTTGACGCTGAATCGGGTATTTTAACGATTCGTTTTACCGGAACATGTGTTGGCTGCCCAATGTCGACCTTAACGCTGAAATCAGGAGTTGAAGCCGAGATGCTCGAGGCTGTTCCTGAAATCCAGGAAGTGCACGCAGAAGGAGTTGACGAAGATGAATTTGAATTTATTGGAGAAGAATAATCGCCTATAACATGTCGTTATCTTGGTATCCGTGGCAACTGTTCGTTCGAAAATGGGAGATGATTGCGCCAATCATGTTTTCGGTATTGATCAGTATCGTTTTATCAATTTGGCTCGAAGTTTCGCTGAGTCGTGTTCCACAGCCTGTTTTTTTACATTACTCAACTGATTTAGGTGTTGATGCGCTCGGAAGCCCGTATCTTGCACTGCTTTTGCCAGGACTTCTTCTGTTGATCACCACAATTAACGGCATTGGCGGAAATTTGCTCATGCTGTGGCGTCGCCTTGTTGCGCTCGTTGTATTGTGGAGCTTGGTTCCGATTGCGATGCTCGCGCTCTGGTTCGGCATTCTCATTCTTCGTGTAAACGGTGCTTAAAAATCTATGGATCCACGATCTGCCCTCATTTTGATTGCAATTCTCTCGCTTGTTGGTTTTCTCGTTGCATTCATCGGAGCAACACCGCTCATCAATCTTTTGGTTAAATTTAAGTGCTGGAAAAAAACGGTTCGCTCGGTTGCGCCCGACGGAAGCGCGACACCAATTTTTGCATCGCTCCACAAAAATAACGAAACAAAAGTTCCACGCATGGCTGGCGTGCTTCTCAGCGGGTCAATGCTCATTGTTGCGTTTGCTGCATGGGGATTCAGTGTTTTTTTTCCAGAAACACCGCTCGCACAATTTAATTTTTTGAATCGATCACAAACCTGGATTCCGTTTTTTACCTTGATGGCTGCGTCACTTTTGGGGCTCATGGATGATTTACTTGTTGTTGGTGGATTTGGAAATACCGAAAAGGGTGGGGGAATTAAGTTTCGCCATCGTTTGCTCGTTGTTTTTTTGATTGGACTTGTTGGGTCATATTGGTTTCACTACAAGCTCGGCTGGGACGTGATGCATGTACCGCTCATGGGAGACATTTTTATCGGCTGGCTCTACATTCCAATTTTCATCGCGGTGATCATGGGTGTTTTTAGTTCGTCCGTTGTTGATGGACTTGATGGCTTGGCAGGTGGAATTTTCGCGATTTTGTTTGCGACGTTTGCCGCAATCGCATTCGCGCGTGGCCAATATTTCTTGGCAGCGTTTTGCGCGGTGCTCGTTGGAACACTTCTCGCGTTTTTGTGGTTCAACATTCCGCCTGCAAAATTTTACATGGGAGAAGTTGGTGTGCTCGGACTCACCACAACGCTCGCGGTTGTTGCGTTTTTCACCAACAGTGTTTTGCTCTTGCCGATTGCGGGTATTGTGCTCGTTATCGAATCGGGGTCGGTGATGATTCAACTTTTTTCAAAGAAGGTTTTTAAGCGAAAAGTTTTTCTTGTTGCGCCGTACCACCATCACCTTGAGGCGAAAGGCTGGCCCGCTCATCAGGTGACTATGCGTTTGTGGCTGATTACAGCCGTTGCGTGTATGATTACGTTAGTGCTCGCACTTCTCGATATTATTCATATCTAACAACCTCTATGCGAGGTGAACAGACTGAAGGACAGTCGTTGTCGCTCTTTGCCATTGTTTCGATAATTTTAGCGTTTGGGCTCGTGATGCTCGGGTCGGCGACGGCGCCGAGTGCTGCTGATAAATTTGGAAATGCGTATCATTTTTTGATTCGGCAAGTTTTATTTGGCTTGCTTCCGGGTGCTGTTTTATTTATCGCGCTTCGCCAAGTTCCAATTTCCTGGTGGGAGCGGTCGTGGAAATATATGTTTGGGCTTTCGATCGTTTTGCTCGGGCTCGTTTTTATTCCGGGGCTTGGTCTTCGAATCAATGGGTCGCTCAGCTGGATTCATGTGGCTTCATACTCAATTCAGCCGGCGGAGCTTGTGAAATTTACGTTCATTGTTTTTTTGTCTGGGTGGCTTGCGCAAAATAAAAAATTGCTCAGCCGTGTGTTTAGCGAGGGACTGCTTCAGTATCTAATTTATGTTGTCGCAATTTCAGGAATGATTTTGCTGCAGCCTGATCTTGGAACAGTGCTTGTTATTTTTGCGACGGCCATGATTTTGGCATTTGTTGCGGGAGCTCAGATGCAGCATATTGGAATTTTGGCTGGCCTTGGCGCGCTTGCGGTTGTGATTTTAGTTGCGATTGCGCCGTATCGGTTACAGCGAATTACGGTACTGTTTGATCCGGACAAAGATCCGTATGGAAGTGGATATCACATCAAACAATCTCTGATTGCGGTGAGCGGTGGTGGGGTAATTGGGATGGGGCTTGGAAATTCGCGTCAGAAGTTTCAGTACCTTCCAGAAGTAAGTGCGGATTCAATTTTTGCGGTGATTGCTGAGGAGATGGGTTTTATTATTTCGACGATTTTGATTTCAGCGTATTTACTGCTCGTGCTAAAAGGGTATCAGCTGTCGCGCACGGCGGGGAGTGATTGGGCGAAATATTTCATTATCGGGACGGTTTCGTGGATTGGGGTGCAAACGGTTTTGAATATCGGAGCAATGCTTGCAATTGTGCCGCTGACTGGGTTACCATTGCCGCTGGTGAGCCATGGCGGAACGTCGCTCATGGTTACGCTTGCAGCATTTGGGGTTATTTCGGGGATTGTTAATCCGCCTGAAACTGCTGTAATTGAAAAACGTCGTCGACTATGAAAATCTTGTTTTCCGGAGGTGGGACGCTCGGTCCTGTGACGCCATTGCTTGCAATTGTTGAGACCTTACGTGCTCGTAAAAATGCGGCGGATTTTGAATTTGCGTGGATTGGAACAGAGCGCGGCGTTGAGCTGCCCTATATTCGGCGCGCAGGAATTACGTTATATACGATTCCGTCAGGAAAGCTGCGCCGCTATTTTTCGACGAAGAATTTTACAGATATTATCCAACTCGCCAAGGGATTTTTTCAGGCGCGCGCGATTTTGCGAGAATTCGGCCCTGATGTTGTGGTGACGGCAGGGGGGTTTGTTTCAGTGCCGGTGCATTTTGCTGCGTGGACGTTGGGAATTCCAAGTGTTGTTCATCAACAAGATGTGATTGTTGGGCTTGCGAACCGATTGATGGCGATCGTTGCCGCGAAAATTACAGTTTCCACAGAGGGTCACACAAAAAAGTTTTCTGCGAAAAAAGTTGTATACACAGGAAATCCAGTTCGGCCGAGTGTGCTTGAGGGTTCACGGGAGAAAGGGATTGAGTTGTTTAAGCTCGGGGGCGATCGTGCGACCGTGTTTATTTTTGGCGGCGGAACAGGCGCGGAAAATATTAATCATACGGTTGAGCAGCTGGTGAAGGATTGCGCGGGGATGTTTCAGATTGTTCATCTGACCGGCTCGAATCGAATTCAGCCGCAGGTTGCAAATAATTTTTATCACCCATATCCGTTTTTTATTGGCGAGATGACGCATGCATATGCGGCGGCAGATGTGATTGTTTCGCGCGCAGGGTTCAATGCAATTTCGGAAATTGCGGCGTGGGGGAAACCTGCGATTCTAATTCCGATTCACGGGTCGCATCAAGAGGCAAATGCGCAGTTTGTGGTTGATGCGGGAGGTGCGGTGATGCTGGACGAGAGTACGCTCGGGGCCGCTGATTTGTATGAAAAAATTCGGGTGCTTTTGACGGATGAGCAGATGTACAAACAGCAGTCTGACGCCTTGTTGGGGCTGTTTCCAAAAGACGCTGTGGAAAAAGTCGCTGATTTGATCTGCGCGGTTGGGGATACAAAGGCGAAATGACTCTTGCAAAGATTGTGTTCGTGGAGTATAGTATTCCTGCTTTAAATCGCAGGAACTTGTAACTCTCAAGGTTGCTTGTGTCTGACGGTCTCGCTTAAGTAGTGTTCGACCCTACAGATACTTCGCAGCCCGTAGGGCTGCTCGTAGCTGTCGGTCTCGCTCGGGATTAATTTCTGAGCGTGAACGCTCAGAAATTAATCCCTCACCCGACCCGGTAGCTCAGTTGGTAGAGCAACAGCCTTTTAAGCTGATGGTCGTGGGTTCAAATCCCACCCGGGTCATAATAAAAACGCCACCGAAAGGTGGTGTTTTTATTATGACTTTGGGATATGGAATTTGAAGGGCGCAGAAAAATGTGCGGGGCACATTTCGAACGCCACGGCTCGAACGGCCTCACGCCGCGAAGAGAAAACCCACCCGGGATCACGCTAAAACACCCTTCGAAAAAAAGTTTTTTCTTATTTTGGCTTAGGATTTGAACGCCAGCGCACTTATTCAGACACGTGCAGGCTGTAAAGAATTTAAATTGACTGGTTCTTCTGGTAAGTGTAGTGTAAATACACTATGAAGTCAGATAATTTTAAGTATGTTGAGGGTGGTTTAGTAATCGGAATACTGTGCGTTTTTTCTATTGTACTTTTTCGTATTGGTGGTGAAATATTATACAAACCTCTTGAATGTCCACCTGGTCAGACAATTGTCGGGCAATTTGATAAAGCATGCATTAAAATCGTGGCTGGCGCTGAACAAGATGTAAGATCTTTATATCGAGTGGCGGAACTTCTAAATTATCGTTCCGAACCGTGGTCTTCCATTATTATTTTTGACAAACCGATGCGGGTGAGTGAGGTTAATGTTTTATTAGCCCCATGGAAATTTACTTGCACAAAGGCTTATTTCTATGAACCGAAGTCTAGATTATATGGAACACGTGGGCTACCTCCTCAGTGCGAATCTATGTCGATTGATCTCGCAAAGGAAACTTTTGGTATAGATGAAAGCCTTGCAAATTTAGATAACTTAGTTATTCTTTCTGTCCATGTGCGTGGCGTTCCTAGTGACTTGAGGGAGTTTTGGAAGCAATCAACATTAAAAGTGCGCGCGGTTTTAATTGAAACCCCACTTCCGCTAGATTTTAAGTATTATCCAGTTATCGAAGAGTGATAAACTGAGGTATGGAATTGGGGTATGATTGATTGACCTCAGTATTATTTTCAGGCATTATGTATCTACTATGCTTAGACTTTTGCGCAAAATAACCCCGCATTTTTTGTTAAAGTTTTACCATTTTGGTGTGGCGATGAGTGGTGCTGTGCGATTTGGGTTTCCGACGAAAAAAATGATTACGATTGGAATCACGGGAACGAGCGGAAAGTCGACGACGGTTTTTTTGCTAGGACGAATTCTAAATGCAGCGGGGCATAAGGTTGGGTCAACATCAACGATTGAATTTTGTATCGGAAACGAATGTACACTCAATAAATCAAAGATGACGCAGCTTGGACGGTGGGGGACGCAGCGATTTTTGGCAAAAATGGAACGCACTGGGTGTGATATTGCGATTGTCGAAACAACATCGCAAGGAATCGAACAGTTTCGACATCGTGGGATTTTTTACGATGTGTGTATGCTCACGAATTTGTATCCAGAGCATATTGAGTCACATGGTAGTTTTGAAAATTATAAGAACGCAAAAAAGAAATTATTTGCGTATTTAGCGCGGCTTCCAAAAAAAGCGCGAGCAGGGTTTCCGAAAACGGCAATTGTGAATGGGCAGGTTGCGGAGGCTGCTGAATTTTTGGATTTTCCGATTGAGCGAAAATGGTCACTTGGGAAAGAGCTTGCGGGAATAGAAGGGTTTGTTCCGACAGACGTTAGGGTAACGGGATCGGGGGTTTCGTTTACGCTGCGTTTGACTAAGTTTGATGTGCCGCTACTTGGTGAACACGTTGTTTCAAACGCGGTTGCGGCGGCGGTGTGTGCGCTTGCGGTTGGTGTGCCACTTGAAAAATCGGCGGAGATATTGAAAACAATTTCTGCAGTTCCAGGGCGCGGCGAGTTTATTCGCGAAGGGCAGCCGTTTCAAATTATGGTTGATTTTGCATTTGAGCCGGTGGCGATGACAAAGTTGTATGATGTTGTGAACAAAATTCCGCACGCACGAATCATTCATGTGCTCGGTGGCACAGGAGGTGGGCGCGATAAGGCGCGACGGCCGATCTTAGGAAAGATTGCGGCGCAGCATGCGGACATAGTGATCGTGACAAATGAGGATCCGTACGATGAAAATCCGCGTGAAATTATGGATATGGTGGCCCAGGGCGCGCGCGAGGCAGGAAAGACAGAATCACATGGGTTGCACATCATCGAAGATCGACGTGCGGCAATTGAATTTGCATTGCAAAGTGCGCAAAAAAACGATATCATTGTGATAACAGGAAAGGGTTGCGAACAGGCAATGGCCGGTCCAAATTTCACGCTAACTCCGTGGGATGATCGAACGGTTGTGCGTGAAGGACTCGCAAAATTATCAAACACATGGGATTCACCGACAATTTCGAATTGAAGCCGCGCGAAGCAATCATCCGAGAAGTTCGGAGGTTTCCTGTAATTGATGGCGGAAAATATTTTTTCGCAACCGTACTCATGATGATTCCGTTTTTTTTCTTGTTTCCGCTTCTGAAATGGAACGGATGGGGAATTGCGGTGGGACTTCTCGTGTTCGCGCTTGGGTTCGCGATGTTTGTTCGGACAATTTTTATGTGGTATCACAATGTTTTTATTGTGACGACCGATCGTATCGTCGATATCGAGCAGCGTGGGTTTTTTGAACGCGTTGTGTCGCAGTCGTCGCTCGAAAAAATTCAGGATGTGTCGCTGCATACACATGGGCTGCTGCAAACAATATTTCGATACGGGGATGTGAATATCAAAACAGCGTGGGGGTCGGTTGATTTGTGTGTGCCGGCGATATTTCGACCAAGCCGTTTGCAGCGATTGCTACTTGAAACGCAGGAATTATATTTAGAAAAGCACAAATTTCGTCAGCCAACAGAAAAAGTATATGAGAGAGACGACGTCAAAAAATAAACAACGATTAACAACGGTGATTGTCATCGTGCTATTTTTGTTTTTGCTTGTTAGTTTTTTGCGCGTGTTTTTGCGCGACTATGAACTGCGCCACGAAATTGGTCGGCTCCAAACGGATGTGAACAAACTCGAAAAACGCAAAATTGAATCGCTTGAGGTGTTGAAAAAATTGCAGAGCGACTCGTATGCGGAGGGGCGCGCGCGTGAGGAGCTGCTTGCAGCTAAGCCGGGCGAGTCTGTGCTCGTGGTTCCAGGGCTCTCGGTTACAGGAACAGCAACAAAATCCTTGACACTTGAAAAAGAGTCGCCGACAGAACTTTCAAATGTTGAGAAGTGGTGGTATTATTTCTTCGGCAACGTTAAGTCACAATAAATGAAATCTATGGAGCACGATGAATTGGAACACAAAGTAGATGAAACCGTCGTCACTGAGGCGGTCACGGAAAATAAATCAAAAAAACTTTTTATTAAAGGAATCACAAGCAGTATCGGTGTTCTTGCTGGTGTTGCAATTGTTGCGGGCGCGATTGTTGGATATCGCAGTCCTGATACATTTCCATTTGCAACACGTTGTTTGTCGGCGATTCATGCGCCTGCAGCACTTGTTGGTGGTTCGATGATTAGCTGGAATGATATCAAAACAGATTCAGACGCTTTGAGCTTGTATCTGTCGAATTCAGGAGCTCCTGAGAGTGAATATACGGGTGATGTTTTTCGCACACGAATTCTTCATCGTCAGATGTTGACGCTTGCTGCAGAAAAAATGGCAGCTGATTTGGGGATAACTATCTCTGAAGAGGTTTTGAACAAAGAACTCGACGAAATTAATGCTGCAAGTGGTGGTAAGGAAAAAGTTGAGGCCGATATTAAGAAAAATTTCGGATGGTCAATCGAGCAATATCGCGACCGCGTTGTTCGTTCAATGCTTGTGCTCCAAGAATTACAGAAAAAATTGTTGGCAGACGAAACATTCACCGCTCCTGCAAAAACAGCAGCAGAAGCTGCACTCGCAGAAGTTAAGGGTGGCAAAGATTTTGCGGCAGTTGCAAAAGAGGTGAGTCAGGATTCAAGCGCAGGAACGGGTGGTGATTTGGGTTTTATGAAGCCGGGCCAGACAGTGCCTGAGTTTGATAAAGTTATGTTTGCGATGAAGCGCGGTGAAGTGAGTGATTTGGTTCGAACCGAATTTGGCTACCACATCATCAAAGTTGAGGAAATTAAGAAGGACCGCGCAGGAAAGGTGACGGAGGTTCGCGCACGCCACATTTTGATCAAATTTCCATCGGTGGTTCTCGAGATTCAGAAATGGCTCGATAAAGCTTCGATCTATCAGTTTATGCACACAACCGTCCCAGGACGCGTTGATTCAGCTGCAGAAACAGCACAAAACTAAATCTTGACAAAAGGTAGTTCGGCGGAGTAAACTTGTTACCACACTAGTTGGGAACAGGTTATGCGGTGCAGTATGGATATTCCATTGCTCCTGCTCCGCCTTCAAGCGGAGTTAGTACAATGGTAATATGCGTGCTTCCCAAGCATGAGACACGGGTTCGATTCCCGTACCCCGCTAATGGTTTGAAAGTGATTTGTTCGAGAGACCGTTCATTGCGCTTAGCTGCGCAATTCACTTGTTCCTCCGCGCATTCGCTAGGCGTAACTAAAGTTACGCGCGAATGCTTGTGCGCAGTCTCTCTCACAAATCACTTTCAAACTGT
>CALQYY010000008.1 GCA_943349075.1 Candidatus Magasanikiibacteriota bacterium
TCGGCGATGCATACATGGTACGTGCCGATTCCGGATTTGGCGGCCGAGGAAATTTTGGATACGTCGGATGTAATGTTTTGTGCAGGCGGTCTCCAAACCGAGCATCCGCTGTTTCGGCATTTTATGATTCACACGGATGGCAGCGATGATCATGCGATGGGGTTGCCGAAGGGGGAGCTTTTAAAACTATTGACGGAGTTTGGGTATCAGAAATAAGAGGATTGCTTTGTGCACGCGGAGAACTAAATAAAAAAACACCCATGTGATGGTCCATTGGACCGTGGTCCGGTAGCGTGGGCTGGTGATTTTGTCAATCCATTCTGTGGTAAAATAGGGAGGTTGATGAAATTTCTCTTAGGCCATAACTCAAAGGGTATAAATATGCGTGAACTCCCATTTGGTTCAAATAATAATTCAGAATTGCCGGACAAAGAAGATGAGTTAAGGGATTTTCTTGAGGAGGTTTTTAAATTGGATCAAAGCACTTCTGATCGCGGCAATGCCAAAGAATGTTATCGAAGATTGCAATCAAAAGAGAGTGAATTTGTTGGCTCAGTAATCGAAGATGCGTATTGGAATGTGGTAAGTTTGGAGTTATTTCATATGGCGCAAATAGCGACTTATGATGAAAATGATGATCAGACTCGAGATCTTTTTTTAAAAGCATTGGATGCTGCAAAAAAAGGTTCTGGCGACGAGTGGATTGCCTATATAGAGGGAACAATTTACTATCTCGATAATAACCAAGCTAGATTGGAGCAAATAATGAATCGGGCTGATGGCAACGTTCACGTGCTGCAGCGTTTTCTTGCTGGTCTTAAAAAGAGAGGTGCCCCAAACTACAAAACAGATTATTAAAATCTCAGCTATGATTCAAAAAACAGAAAATTTTATTGTAAAAGAATTGGAACTTGAACTCCTTAGTTCAGAAACGAGAATGTCTCCACAAAGATTAAATGAATTATTGTCGGATGATTTTTTTGAATTTACACAAAGTGGTACGACTTGCACAAAGCGGGATATTATTGATGTATTGCAACAATGTCCTGAGGAAAAATTTGTCGTACGTGATTATAGTGAGAAAAAATTATCAGCTGATGTTGTTTTGGTACATTACATCGTTGATAGAGAAATCGTGGAAAGTGGAGAAAAACGTTGCACATTGTGCAGTTCAATTTGGCAAAATATTAATAATAGATGGCAGATGGTATTCTTTCAGGGAACTCCTGCTAAGATTGTATAGTTGTGGCAGATAGCAATTAGTAGAATATGAAAAACACCTTACCAGCATGGTCCGACCAGGCGCGCGCCCTCACGCCAGGCGCGTATCGCCATTATAAGGGCGGCGTCTACGAAGTTATTGGTGTGGCGCGTCACAGCGAAACGCTTGAGGAGCTCGGAGTTTATACACACGATGGTCAAATGTGGGTTCGACCGATTGCTATGTTTTTTGATGTTTTGGAATGGGAAGGAAAAATGATTAAACGGTTTGAGTGGGTGTAGTATAATGAGGCAACCTATATTTAACTTATGATAAAAGAATTCCCGCCGGCCTCGTCAGGCCCTATTCCACCAACAATGCCGGATACTTCTTTGGCGATAGCAAGAGAAAAGTTGCTCGCTCGGTTTTATTTACCAACACGAGAAGAGATAAAGAAAGCGCTTCCATCCCACGATGATTTTTATAAATTTTGCTTTCGTGACTATAAGGTCTTTGAATTTTGGAACAAGGAATACATGAATGCTTTTGCTGACTATCTTGCAGATAGGGTGGCAAAATTGGGCAAACTATCAATTGTAGAAATTGGTGCAGGAAACGGAAGGTTTTCAACATTGTTGGAAATCGTTTTACAGGAAAAAGGTCTTGATGGTGTCATTGAAATAATGCCCACCGATTCCAATGGATGGGGTTTAGCGGATAAATTTTCGGTGGTAGAAATGGACTACATAGAAGCGCTTGAAACATTTAAGCCAGATATTGTCATCTCTTCTTGGATGCCAGCCAGGACAGATTGGACAAAAACAATACGTCAATTTGATAGTGTTAAAGAATATATTTTAATTGGCGACCCTACTTGTTGTGGTGATGGGGAGCGTACGTGGGGAAATTCTTTTCTTGAGGATCCTTTCTCTGTGGATTCTTTTGAGAGGGAAGAAATTACCAACTTACATCGTTTACAGATCTGTTACAAAGATATTTTTGATGAGCATGCGGTAAATAAAGAAGAAAATACTAATCCGCACTCATATACAGTTTCTTTTAAGAGGGTCTAATTAAGAAAATATGACTTCCAAAAATATTCGACATTAAATTAAAAATTTATGGCGCAATATCTACCTTTAATTCTGCTATTTGTCGGAGGTTCGGTTCTTACGATTGGTGATATCGTGATGAAAAAATGGGTTATAAATAGCTCAATACCAATATTTGCAATTGGAATGGTGATATACATGGTTGGTATGGTTTTTTTGGCGTATAGCTTTAAGTATAAGAATATCGCAACTGCCTCAACCATTTTCGTTATTTTTAACATCCTAACGTTATCATTTGTTAGTTGGTTCTATTTTAAGGAAACTTTGAATCCATATCAGCTTGTTGGTATTGCTCTTGGAATTAGTTCGATAGTTTTTTTGGAATTAGCTTAATATTGATATTATGTTAACAATCGAATTTCTCAGATCATTTCGTATCGCGGGCTATGCAATCTTTGATATCGTTGCGTCGCTCATCGGAATATATTTGTTAGCGCCTTTGCTTTCGAAACTTTTTCTTAAGATTCGCATTGTGATTCCAAAGCGTAGCTGGCTATTACTCACACTGCCGCTCGGAGTTGTCGTGCATTTGATTTTTATGCGAATCACGCCAATGACCGCAAACTTTTTTGATCTGCATGGACATTATGGGTTGAAGATTGTAATGATTGTGTTATTGGTGCTCGGGCTTAAGGATATTCGAATTGCGAAATAATTTATGTTCGAAAAAACGTTTTATCGCGAGCCGAATTTACTTTTGAACGGTAAAAGCCATACGATTGAGAAAGTAAGAGCTATTTCGCTGCGCGATGATTTACTACTGACGATCTATTCGAAGAAGTTTGATGAATATGCTTTGCCCGGCGGAGAAGTGAAGTTGGGAGAAACGCTAGAGGATGCTGTTAGAAGAGAGGTTCTTGAGGAAACTGGTATGTCAGTTGTTGCGATACAAGGTCTCGTTGGACGTACAACCGAATACGATACGCCTGTGTTAGATGGATTTGATTTTTGCAAACGGATTAATAGTTATTATCTTGTCGATGTGAGTTTGGATATGGTCGATCAAAATCTTGAGGCTGACGAATTGGTTTACGATTATGAGCCCCGTTTCGTACAGTATAAGGAAGTTTGCAGAATATATGATGAGCGCATAAAAAGTGGAAAGGCTGTGCGCACGTGGATGATTCGCGAATCGTATGTTTTGGGCATTATGGAAAAAATTATTCACGCACATAAAATATGAATTTTGAAAACAAAACACCATCAATTGAATCTCATGCAGATTTCGACGCAGATTTTTCGGGAGACATTCCGCTACTGTTAAATATTTGGAATCGCCAGCCTGGGACGGGCGAGGGGTATGAGGTGTTCAAGAAATTTTTGGAGCAGGTAGGGTCTGGAAAAAATTTTCTTTCGACAGCGGTTACTGATGATGGAAAACGTTTGTTTGAAAAGGCTGTGAAAAATAGTTTGATTGAAATGGTTGCTCCTGAGCGGGGGATTCCTCAATTATCGGAGTGGCGGGTTTTATAAAAAAATGTCCCGCGCAGCAGGTGTGCCGCGCGGGAGGTTGAACAAGGGTTTGCGATCGGCTAGGTCGCGCGTTTTAGGATGGCACGACCGGCGATAAGCGCAAGAACCAGGGCTCCAGCGATTGGTGCATATTGCTGCAGGAGCTGTGAGTATTCTTGCCACCACATGAGGGGGTGGATCAGCCGCAAAACGGGCCACGCTGCAATGATGAATATTACAGTGGCGCAGATATATGCCAGAGCCGCTTCAAGCGATTTCCAGACGTTCTGCTCGTTATCATCGGGCCGCATAGTTCCTCCCGAGCAAAATAATTTCGCTCGACATTTTCCTAGATTACTACTTTTTTGTTACTATGGCAACACTATGAACTACAAACATACGCAAATTGGGTATTTGACGATTTTCGCTACTGTGGCAGTTTTTGGGCTTTTTTCGTGGACCCAGATGATGGCGCGCGCTGAGCCACCATCGGTTAATTCTGGCTCGAATTTGCTCGTAACTGCATTCATGGTTTTTGTACTTCTTCTGCTCGTGTCATTCTGGACATTGAACGTTGAAATCACGAAGGAAAAAATACTCATCAAATTCGGCTATGGATTTGTTCGCAAATCTTTTAATCTGAGCGACGTCGTCACCGCAAAATCCGTCAAAAACAAATGGTATTTTGGGTGGGGTGTTCGCCGATGGTTTTGGCCGAAGATGTGGATCTATAATGTTTCGGGTTTTGACGCGGTTGAAATTGTTTTGAAAAACGGAAACATCTATCGCATCGGCACAGACGAGCCAGAAAAATTAGAGCGCGCAATTTTATCAAAAAACTAATACTATGACCCCAGCTGAATATATTGAAAACGCAGTTTTGACAGAAACAAAAGAATATCGCTTTGGCGAAACCAATGGAATTACGCCGCGCATGGAACACGCGATGATGGGAATGGTGACAGAGGCTGCGGAGTGCATGGACATTGTGAAGAAAACAAAAATTTATGGTCGCGCGCTTGACCGCGTGCATTTGGCGGAAGAAGCAGGAGATGTTATGTGGTATCTTGCGATTTTGTCGGACGAGCTTGGTATTTCGTTTGAGGAAATGTGGGAAAAAAATATCGCGAAACTTCGCGTTCGATTTCCGGAAAAATATACAGACCATCACGCAGTGAATCGCGACCTGGATTCGGAGCGCAAGGTTTTAGAATAGAAAATACACTTGTCCACCGCATGGGGTTTGCGCGGGAAGCTTCTTTCTGATAATATTGAGCCACTTTCTAAATGATTGGTATGAAACCACGAACAACAAACAGCGCAATTCCACGGTCAAAAGTCAGAAACGGTTTGATCGCCGTTGCAGTCGTTGCACTTCTTGCAGCCGGATATGCATTTCCAGATGTCTACAATAAAATGTCGGATACGGTTAATGCAAAAACGGGAGTCACGCTCGGACACATTAATTCGGGAACATTCCGACTCGGACTTGATCTTCGAGGTGGTGCGTACCTTATGTACGACGTAGATACATCTCAGGTTGCAGAGTCTGAAAAGGCTTCGGCAGTTGAGGGTGCTCGTGATGTAATTGAACGTCGTGTGAATGCGTTCGGTGTTGGTGAACCAATCGTTCAAACAACAAAAGTTGGTCAGCTGTATCGTGTTATGGTTGAACTTCCAGATGTTCACGATGTTGCAGAAGCGATTGATCAAATTGGTGCAACTCCAACACTTGAGTTCCGCGAAAAGGGAACAGGTGACGCAAAATTAACTCCAGAGCAACAAAAGGAAATTGCAGAAAGCGGTGTTGCAGCGAAAAATCTTGCAGCAGCAGGCCTTGCTGAAATGAAAAAAGGACTTTCGTTTGATGATTTCTACAAAAAAAATGGCGGTAAAGATTTTGGTGCAGTTTCTGCAGCAGAGCAGCCAGAGCTTTTTCAGTGGGCAGCACGAAATCGTGTTGGCGCAGTTTCAGATGCAATTGAAACAAAGCAGGGTGTGTTTGTTGTACAGCGCGGCGAAGAAAAAAAGGAGCCTGTAATGAAAGCTCGTCACATTTTGCTCTGTTGGAAGGGTGCATCAGCATGTGAAGGAACACAGACAAAATCAGAAGCAGAACAGAAAGCAAAAGAATTGCTTTTGAAATTATCAACCCAAAACTTTGCAGATCTTGCAAAAGTAAATTCAACTGAGCCAGGTGCAGCGCAAACAGGTGGTGATCTTGGTGAAATTCGCAAAGGCCAGCTCGTTAAACCATTTGAGGATGCGCTTGTATCAATGAAGGTGGGTGAAATCAAGGGTCCTGTTGAAACGGAATTCGGATACCACATCATCTTCAAATCAGAAGAGCGCCAGGAGAGCTTGATTGCACTTCGTGGCAGCATGTTCCCAAAAAAGTCTGAGCAGGATTTCTTGCTCGACGGCGAATGGAAGGCGACAGGTTTGTCTGGAAAGCAGCTTGATAAGGCTGTGGTTGAGTTCGATCAGAATATCGGTGAGCCAACGGTTTCACTTCAGTTCGATGCAGAAGGAAAGCAGTTGTTTGCTGAAATTACGAAGCGAAATGTTAATCAGCCGGTTGGTATTTTCCTTGATGGAAAACTCATCAGCTCGCCAAATGTTCGTGAACCAATTCTCGATGGACGTGCAATCATTTCAGGAAACTTCACGATTGATGCAGCGAAAAAATTGGTTGAGCGCTTGAATGCAGGTGCACTTCCACTTCCAATTAAGCTCGTGAGCCAGCAGACAGTTGGTGCAACGCTTGGTGTGAAATCGTTGAACGATAGTGCGAAGGCGGGTGTGGTTGGTTTTGCGCTCGTGCTTATTTTCCTTGCAGCATTCTATCGCTTGCCGGGAATTCTTGCGGGTGTTGCACTCGTTGTGTACTGCGTGATTGTTCTCGCGGTGTTCAAATTCATTCCAGTAACATTGACGCTCGCAGGTATCGCCGGTTTCATTCTTTCGATTGGTATGGCGGTGGATGCAAATGTGCTCGTGTTTGAACGAACGCGTGAAGAGCTTGCAACAGGGAAATCGCCAAGCGCAGCGCTCGAAGAAGCGTTTCCACGCGCATGGAATTCAATTCGCGATTCCAACGTTTCAAGTTTGATTACCTGTGCGATTCTCTATTGGTTCGGTTCAAGCATTGTTCAGGGTTTTGCGCTTACACTTGCGATTGGTATTTTGACCAGTTTGTTTACCGCAATTACCGTTACACGTCTCATGCTTCGATTCCTCGCTCCATATCTCGCGAATAAGCCTGCGCTTTTCGTGCAGTCAAACAAATCCTAATTTGACCCTTATGTTCTCAGTAGTAAAAACACAAAAAATCTGGTTCTCACTTTCAGGGTTGCTTTTTCTGCTTTCAGTTGCAGCGGTTGCAACATGGGGTTTCAAGCTTGGAATTGATTTCACCGGCGGTTCACTTATCGAATTTGAGGCAAATGGTACACGCTTTGAGCCAGCAGTAATTGTTGGCGCAATTGAGCCTGTTATTTCAGAAGAGCCACATGTGCAGCAGCTCGGATCAAAATCATACATCGTTCGAATGAAATTTGTTGATGAAGCGAAACACCAAGAAGTGCTCGCAGCAATCAAAAAAATTCCAGCTATTGGCGATGTACGCGAAGAGCGTTTTGAAACTATCGGACCAACCGTTAGTTCAGAGCTGAAAAGCCGTGCAGTTTGGTCAGTATTTGCAGTACTTGGTGCAATCATCATCTATATTGCATGGGCATTCCGCTCAGTTTCGTATCCACTCGCAGCATGGAAATTCGGTGTTGTTGCTGTTGTTGCACTTTTGCACGACGTGTTTGTTCCAGCTGGTGTGTTTGCGGTACTTGGTCACTTCAAAGGCTACGAAGTTGATACACTCTTCGTGACTGCAATGCTTACAGTGCTTGGTTTCTCAGTGCATGACACTATCGTTACCTTTGATCGCGTTCGTGAGCATCTCTCAAAAACGCCAAAGGCAGAATTTTCTGGACTTGTGGATATGTCTGTTCGAGAAACACTCGGTCGCTCGATCAATACATCACTCACCGTACTTCTTGTTCTTGTTGCGGTGTACTTGTTTGGTGGTGAATCTGTAAAGCAGTTTAACCTTGTTCTCATTCTTGGTGTGCTTGTTGGTACATACTCTTCGATCTTTATCGCTTGTCCACTTTTGGTTGTGTGGAATAAACTTGCGCGAGAGAGCAAGTAACAGGTATAATTGTTGCGCGATACAAAAGATTCGTTCAGGTTCTTTCATATGAGTGCAGCAGCAATTGTAGCTATAGTTTACTACGCGATTGTCGCCCTAGCGTTAATATTATTATTTTCGTTTTGGATGATAACGCGTAAAAAAGAAGATGACATCTGGCGATGGATTTTATCCCTCCTCGGGTCGTTAGTTTTTTCGTCCGTATATTGGGTGGCATATTGGTTCGGAACAATTGGAACGTGGCAGCTTTTGCCACTTATCATGCTCGGACTCGGTGTGTGGCTCTGGATTTTTTTCTCGCACAGCACACATTCAAAACTCGATAAGGGTTTGTTTTCGGTGTTTGGTGTTATTGCGTTTGGAATGATCATGTTTGGTGGATACAGCGCGGGCATGCGCGATTGGTGGTGGATGGTTTTGCTCTTTTACTACGTAGCCCTCAGCATGCTTCATCATATGTTTGAACCAGACTAAACCCTATGGATTTCAACTTTATTTTAGCGTACCTTGATTTGCAGTTAGCGCTCGCATCACAATCAACACTGGACGCACTATACATTTTTGCACTCCACGGTGGTTGGATAGTTTTGTTTTACTTTTTCTTTCACATTGGCTTTGAATTTCTTCATGATCGCGAGCAGGGGCACTTTGCAGGGGGAATTGAATTTATCCATCTTGCAATCAACATTCCAAAACTTAACGAACAAACGCCGCGCGCGGTTGAGAATTTTTTCAACCATCTTGCGGGTGCGCACGTAACACAAGATCTCATCGAAAAATATTTTCAAGGCGAACTCCAACCATGGTTTTCGTTTGAGATTGCATCGATCGAAGGATATTTGCAGTTTGTTATCTACACGCCGAAAAAATTTCGCGACTTAGTTGAGGCGTCGATTTATGCGCAATATCCGGATGCCGAAATTGTCCAAGTTGAGGACTACTGCAAAGGAAAGCCAGCAAAATATCCAGATCCTGTTTATGATATGTGGGGTTCTGAGTTCACGCTCGTTAAGGATGAGGCGTTTCCAATTTTAACGTATAAAGATTTCGAACACTCAGTTACTAAGGAATACTTTAAAGATCCGATGGCGGCGCTACTTGAAACAATGTCGCGTATTGGAAAGGGAGAAGAGTGCTGGTTTCAGATTTTTGTGCAGCCAACGGGAAATGCGTGGCAAAAGAAAGTCGCAGAAAAGGCATCGGAACTTACTTCTGAACTTGTTGAACTTCGAACATCAGAAGCGCGTCCATTTCCAATGCTTCACAAAGGTGAATCAAGTTTGGTTGAATCGGTATATCAAAAAGGAACAAAGATTGGTTACAAATGTAAAATTCGCGTTATCTACATCGCGAAAAAGGAAAACTACAATGCAAAGCGTGTGCAGTACGGAATGGTTGGTGCGCTTAAGCAGTTTTCTAAAGCAGATGCCAATGGTTTCAAGCCGCTTTATTCGCTTACCGGTGTAACAGGTCACTATTTGTTCAAAACATTCCAGAAGAATTCACGAAAAAATGCGTTGTTTGTTGCATATCGAAATCGCAGTGGGTCTCGTGGTGGAAACAAATTTATTTTGAACGTTGAAGAGCTTGCAACGATTTGGCATTTTCCAATTGCGCATTCGGTTCGCGCACCGTCGCTCTCGCAGGTTTCGGCGAAGCGTGGCGAGGCGCCAGGTGTGTTGCCGCTCGAGTCTCAGTATTTTATGGAAGAAGCGGCTCCTGCTCCTGAACCTGATCACAAAACAAAGCCATCAAAGCTTCCGCACGGTCAAGCGTCTGATCATGCAAACCAGGCGCATCATGGGCAACAATCTCAGCATCACGCATCTGCTGCGCATGCACCGTCTCACGGAGCACCTCCACCAAATCTTCCAACCGAATAATTATGCAAAAGGTTTCTCCTGACATTAACATTTTTGCACAAACAGATTTCCGAAACGCAAACAAACGTTTCGGAATTAAGCTTGATGATCGCCGCCGCCACATGTACATCATCGGTAAAACCGGTATGGGTAAAAGTACCCTTATCGAAAACATGGTGGTGAACGATATTTTGGCGGGCCACGGAATTGCGCTCGTTGATCCGCACGGGGACATGGCTGAAAAAGTTTTGGATTTTATTCCGCCAGAGCGTGTCAAAGATGTTGTGTATTTTAATCCGGCGGATCTTGAGCATCCGCTTGGTTTTAATATTTTGGAGAGCGTTTCGCCTGACCACCGCCACCTTGTTGCAGCGGGTCTGATGGGTGTGTTCAAAAAGATTTGGCCAGATGTGTGGAGCGCCCGCATGGAATATATTTTGAACAACACGATTTTGGCGCTGCTTGAATGTAACAACACGACATTACTCGCGATTAATCGTTTGCTCGCGGATGCCAAGTATCGTAAAAGTGTTGTTTCACGTGTGACAGATCCTGTTACACGCGCGTTTTGGGTGAATGAATTTGAAAAGTACGACGAAAAGTATCGTCGAGAATCAGTTGCGGCAATTCAGAATAAAATCGGTCAGTTCATGAGTGCGTCGATTGTTCGAAATATTGTTGCACAGCGAACGTCGACATTTGATGTGCGCGAGATCATGGATAACAAAAAGATTTTCATCGTGAACCTTTCAAAGGGTCGCATCGGTGAAGACGCGTCGCGTTTGCTCGGAGGAATGCTTATCACAAAAATTCAGTTGTCGGCAATGGGTCGCGTTGATATTCCGCTTGAAGCTGATCGTAAAGATTTTTTCTTGTACGTTGATGAGTTCCAAAATTTTGCAACAGAAAGTTTTGCGGGAATTTTATCTGAAGCGCGAAAATATCGTTTGAGCCTTATCATGGCGCATCAATACGTAAAGCAGCTCGACGAGAAAGTTGCGGACGCTGTTTTTGGAAACGTTGGAACAATCGTTTCGTTTAGAATTGGCGCGGACGATGCGGAAATGCTCGAAAAAGAATATAGTCCAACATTCTTGGTTGAGGATATCGTGAACCTTCCGAAGTTTCATGTGTATCTGAAGCTCATGATCGACGGTATGGCATCGCAGCCGTTTAGTGCAGCAGCGCTCGGACCAATTGACGCGCGAACGGGTTCAACCGCAGCGGTAATCGCAAGCTCGCGCAAAAACTTTGCAGCGCCGCGTGCGGAAGTTGAAGAGCGAATCAGAATTTGGAGCAATGGACTTGGTGAAGAAGATTTTGTTGACGCGCTGCAAGACAAAACAGAAGCGGAAGCGCGCGCAATTGTTGCGTCGGGTCAACATGTGCCGATGCCGATTGTTCGACCGCTTAATCCATCAACACTCGAGCATGCGGAGCCAAAGAAAGAGCGAGAAAATCGGTTGCCGCCAGCGAGTGAGTGGTTTCCGGCTGTATGCGGACGCTGTGGTACAGAAACAACAGTTCCATTTCCACCAGATGGCAAGCGCAAAATTTACTGCAAAGATTGTTATAAATTTAGACATGAAGATGAGGCGGCTGCAACGCCAGTACCAGCACCAGTTGCTGTAGTGCCACAGGCAGCAGCCCAAGGAGAGTCACCAGTCCAGACAGATGCAAAACGAAAGCGACGACGTAGAAAACGTAGTGGAGGTTCTTCATCATATGACTCAAACAGAACAGAAAACTCAGCAGAACATCATTGAAACATTTAAGCAGCGGACAATTCACATTTACGGCATAACAGGAGCTGAAGGTTATGCTGTTTTGGATTGGCTCTGCAGTCTCGGTCACACCAAAATTGTTGCGCATGATTTTTCGGTATCGATGGATGTTCTTAAAACCGAATGGCTTCGCGTGCATGAAGTTCGAACACCAGAAGATGAAGTGCGATTCGATGAAATTCTGAAACTCGAACACATCACATGGATGCTTGGCGACAAATACGCCGCATTGCCGCAGCAGGGTGACATATTTTTTGTTGTTCAGTCGTGGTTTCGTTACTCGGTCAACGCATTTCTTAAACCATTTTTTGCAACAAATCTTGAAGTGCTTCCTGAATACCGAGACCATGTGTGGACGCTGACACGTCTTTATTTCACGTTGTTTCCTGGAAAGCTTATTGCAGTCACCGGATCCGATGGAAAAACATCGACAACGCGCATGATTGGAACGATTATGCAGGAATACGCGAACCAGAAAGGTGTTCGGTGTATCGAAACGGGTAATGACCGAACGCATGTGCAGTCAGTTGCTGATGTTGCGTCGTGCGGCCCCAAGGATTTTTTGGTTCTTGAAATTAGCGATCGCCAACTGTCGTTTAAATTTCCACTCATTCCAGACGTTGCTGTCGTGACTAATGTAACGAGCAATAAACACATGGATGATTACGGTGGTTTTGAAAATTATGTACAGACCAAAGGAAACCTTCTGCGATTTCAGACAAAGGCGGGTGTTGCAATTTTGAATGCAGACGATCCTGCGTCGCGCGAAAAACTACTGGCAATTGGTGCCGCACCGAGAGAATGGATTTCAACGCGCCAGCGCCCAGAAGAGGGAATGTGGGTTTCGGACGGCGCGTTTGTGCGCACACACATAAGCGCGGAGGAGCGAGTGATGAGGGTGGACGAATTGTCCGTTTTAGGTCATCACAACTGGTATAATGCAATGCAAGCGCTACTTGCTGCCGAGGCAGCAGGTGTTCCGCGCGAAATTGCAGTCGAAGCGCTCAAAAAGTTCAAAGGCGTTCAACACCGATTGCAGCCTATTCGTCGGTGGCATCGCGTGACATTTGTTGAAGATTCGTCGGGAGGAAATCCTGCAAACATTCCGGTTTCGATTCAAACGTTCAGTGATCGACCGCTTGTCATGATTGTTGGTGGATATCGTCAAAACCTAACAGTCGATGAAGTTCTTCCAATTATCAGGTCGCTTGACGGACACAATACGGTTAAGGCGCTTATATTGTTTGGCCAAGTTGCACCGAAGCTCGCAGAGCTTTTAAAAGCAAACCTCGACACGTTTCAGGCGATTGAAGTTGTTCCGGATCTTGCAGCTGCGGTTTCCTGGGCCGCAGATCATGCTGCGGAGTTCGCGCATGCGCAAGAGGCAGTTGTCTGCATGACGCCAGGATTTGAAAGCTTCGACCAATACAAGGACTACCGCGCTCGCGCAGAACATTTTATAACATTAGTTAACCAGCTGAATGATTGATATGCTCACAGTGATTACAGGCCCGATGTTTTCTGGAAAATCGATTGAACTTATCAGACAAGTTAACAGACAAAAAATTGCGGGCAAACGTGTCATTGTTTTTAAGTTCAGCAAAGACAATCGCTATTCACAAACAGAAGCCTCGTCATACGATGGCATGTCGACGTGGGCGATTCCGGTTACAACGAGCGAAGATATCGTTGCGCGCGTTGAGCCAGACCACGAAGTGGTGGTGATTGATGAGATTCAGTTTTTCAATGATCCAGTAATTGAACTTTTGCTTGGCTATGTGCAGCAGGGAAAAGAAGTGATTGTTGCGGGGCTTAATCTTGATTTTCGTGCGAAGCCATTCTTTTTCCATGGCGGCACCCGAACCATGGCGGATTTGATGGTGCACGCGGATTCAATTCATGCACTCCACGCAATTTGCACCTACAAAAACGGCCATATTTGTGGCTTGCCGGCAACGCGCACGCAGCGCCTCCGCGATGGGCAGCCGGTTTCGTCAGACGATCCAATTGTGCAAATTGGCTCGCAAGAAAGCTACGAAGCGCGATGCATCAGACATCACAGTGTTCCTCAAGCAAAATCTGTATGATAAAAAAACTTGGCGTCCTTTTTCTTTTTTTACTTTTTCCGTGGAATGCATGTAGCGCGGATTTTTTGGCAGAAAAAGGTTCGCTCGTGAAATTTCAAACAGATGCGCGAATTTTTTTGGTCGCAGATGATGCGGGTACACTCGAATGGATTGCGACTGAACAAGAATTCACGAAACGTGGATTTAATTTTTCTGATGTCGCGACGCTTTCGGATGCGCTTTTAACGAGCTTTCGAATTGCCTCGCCAACTCCTGCTGAGCCGGAACAGTTAACAACAATCGTAAATAGTGGTTCGGCGCTCGTTGTTGTGATGGAGGATGGTCGGGTAATTGCAGATGAAGGTGCAAGCACACCGTGGTGTTTGGCGTCGATTTCGAAACTCATGACTGCGCTCGTTTTGAATGACATGAATTTGAATTGGAACGGCGCTGTTTTGCAGGCGAAGGCTGATGAAGTGGGTGGTGCGCGGCTACGCGTTGCGGTTGGTTCAAAATATCGTCGCATTGATTTGCTTCACGCGTCGCTCATGGGCTCGGCGAATAATTCAACGCATGCGCTCGCTCGGACTTCAGGAATTTCGATGGCGGAGTTTGTTAAGCGTATGAACGCAAAAGCAAAACAGTTGGGGATGAAAAATACGCGATTTGTTGAGCCAACGGGTCTCAGTGAAAAAAATGTTTCGACGGCACATGACATTGCGATTTTGATTGCTGCGGCGAATAAAGTTCCGCGTATTGCTGCAATCGGTAAAAAAAATTCGTATACACTTTCATCGATTGCGAAAAAACCAAAGTCGCATACGATTAAAACGACGAACAAACTGCTTTTGGCTGGCGAGAATGTTTCGCTTGGGAAAACTGGATTTATTGATGAGTCGCGTTACAATTTTACCGTTGTGGGTACAGCGCCGTCGGGGGCAGAGCGAACGATTGTTGTTTTGAATGCACCTAGTTCTGATACGTCGTTTAAACTCGCGAAAGCCTACTTGCATCTGGAAAAATAGTCAGGTTTGTGATAGAGTCTTGCCATGAACGAAGAAAACGCACAAAAGACCGTATTTGTTGGCCTATCCGGCGGAGTTGATTCCGCTGTTTCGGCGTATCTGCTCGTGCAGGCCGGCTATACGGTTGTAGGTGTTTTCATGAAGAATTTCTCGCAGGAGATGGTGGTGAATGGACAACTCACCGAGTGTTGGGTACCGGAATGGCATGACGCGCTGCGCGTTGCGGCCTATTTGAAAATTCCGCTTCAGCGATGGGATTTCGAAAAAGAATATCGCGCTGAGGTGTACGAATATTTCAAAAACGAGTACGCAGCGGGCCGCACACCAAATCCGGATGTGCTCTGTAATTCGCATATTAAGTTCGGCGTATTTTTTCGTCGCGCGCGAGCCGAGGGTGCGGACTTTATCGCGACGGGCCATTACGCGCAAGCAGAAGGCGGACATTTACTTCGCTCGGCGGATGATGACAAAGATCAAACATATTTTTTGAATCAGATTTCGCGTGAGGCGGTTGAACACACGCTTTTTCCGATCGGTCATTTGCCAAAGTCGCGTGTGCGCGAGATCGCGCGCGAGGCGGGTTTGCCAGTTGCGGACAAAAAAGATTCGACGGGTATTTGTTTTGTTGGGGAACTTCCGATTAAGGAGTTGCTAGCAGATTTTATTAAGCCAAAGCCGGGGCGCGTTGTGACGACCGCGGGCGAGGTTGTTGGCGAACATGATGGGCTTTCGTGGTACACAATCGGACAGCGCCACGGATTTGGGGTGACGGGTGGAGGCGCGCCACTGTTTGTGGTGAAGAAAAATTTTGAGACGAACGAGTTGATCGTTGGCGGCGAATCTGACCCCGAGCTTTTTTCAACGGAAATTTCCGTTGCAGAAGTTCGCTGGATTAATCCGCCGGAGCCGGGCGCGCAGCTGATTGCTCGATTTCGTCATCGCCAACCGCTCCAAGATGTTGAGTCGTGGGAGCTTCGAGGCGACACAATGGTTTTAAAAATGAAAGAACCTCAGCGTGCAATTACGCCTGGGCAGTTTGCGGTTTTGTATTCGGGACAGGAGTGTTTGGGCGGGGGCGTTTTGGTTTGAATTTTTGACCCCCCAGCGAAATTTTGATAAACTGCGCGCATTGATTACCGAACCCCTCTATGGATTACCGAAAGAAATTTCTCGATTTTTTTGCATCAAAAGGCCATGCAATTATTGCGTCGTCGCCATTAATTCCGGAAAACGATCCAACGACATTGTTCACGGGCTCGGGCATGCAGCCGATGGTCCCATATTTGCTGGGCCAGAAGCATCCGATGGGAACACGCATTGCGGATTCGCAAAAATGTTTTCGCTCGGGCGACATCGAAGAAGTGGGCGACAATCGCCACACGACTTTTTTTGAAATGCTTGGAAATTGGTCACTCGGTGATTTTTTCAAACAGGAGCAAATTCCATGGATGTGGGAATTTTTGACACGCGAAGTTGGGCTCGAGCCAGCTCGGTTATATTTCACCTGTTTTCGCGGCAACGAAGATTTAAAAATTCCACGCGACACCGAATCGGCAGAGCTGTGGCAGAAATTGTTCGCAGAAAATGGAATTGACGCGAAGATTGTTGATTTTCCAGAAGAAAATGGCATGCAAGGCGGTCGCATTTTTTATTACAGTGAAAAGAAAAATTGGTGGAGCCGTAGTGGCGTTCCGGGAAATATGCCGGTTGGCGAGCCGGGCGGTCCAGACACGGAAATGTTCTACGATTTTGGTGAGCAGCTTGGACTCCACGAAAAATCTGAGTGGGCGGCGGAGCCTTGCCATGTGAACTGCGATTGTGGCCGGTTTGTGGAAATTGGAAACAACGTATTCATGGAGTATGTGAAAACGGAAGATGGATTTGCGCAGCTTCCACAAAAAAATGTTGATTTTGGTGGAGGACTTGAACGCATCGTTGCAGCGCGCGAAAATAATCCAGACATTTTTACCACACAACTTTTCACAAAGTTCCGCGAGTCGGTTGAATCATTGTCCGGCAAAACCTATGGCGCACGCGCAGAGGAGACGTTTGCGTTTCGCGTCGTGATGGACCATATGCGCGCGGCGACATTTTTGATCGGCGACGGCGCGATTCCAAGCAACAAAGATCAGGGCTATTTCACGCGACGCCTCATTCGTCGTGCTGTTCGCTTCGGACACAAACTCGGCATCACAGAAAATTTTGCGGATTCAGTTTCTCGCGCCGTGATTGCAGCATATGAAACTGCATATCCAGAGCTCAAAGCAAAAGAAGAGCAGATCGTTGCGGATTTTGTTAAGGAGGAACAAAAGTTTCGCGTGACGCTTGATAAAGGGCTCAAAGTGTTCGAAAAACAACTTGAGGAAGTTTCGTCTGATACATCAAAAATGAACGGACAATGGCTCTTTGATTTCTATCAGAATTTTGGATTTCCATTCGAACTTATTGTTGAAGAATTGAAGGGTCGTGGCATTGCAATGTCAAATGAACTTATTGCAAAAATGTTTGCGGATTTCAGTGAAGTGTTCGAAGCCCACAAAAACCTCTCGCGTGCGGGCGCCGAACAAAAGTTCAAAGGCGGACTTGGTGATACGAGCGACATCAGCGTTCGTTATCACACTGCAACGCACTTGCTCCACGCGACACTCAAAAAAGTTTTGGGCGACCACGTGCAGCAAAAGGGAAGCAACATCACAACAGAGCGCATGCGTTTCGATTTTTCGCACCCTGACAAAATGACGCCCGAGCAAATCAAACAAACCGAAGATTTGATCAATGCGGCAATTGCGCGCGATTACCCGGTTGCTTGTGAGGAGATGTCGGTTGACGGCGCGCGCGCGAAAAACGCGATTGGGCTTTTTGGCGACAAATACGGTGACCTCGTTAAGGTCTATACAGTTGGTGACCCGAATGAAATTGCATCAGCAGATCCAACAGCGCCAACATATTCGCGCGAAATTTGTGGCGGCCCACACGTTGAACACACAGGACAAATTGGAACATTCAAAATTGTAAAAGAGGAAGCGGTTTCGGCAGGCGTTCGCCGTATCAAGGCGATCATTGAATAAATTATGCGGCAAAAAGTTAAGATGGTAACCATTTGGCTGTGGGGCGAGCGCATCAGAATTAGCAAATATCTGGTGAGTGGTTTTTCGGCATTTGGAATCGACTGGCTCGTGTATGTTGCGGCAACGCGCGCGTTTGGGTTTGATGAGCTTGTTTCGAACGTGGTTAGCGTTTTATCGGGTGCAACCTTCGCGTTTCTTGCAAACAAATTCTGGTCATTTAGCAATCGCTCAAATACCGGTCGCCAGACAAAGCGCTTTGTAACACTTTTTGTTTTCAACTACCTGTTTCAGCAGGTGGGGTTTTATGTTGCCCTCAATTACTTAGGGTTCCACGACCTGCTCGCAAAAGTTATTCTCGTTGGCATGATGGTTTCGTGGAACTTCGTCATCTATAAATATTGGGTCTATGCCGTGGAAGTTTGATCAACCGGACGTGAGTCTTGTGGTTCCTGTTTACCGAACGGCGGGGAATATGGAGCCGTTGCTCGCAGCGTTTGAAACGTATATTGAGTCGTCGATACTTGGGTTTCAGCTTGTTATTGTTGATGATGGGTCGGTCGCGGCGATTTCCGAACAGCTTTTTGCATTTGCAGCTGAGCGCGATTCGGTGACACTCATTCGCCACGAAGAAAATATGGGCAAAGGGCGTTCGATCGCCGATGGTGTTGCTGTTGCAATTGCGCCGATGGTTGTGTTCGCCGACAGCGAAATGTCCTATGACATGTCGATTATCGAGACAATGCACCGAAGTTTTAAGGAAAATCCGCGCGCGCATTTTTTGGTTGGCTCGCGTCGGCATCCGGATTCGGATATAAAAAACAACTACAATATTCCGCGTCGAATTTTTTCGTGGGGATACAATTTGCTCGCAAGCGCAGTTGTTGTGATGCCGATCACCGATGTTCAGTGTGGTATTAAAGCGTTTCGTCGCGACGCGGCGCGGCTCTTGTTTTCAGATCTTGTTGTTTCGCGTTTTGCGTTTGATGCGGAAATTTTTCTGCGTGCAAAAAAATACAGCCTGACTTTTTTGGAGCTTCCGGTGACCTATCGCCGCATGCGCTTGTCGCCACACCCAACGATTCAAACAACTATTTCGATGCTTTCTGATCTGCGACGACTCTATGGGGCATATCGAAAAAATCGCTCGTAAATTTTGGCCACTCGGGATTGTTCTCGCCATTGTTTTTGCTGTCTATATTCCCGCGCTGTCGGTTGGATATTTCGCGGATGATTTTGATTTTGCTGTGCGCATGCCGCGCGCACCTTTTCGTCAGATGTTGACGCATAGCACAGATGGAACTATTGGTGGTGGCTCATGGCGGCCCGCAGTGATGGTTAGCTATTGGCTCACGATGGCCGGGGGGCAGGGCGCTGCGTTCAACCATGCGGTGTCGCTTGCGATTTACCTTGCGCTGCTCGGCGTATTCTATGTGTGTGTTCACGAACTATTTCCTGAGCGGTCGCGGCTTTTTGTGGCTGCAACAACACTCGCTGTTGGGCTCATGCCGATTCACGCCGAACCAGTTGTGTGGGTTGCAGCGCGCGCAGATTTGATCGCTGCACTGCTCGGGCTCGGGGCGCTGTATGCGTGGCTGCGCGGATTTGGCTGGATAGCTGCCGGCCTACTCGCTCTGTCGCTGGGCGCAAAAGAATTTTGGATTTTATTTGCCATTCCGCTGTTTTTCCTCGCGCCGTCAAAATTTTCAGCCCGCGAGCGCGTAAAATTTTTCGTAGCCTATCTCGTGCTCGCGCTCGCGTGGTTCGTTGCAAGGTTCTACATCACGCGGTTTGGGGTTGGGGGGTACAGCATCACCGCCGAGCAGCAGGTGCTTGGGATTCAGCATCTGGCAAACGAGGTTATCGCGTTTTCCGTTGGCGCCTGGAATTTTGGCACCTTTCAGTCGTGGATTATCCGTTTCACGCAGCATTACTGGTTCATTACGAGCTGGATTATCGGGGCGGGTATAGCAACGCTCGGTTTTTTCAGCTGGCAGACCCCTCGGGCTCGGTTTTTATTCGCTTCAATTATATGTTTGCAGCTACCGACCTTGGTGCTGGCAGTTCCGTTCATTCGGCCTGGTGCTTCTGTCGGTGAACAACGTTACTGGTTTGCAGGAAGTATTTTTCTCGTTTTGCTTGCCGCGCATTTTCTCAAAAAGCAGGCAACGAGCATTACTATTGGAGTAACGATGCTATTTATTCTGGGGATAACATCGAATATTAGGCACTTTTCAGACGCAGCCGAATACCGCAATTTAGTGCTTTCAGGCTGGAAAACATTGGACAAGACCGATGTTGCCCAGACAAAAGTCGCATTTTTGCCAGATTCGTGGTATGGTGTGCATCTTCTCGCGTCACCGTTTTTTGAAGCGGCACTCGAGAACGAAAATCTACCTAAACCTCGAAGTGTATCTACATGGTATCAGCAGTGCAATGTGCAGTGTCTGACACCGGCTTCGGCTCAGCAGGGTTTGCACGGGTTAGTGCGCTTATTAGCACAGGATCCACGTATATTTTCAAACACGTCCCACGGATTGCGCTACGATGCGACAGAACAGCTAGAACCCGGTACAAATCTAGCTATCTGGTCAGGCACGTCGTGGATAAAATTCTCCTCTGAGAGTGGGGAAAATTGATTACAACAAAAAAATGGCTCAATTAAGCGATTTTATCTCGAAAAAAGGGATAAAACCGCGCTATTGACATAAAATTCACTACTCGATATACTAATGCCACGGTTTTTTTATGTCCACCGAATCAGCGTCAAGCAAAGATGTCATAGAGTTTCGCGGTGTTATCGAAGAAGCACTGCCGGCTGCTCATTTTCGTGTGAAACTTGAAAACGGTCACACAGTTATCGGGCATATTGCAGGAAAGCTCCGCATGAACCGCATCCGACTCATGCCAGGCGACGAGGTACGCATTCAGCTTACCCCGTACGACCTGACCAAAGGACGCATCGTTTACAGATTCTAATTTAAGATTCACATGAAAGTCAGAGCATCAGTTAAACCAATGTGCAAAGATTGCATTATTAGTCGCCGTAAAGGGCGCGTTATTTGTAGCTGCAAGACTCCGAAACATAAACAGCGTCAAGGTTAATCTATGGCTAGAATCGCAAGTGTTACATTACCAAATGCAAAACGTATCGACGCAGCTTTACCATACATTTATGGTATTGGCTGGACAAAGTCAGTTGAAATTCTTAAGGCAGTCGGCATCGGTGCTGAAGTGCGCGTTAAGGATTTGACTAACGAACAGATCGATATCCTTTCAAATTACATTAACCAGAACTTCAAGGTAGAAGGTGATCTTCGCCGTGAAGTATTGGGAAATATCAAGCGCTTGAAGGAAATTAAGTGTTTCCGTGGAACTCGCCACGCAAAAAATCTTCCTGCTCGCGGTCAGCGCACAAAGACTAATAGCCGAACGGTTCGCGGAAATACCCGCTCAACCATGGGTTCAGGTAAGAAGCCTAAGGGCATGTTGAAGTAATTGTATGGCAGAAAAAAAAGAAGCTAAAAAAGAAAAGAAAGTAGTAAAATCGACTAAGGTTGTTAAGAAAGCAAAGAAAAAGTCGATTCAGCCAGTACCAGTCGGGAATGTTTACATCCAGGCTAGCTACAACAACACAATCGTAACTTTCACTGATCCAAACGGTAACGTTATCGCATGGAGCAGCGCAGGTCAGAACGGTTTCAAGGGTCCAAAGAAAGCAACACCTTACGCTGCGGGTCTCGTAGTAAAGGCAGCAGTTGAAAAGCTTGTGCCATTTGGAACTAAGGACGTTGTTGCGTACGTAAAGGGCATTGGAATGGGTCGTGAAGGCGCAGTTCGTGCGCTTCAGGCTAACGGACTCAATGTTTTGAATATTAAAGATGTAACTCCGCTTCCTCATAACGGGTGCCGTCAGCCACGCCCACGTCGAGTCTAATACTGAACTTCTATGCGTAATACAGGACCAAAATGTAGAAATTGCCGCCGTGAAGGTACTAAACTCTTTTTGAAGGGTGCAAAGTGCTTTACTTCAAAGTGTGCGTTTGACCGCCGTCCATTCGCTCCTGGCGTACACGGCCCATCACAGACACGCCCTCGTGTAACAGCTTTCGGAACTCAGCTTCGCGAAAAGCAGAAAGCAAAGCGCATCTACGGATTGCTCGAACGTCAGTTCAGCAACTACGTGATGGAAGCTAGCTCATCACAGGGAAACACAGGTGAACACCTTCGTCAGTTACTTGAAACACGTTTGGATAACGTAATTTATCGCTTGGGTCTCGCAGAAAGCCGTGCAGCTGCACGTCAGCTCGTGAGCCATGGCCACGTTCTCGTGAACGGCCACAAGCTTGATATTGCGTCATACCACGTTGAGGTTGACAATGTTATCACGTTCGACAAGGAAGCTCAGGGTTTGATCGCGAAACGTTCTGAAGCGATTGCTAAGGCAAATCGCCCAGCATGGCTCGATTACGATGCAAAAGCGTTGACTGGACGCGTGCTCTCAAAGCCAGTAAGCAAGGACATGGAAACATCATTTGATGTGACCCCTATCATTGAATACTATTCACGTTAATCCACTACCTATGGAAAAGCTCCTTCTTCCATCATCAATCACATTTGAACAGGGAAGCGATGTAAATCGTGGCAAACTTATCGTTACGCCGCTTTTTCATGGCTATGGCACAACGGTTGGAAATGCAATTCGTCGTGTTCTCCTCTCATCACTTCCAGGTGCAGCTGTAACTGCAATGAAAGTTAAGGGTATCCCACACGAATTCACAGCAATCCCTGGTGTGAAGGAAGATGGTGTTGAGATTCTCCTCAACGTAAAGCAGATCCGTCTTAAGGTTTTTTCAACTGAACCAGTTAAACTTCGTTTGGTTGTAAAGAAAGTTGGACCGGTAACTGCAGGTGATATCGAATCTTCAAGCGATTCTGAAGTTATGAACAAAGACCTTGTCTTGTTCACTGCAACTGATAAGAATCCAATCGAAATCGAATTCACAGCAGAGCAGGGTCGTGGATACGTTCCAGTAGAAGAACGCGAAGGACGCAATGTTGAGCTCGGAACAATTGCAGTTGATGCAATTTACACTCCAGTTCTCGACGTTGGCTACACGGTTGAATTCACTCGCGTTGGAGACATTACTAATTACGAAAAATTGATCGTCGATATTGAAACTGATGGCACCATTACACCAAAGGATGCTGCAACTGAGGCAACGAAGCTCTTAATCGAGCACTTCAACCTCATTGTAGAATCAATGGGTGGGGCTCTCGCAGCGTAAAACTATATGCGTCATAGAAAGAACAAAGTAACATTAAGCCGAGTAAAAGGTGTACGTGAGCTCATGCTTCGCACACTTGCTGAAGGCGTTGTTTTGCACGAAGGTGTAAACACAACAGCAGCAAAGGCACGTGCCGTTAAACCATTGGTTGAACGCATGATTACTCGTGGAAAAGTAAACACCGTGTTTGCACGCCGCAATTTGATGAAGTTTTTCACCAAAGAAGCTCCAGTCAAGAAAATTCTTGAAGTGCTCGGTCCAAAATACGAAGCTCGCGCAGGCGGTTATTCACGCATTGTAAAGCTCGGTCAGCGCAAGGGAGACGGTGCTGAGATCGTTCGCATTGAATTGGTATAATATGGAACAACGAGAACACGTAAAAATCGACGCAGAAGGAAAGGCAATTGGTCGCATCGCGACTGAAGTTGCAGTACTCCTCATGGGAAAGAATCGCCCAAACTATGTTGCTCGCCTCGATCAGGGAGCTCATGTTCGCGTGATCAACGTAAGCAAAGTTAAATTTACTGGTAAGAAACTCGACCAGAAGGAACTCATTCATCACTCATGGCACCCAGGTGGTATCAAGCGCGTGCCTTTGAAGCGTGTGATGGAAGTTGATTCACGCAAAGCTTTGGCTCATGCTGTTTCAAAGATGCTTCCTCGCAACACTCACCGTGCAGACCGAATGGCACGCTTAGTTATCGAAAAATAAGAACCCTATGGCAGAAATTACGAAAAAAGCAAAACCAGAAGGACAGACTCGCGCCGTTGGTCGCCGCAAGGAGGCAACAGCACGTGTTCGTTTGACATCTGGCGAAAAGGGTTATGTTGTTAACGGCAAGCCACTCGAAGTGTATTTCCCATACAAACTTCACCAGGCTTTGATCCAGGAACCACTTAAGATGGTGGGTCTCGACGGAACATTCGGTGTTTCAATCAAAGCAGAAGGCGGAGGTACATCAGGTCAGGCAGGCGCAGTTCGCCACGGCATCGCTCGTGCACTCGTCCTCCTCAACCCTGAGTTCCGCAAAGTTCTCAAGGCTATCGGATTCCTCACCCGCGACCCTCGCGCAAAGGAACGTAAGAAGCC
>CALQYY010000009.1 GCA_943349075.1 Candidatus Magasanikiibacteriota bacterium
AAGGAGTACAACCAGAAGTAGGTGAACGAGCGGGAAAGTTTTGCGCGAACGCGTGAGACGAGTACCGTTTATTTTTTTAAATAATTTTCGCGCGTCTTTGTGTCGAATTTTTCAATTGCATAGCGCAGCATCGTGCGGGGCATGCGCGATTTGTATGTGTCGAGAAAATTTTTGAGTACTGTATCGCTTCGTTTGCCAACTTCGCGCAGCATCCAGCCGCAGGCTTTGTGAATGAGGTCGTGTGAGTCGTTAAGTAGAAGCTCTGCGATGGTCAGCGTTGGTTCAAAATTGTTCGCGCGGATGTGTGCGAACGTCGATATGATTGCAATGCGACGTTCCCACAAAGATTTTGAGTGCGAGAGTTTTGTGAGCGGTTGCCACGAACGCTCCAAAAGATATGCCCCGACAATATTTGGGGCGCTTGTGTCGACAAGGTCCCAGTTGTTGATGCGATCAGTGTGCGTCAGATACAGTTTGTAAATCACGGCGCGCTCGCGGTCATTGCCGCGCTTAAATTGATTACATAAAATTATGAGCGCAATGAGGCGCGCCTCATGAATTGGTGATGCTAAAAGTTTTTCGCATTCGGCAAGAGGTAGTTCGCGGAAGTCGTGCGCTATTTTGCGGGAGACCGGAACCATAACACCAACAAACACATCGCCGGCAGCGTATTGGCCTGGACCAGTTTTAAAAAAGCGCCCTAAAATTGCTGCCTTATCGAGCGAGGCATGCATTTTAATTTTTGCCATTACCATTTCGTGATTCATATCCGCATCATTATACGCGGAATATTGAGATGTTGTCGCGCGGTTTCGCCAACGAGTAGTTCGCGCCCCGTGTCACGCGTGCGCTCTCCCGTGTATTGTTCGCGCGTAAAAGTTGCTTGAGATCCGCCGAGATGTACGGTGTGTTTTCCAAAGGCTGCATCGAGAGAATCTATGGCGGCGTAAACGCGGTGCATTTTTTCGACCCGAATTACAGATTCAAAGAGGGAAGACTGGATTGAAGATTCTGGTTCTAAATCAGCAAGAACAATTCCGGTTGCGCGATAGGGTGTTTGTAATTTGTAGATGCTCGCAAATAGTGTGCGCACATGCGACACAAGGTCGTTTGGAAAATTTGAGGCACGTGTAATCTTTGCTTCGACAGCGGCGTCAGCAAAATGTTGCGTACGAAGATATACAACGATTTTTTTCGCGACCAATCCGTGGCGGCGCGCTTTGATGCATGCGTTTTCGAGATTGCGCGTGAGCTGCGCCATCAAATATTCTGAATCACTTGAAGGCGGGGTGAATGTTTTTGTTTTTGATATCGACGCATAGGATGTTTTTTCTTCGGTTACGAGTGGCCACACATATTCGCCATGAAGTTCCCGCCACATTTCTTGGTGGGGCTTTGAAAATTTTTCGCACACGTACTGAAACGGTTTCGAAATAAAATCATATGCCGTCACAATACCGAGCGAGTTCATGTATTTTGCTGTGTTTGGGCCGACACCCCATAAATTTTCGACCGGCAGCGCGCTCAAATAACCGTTAATTGCTTTTCCAGGAATACTGGTGAAGCCATTGGGTTTTTGCCACTTTGATGCAATTTTTGCGAGAGATTTTGAGGGGGCAAGACCAACGGAGACAGTAAAACCAAGTTCTTCGTCGATTGCTTTTTTCATCGCGCGTGCAATTTCTTCGTAGGACATGCGAAGCGGCCCACGCATGCCCGTTAGATCGGCGAATCCCTCATCGATTCCATATTCTTCGATGGCGCCCGTGTAGCGTCGCATGATTTCGAACATGCGTTTTGAAAACAACGAATATGTTTCGTAGTCGCTTGGAAGTATTACAACGTCAGGGCAGATTTTTTTGATCTCAGAAAGCATCATGCCGCGTCGCACGCCGCGCCGCTTTGCTTCATATGAAAGCGATGACGCAATACCACGCTCTTTTCCGGTTACAACTGCGCGGCCGCGTAGTTCCGGATGGAGTGCTGTTTCGCAGCTTGCGAAAAATGCGTCGCCATCAATATGTGCGATGGCGCGAGGGAATTCGAGTATGTGTTTTGAAGTTTCCCAGGCGCCAATCATAGATTTTATTTATATTTTCGAATCACACTCGTCACAACCCCGGCGACATTTAATTCTTGTCGTGGTCGAATGTCAGGATATTTTTTGTTTGCAGGTCGCAAAATAATTTCGTCGCCACGCTTCAAATAATATTTCATTGTCCAGTCATGATCGACTTCGGCAACAACTATCTCGCCAATCTTTGGTTGGCGGCCGCGCTCAACAATAACCATATCGCCCGGCATGATTCCTGCATCGATCATTGAGTCACCAGAAACTGTTAGCATATAGGAAGCTTCCGGGTTCTTAATTAAGAACTGATCGAGACTGAGTGTGTCAGTGAGTTCTTCTTCGGCTGCAGTTGGAAAACCGGCCTGAACTGTTCCGAGCACGCGAAGGCCGTACAATTTTGTTGTTGGAATTAATCGTCCTCCCTCTGATTTTGCAACAAGCCCTTCCTCAATAAATTTCTCGACATATTTATAGAGCGACCCTTTCGAACCAACCCCATACAACTCAGCGAGTTCGTCATAAGAAGGAAGGTGATGGAATTGTCGATAATATTTTACGAGTTCTTTTTTGCGTTGCTCAAATAGATTTTGAGTCATAGGGGGATAAAGTTGTGTATAAGAACGATTGTTCTGTTGATATGATTATAGAGAACACCTGTTCTCCGTGTCAATGTGCATAACGTGTGCACAATATGTGAACAAAAACCGAACACGAATTTTCGCAATAAAAAAACACCCCCATAATCGGGGGTGTTCATTTGATTTTTATGCCGCAACCTTTTTAACCATCTTCTCGCGCATCCAATCCATCACTTTGCGATTTCGCATTGAGTTTAGAACTGAATCCTGAACCTCGGGGCTATTTAATCGCTTGAGTGCGTCAGCATTATTTTTGTATGCTGCATGAATTGCATCGAGCTCTTCCTGAAGTTCTTCTTTGGTAACTTCGAGCTTCTGTTCGGTCGCAACTGTGTGAGTGATAAGACCCATCTTTGCGCGCTCAACAGCCTGGTCCGTGAATCCTGCCTCTAATTCCTCAGGAGATTTTTTCATGTCAGCAAAATACTGTTCTGTGGTAATTCCGTGCTGCTGCAAGCTGTGCATCAAATCTTGCATGAGTTTTGTGCGCTCTGCAGTCACGAGATTTTCTGGGAGCTCGCCGAACTCAGATGCCGAAACAACTGAGCGAAGCATTTCAACATCAGCCGACTCTTCTGATTTGCGTGTGTGGTCGATCAAAATATTTTCCTTGATATTGCTTCTGAGTTCCTCAATAGACGAAACACCGAGTTTTTTTGCAAAATCCTCAGTGATTTCTGGAAGTGTTTTTTTCTGGACCTTGGTTACCTTAACTTTAAAGGTAATATTTTTGCCCGCGTACAACTTCTGATAATGATCAGCAGGGAATGGGAGATCAAAATTTAATTCTTCGCCTGCGTGTGAGCCGATAAGTTTCTCAGCAAAACCAGGGATGTAATATGGCTCATCAAGGGGAACGATGTGGTTGCGTGCTGTGCCGCCTTCAAGAGGAACTGCACCGTCGAGCAAATCCATATCAACAGTAACCTGGTCTGTTGGACCAACCGCATCGGTCGAATCCAAAAACTCTGCGTGCATTTTTTGAAGATCTGCAAGAACAGCATCAACTTCCGAATCAGCAACCTCAGTCGGCTTAACAGAAACTGAAATTTTTGAAAAATCAGGAAGCTTAACTGCTGGAACAACAGAAACAACAGCTCGGTATACAAGCTCGTTTTTTGGCGCAGCTTTTTCAATTGAAATTTCTGGTGTGCCAATTGTTTTGAGTTCGTGGCCGCGAACAGCTTCAACAAATGTGTCGCGCACAACATTTTCAAGTGCTGCATCAAGAATTTTCATTTCACCAACATTTGCAACAACGATATCGTATGGAGCAAGACCTGGTCGGAAGCCCGCGATTTTAATGTCTGTTGAAATTTTCTTTGCAGCTGCAACAAGATATGGTTGCATTTGTTCTGGAGCTACAGTAATTGTGAGTTCCATCTGAGACTTTGGAAGGTTTTTGATGTTTACATTCATAGAAAATAGTTGCAAAAAGTAGGCGTACTTTAGCACGTTGGGATAGCCTTGGCAAGATGGCTGATGCCTTAGCTAAAAAGGAAGTTTGTCAACAAAAATAACGAAACAAAAACAAGAATAACGGTGTTTTTGATATCAAAAGCTTCGCTCTCGTTGTGTGAAAATATAATTTCACGAAGAATAAGTCCAGCAAAAATACCAGAGAGTAATATTGTTCCACTATTTTCTCCGAACAAAACAACACTGAGAACCCCAACAATCATCGGAATAAGAAGGGGAATCCATGCATATTTTTCATTGTGTTGATAACGCGACACAAAGACCTGGTGACCCCAAATAAAAAGAGCGCTCATCAAAATCCCCACAAGCAAAAACGGATTTCCGATTTCAAACAAAATTGAGCGACCCGTAGTTGCGATGCTATGAATAAAAATTGGGATGAGTAGAATTAGTAAAAAATCTGTTGTGATTTTTTTGTGGAGTTTATTATTTGGTAATAAGGCAACGCTTGGCGCGAGCGCTGCATATGACATAAGCGCAACAACAACTCCGTAAAATTCGGCAATAAAATAGCTTGATAAAATTAGTACTGCAAGTGTTGTGTGCCTAATCCATTGCTTATCGAGTAAAACACTCAGTAATGTCGTTGCAATACCCAAGATGATACACAGCGCCACACCCATTGGTCTAAAAGGTATGATCCAGCCTGCTGTTGCGCTCGCAAATATGGCATATGAGATAGCAGCAATGTATAACATTTGCTTTGGTCGATGCTGCCCATAATGCGTTGCTGCAAAAACACTAACAAGCATGGCAGCGGAGCCGAGAATTGTTAGTAGAAAACTAAACTGTATAGCAAGCTCAGACCCTGCATAGAAATATTGTGCGCCGAGTACACCAATACAGATGAGTAATAGATTTCTAAGTAGACTCGAGTTTTCGAACATTGTTTTTTTGTGCCAAGCAGCAATAAGAGAGCCAGCAAAAAAAGCGATTAACACTGTTGCTTTTGGTGTTGCTCCATGAACAGCATATACCCCCAACACACCAATGGCCGCAGTAAAAAGATTTACTAGTGGGGTGTTTGTGCTGTCAGCGCTCAGCACGTGTTCTACAAACGATCCAATAATAAAAACGCATAATCCAGCAAGAAAACCGATTGCACTGTATAATGATGTTAGAACTGTTATGATTAGGGCGGATGCTACAGCAATTGGCCACAAAGAAATGTATGATTTTATGAAAGTCATAAAATCAGTAATTGAGGTTTTTGGGTGCTCTGAGAGGCGAATCGAAAAAATAACGCTAATTGTAGCCAAAAATATGATTAGTATTGAAGGGAGTGTCATAGGAAAAAAATTGGATGGGTTGACGCTCAAATCTTACCATAGTATGCTAAAAAGTACATTGTGAAGCGTTACATCTTCAAAATACTTTTAACCGTTGTAAAGGCGCTTGTTATCATCAAACGCCTTATTGTGTGGCTTGCGCAGGCAACCGGCCGTTTTTTTGTGTGGCTGTTAAAGCCCTCGATACCGCTTGTTATCGCACCAATTTATCAGATTAGTCGACGTCAATGGCGTCATTACATGGAGCTGTCTGAAAACCCTTGGGAGCGTAGATGGCTTTTTTTAACAAGCCGAGCAACCACTGTTATTTTTGGCAGTCTTGTTATTTTTTCACTCACAACAATTTCTGTGCGCGCATCAACAGCGCCAGGAGTAATTGCGGGTTCCCATAGTATTTTACTTACAAAAATTATTACATCAAATCAGTCAGACTGGGTAGTTGATGATATTGATGCCACAGGTAACTCTGATTTTGTTGAGCAAATTCCAACAACGATGTATCGAAGTGGTGGCTCTGTTGCTTATGTGTTTCCATATACAGGTACTGTCGGGGCAGCGCCAACAGGGGAAGCTCCAGCTCAGGATCTACCAGAGAAACCAGCGGATCAGAAAAAACCAATTCAGCGGTACGCTGTTCAGCGTGGCGATACATTGGCCCGTATCGCAAAAAATTTCAATCTTAAGATCGAAACTATTTTGTGGGCAAATAATTTAGTAGCAAATTCTGTGCTTCGGCCAGGCGATACCCTAACTATTCCATCGGTTGACGGAATTATTTATACCGTAAAAAGTGGTGGAACATTGTCTGATGTTGCGAAAAAATATAACATAACAACAAAAATTCTCGCATCAGCAAATGATTTAAGTGCAAACGCACAGCTTAAGAAAGGACAATCACTCGTTGTGCCTGGTGCGCGCCCACCGTCTATTCCAATTCCTCCAAAACCTACTGTTTCAGAACCAGCACCGGTTGCTGCCCAGCCTTCAGCACCAGAGCCTGAGCCAGCTCCATCTGCTCCAACGGACTTTGTTCCGCTTACACCGGAACCTGAGCAGACACACCCTAACGTTATTCCTCGTCCAGCTCTTGCTGCGGGAGAAAAATTGTTATGGCCAACAACGCGTCGTAGCGTGACACAATATTTTAGTGGTGGTCACCCAGGTCTTGATATTGATGGTGATTATACAGATGCAATTTATGCTGTTGATGATGGAACAGTTGTTTCATCTGGTTGGAATAATAGTGGTTATGGCAACATGGTGCTTATTGATCATGGAAATGGCATGGTAACGCGCTATGGTCATGGAAGTAAGGTTTATGTTGCCACCGGTCAACAAGTTAAAAAAGGTGATGTAATTGCGATGGTTGGAACAACAGGACGTTCAACAGGCTCACACCTTCACTTTGAAGTTATCATTCGTGGTAAACGAGTAAATCCGATTAAGTACATTCGCTAGGTCGTATTTCGATATTGCAAAGCCTCTGAAATGCACAGAGCCGAGATTGTCTCACTCTGTTCAAGATCCGCTATTGTTTGGCTTACAGAAATAAGTTGCATAAAACCGCGCGCTGACAATTTCAATGTGTGAGCCGCATTTTTTGCAAGCGTTTCAGCTTCTTTTGATAGATAGCTTTGTGCATCTTTGTTTCGATTCGCGTTAAACCTCCTCGCAGCTACAATTTTTTCGCGGAGCGTAGTAGTTGTTTCCAGATTTTTGTTTGCTCTAAAATATAGTTCGTCTGCCTGATTTACTTCACAATGAATTGGAATCCTGTCGAGCAACGGGCCTGAAAGTTTTTTCGCATATAATCGCTTTTGTTGGAGGGTGCAGCGACACTCGCGCCGTGAGTCACCAGTAAAACCACAAGGGCATGGGTTTTGCGCCGCGATCAAAATAAAATTTGCTGGAATCGTTATCGAATTTTCAGCACGCGCAAGGTTTATTGTTTTGGATTCGAGAGGTTGTCGAAGTTGTTCGAGAACATCACGATCAAATTCGGGCAATTCGTCCAAAAACAAAACACCATTGTGCGCGAGTGTTAATTCACCCGGTCGAAATTGACGCCCAACCCAGCGCCCCAGCATCGCGGAGCTTTTTGCACTGTGATGTGGTGCGCGAAACGGCCGCTCATTTACCACACTGCGTCCCACAAGTGACTGCGCCTCGGAAATTTCTAGTAACTCTACCTGACTTGGTTCGGGGAGTAGGCCAACAAAACTTTTTGCAAGCATTGTTTTTCCAACGCCTGGCGGCCCAGATAACAAACAGTGATGTTTTCCTGCAGCCGCAATCAAAAGCGCTCGTTTCGCGAACTCATTTCCATGAATTTCTGAAATATCAACTAAATCCGTTTGTGCTGTTGAGGGACTCTGCTGCTTTTTTTGAGCCTCAATCATTTTTGTACCACATAAGTGTGCGGCACACGCAGCTAGATCGGTAACCGGGTATACAGTTATTCCAGGCAATAAGCAAACCTCCTCCGCATTCGCCCCGGCCGGAACAAACAGCGTTCGTTTGCCGGCGTTATAGGCAGACCGCGCGGCCGAAATAATTCCACGCACCGGTCGAAGCGTTCCATCGAGTGCGAGTTCACCAATAAACGCATCATCTTCTGGAATTTTAAACTGAAGTTGTTTGTGTAAAATCGCAAGTGCAATGGGTAGGTCGAAGCCCGTGCCTTCTTTGGGCACTCCTGATGGGGCTAAATTGATCGTGATGCGAAAGTTATAAGGAAAAGGGAACCCAGATTGCTTAATTGCAGACCGTACGCGGTCGCGCGCCTCCTGAATTCGCGCATCAGGGAGTCCAACAACTGTAAAATGCGATAGACCGCTTACAACCGATGCTTCAACGGTAATAAGTTTTCCTTCGATACCAAAAAGTGCAGCACTAAAAATCTGTGTAATCATACCCCCCTATAAATTATGATTTATTTTTTTGCCGAAACTTGTTTTGAAACAAGAATTATCATTCCCGCAACAACTAAAATGTCAGCAATGTTGATTATCGCATTAACTACGCGAAGGTAGTCAATGGTATATCCATAGGTAACACGGTCAAATGTATTTGACAAGGCCCCAACAAAAATCATGAAAAAACCAATATTTGCCCGATGGTTATCAATATTTTTCACCCAGATAAACAGAGTTGTCAAAAAAAATAATGTGAGAGGAATAACTATCCACAAGGGGATGGGTATATTGAAGGCAACGCCGAAATTGTGGTGGCGCTCAAGCGCAAAAAAACGCCAACCAAGAAATCTTTCAGAAAAAAGAGGATTCTCGATTGACATTTTTAAGAGGCGATCGAGCAGTACAAGAAAAACAAGGGAAAGTGTTTCTTTTCGTGCTAGGTGTATCACAATTCCTGGGTCAAAGCTTTTTTACATGCAACACATGAGCTTGATGTTGGGCGTGCGCGGAGGCGTTGTTCGTCAATTGGTGTGTTGCAATATTTACAAATACCGTAAGTTCCTTTTGCAAGACGGCTTTCAGATTCAATAATATCGCGCATTTCAGATTGGTTCGAGTCAAGAAGTTGAAGATTTGCGTCGTAAGTTGCAACTTCTTCTGCACTTTCGTCCTCGCCCTCGCCGTAGCTTGGGAAAGCTGAGCCTGTCTCCTTGTTTGTCAAATCATTGAGCTGGCGTTCAAGACGTACCTTTTGCTGCTGCAACATTTCTATCATTTCTGCCAAAAATTCTTTTGAAAATGAAGTATTCATATGCCTGGAGAGTAAAAGCTGATATACAAAATAGTATATGGTTATACGGTTTGCATGTCAACTGAGGACGGTAAAGAAAAAACCCTATAAAAAGCGCAAAGGCTCGGGCAAACACCCGAAACAATGTAGTTAATCGGTGAGCCACGAGCCTGTTGTGCAAGGCGGACACTACTTGAGGTACACGCGAACGCGACCTCGAGGATATCTATCTTGCATGGTTGGGTTGTTGTTCGCATCTAATCCTTCTGCGTGGTGTAAAGTATCCTCATTTTATTGCGAGGCAACACCGGATCGTGAGTGGGAACTATCTCGAAAGATTGTTCTTCCAGTATTCACGCCTTTCTCGTTGAAAGAAAAGTGGAACTTGATTTGAAACTGTACTTGGACAAAGAGCGGCCTATAGATTGTAACGCGGACAAAAGAGCTATATATGCTTCGATGAGAAGCGATTTGTGTACTTTTGAAAGGCGAGAGTCTAGAGCGTCTCTCGGACCCCGACTCAATCAAGCGTTTCATTAGCACGAAATAACTATACCATAAAAAAGCCATTTTGTCAACGAACGCGTAGACAAAAAATATGAGACTCAATAATTACGGGGCTTTTCCACATATTGACCCCACTTTTCCACAGGTTTATCAACACTGTATAGGATAGTATATACACGAAATCACCTAAAATACTTGACGACCACCCAGGTTTAATGATAAAAAGTATGTGTTCCGGCGTTTACGGGTGTACTAAGGAGGGGTACACCCGTAAGGGCCGGATTGTTTTTTTAAGGCCAAAGCTTTACACTGCATACATGAAATTGATATTTCAATTTGGTTCGCAACCAGAACTGTCACGTGCCGAACTTTTAAGTCGGTTTCCAAATTTGGCACACGGTCGCGTAATTGCGACTCGTTTTTATAGTGTAAATTGCGACGAATCTCCTGAGTGGCTGCTTCAGCAACTCGGAGGCGTGGTTAAAATTCTTGAAGTTGTTGAGGGGATTTCTCAAAAGCCAGATGAAATGATTGTTCATTTGGCTGATCATATTTTAAAACAAACAATTGAGAAGCCAAAAGTTGTTTTTGGTGTCTCAATTATTAATGCACCAGAGTTTAAGGGGGCGGGCCTTGCAATTAAGCGCTCAATTCAGGAGCTATCTGAGCGCTCTGTCCGTTTTGTGGTCAGTCGCGATCCAGAATTGTCGAGCGCTACTGTGCAGCTTGAGGGGTTACTTGCTCCTCGTGGAGTTGAACTTACTTTTTTGAAGGATAGTTCGCAGATTATTGTAGCTCAAACAGCGGCAATTCAGGCATTTGACGAGTGGTCATTTCGCGACTATGGCCGTCCAGGGCGCGACGCAAAACGTGGAATGCTTCCGCCAAAGCTCGCAAAAATCATGATAAATCTCGCGCTTGGAATAGCTGAACCGGAGAAAATGGCGGTCTATGATCCGTTTTGTGGTTCTGGAACTGTGCTCACCGAGGCAGCACTCCTTGGTTTTGGTCGTGTTTTTGGTTCTGATATATTGAAGCAAGCTGTCGACGACTCAAAAGAATCGCTTGTTTGGGCGAAAAAACAGTTTGGACTCGATGACACCGAGTTTGATGTTTTTAAGCATGATGCGTCGCAGAGTGCACAACATGTAAAGCCTGCAAGCATTGATTTTGTCGCAAGTGAGCCATTTTTAGGGCGCCCACTCAAAAAAGGTGAGCAGCTTAGCCCTCTCGAGAAGCAGCAGCTTGTATCTTTGTACAATAAGACAATTCGAGCGTTGGATGGGGTAATTAAGCCAGGGGGGCGACTTGTTTTCTCGTTTCCATTTCAGGTTGCGCCTCGAGAATTGCTGCCACTTCATGAGATTATTGCCGATACAAATTTTACGGTAGATCCGCTGCTGCCAGAGCAGAAGACGATCCTATATATGAGAGCGGATCAGCGAACGGGCCGACAAATCGTTCGTTTGGTGCGAAAATAGAGGTTGTTGGGGCTGACTCTTGACAAAAAGTGGTGTTATAGGTAGTATGCTTTTACTGAGACGCCCTCAGAATGTGATAGCAACACCAACTGCGCTCGTAGTTGATGGCTCCCTCTTTCGATAGTAGTAAACCCTAGGTTGGGAAGAATCTATTGAACAGGTCCCGTGGCGGGAAAAAGAGCGTTCGCTGTCCATTCTATAACCCTTGCATCGAGCTACGTTGTGCGAACTTGTTCGCGCTTCAATTCTGTCTTCCCATCGCTTCGCGGGCGAAATTTTTGTGGGGATTGATAGGATACGCTCTGCAAGGGTTATTTTTTTTAAAAATCGCAGAGGTTTGACAAAAAAGAACCCCTATGTTAGAGTTAAACCCAATTTAATAACCTCGGGCGCCCCCGCTCGGCCGCAGCATCTGACACTCGCGTTGGTCTGCCGCGGAAAATATAATGCGAGGAATATGTTAGACAAGACAAAGAAGTCAAAAATTATTGCCAAGTTCCGCACACACGCTGGCGACACAGGTTCACCAGAAGTGCAAGTTGCTATTTTATCTGCAGAAATCGATGAACTCATCGAACATTTGAAGTTACACCGCAAGGACCATTCATCACGCCGTGGTTTACTCCGCAAAGTTGGTGAACGTCGTCGCTTGTTGCGTTTCCTCCAGCGCGAGAACGCACAAAGCTTTGAAAAACTTGTAAAGGCTCTCAATTTGAAAGCCGCAAAACAGTTCGCTGAGCTCGATAAAGCAGATGAAATCGTAGACGACATTGTGGAAGAGGCATAAGCTAACGCTTAACCTTTTTATACATGCCACCACGAAAATTAGATAAGCAGGAAGTTCCTGTGCAGATTCACTATACTGCACAACGCATCGGTGTTCTCATCGATGTACAGAACATGTACTATAGTGCAAAAAATTTATTCGGTGCAAAAGTGAACTTCATCAATGTGGTGAAGGGCGCGATTCGTGACCGAAACTTAATTCGCGCAATTGCGTATGTGGTGGAAACGCCGCAGCAGCATGAAGTGCGATTTTTGGATGCGCTTCGATTGCAGGGTATTGAACTCAAGGAGCGCGATCTTCAGGTATTCTCAAGCGGTGTTAAAAAAGCTGATTGGGATGTGGGTATTACCGTTGATGCAATTCGCATGAGCGACAAGTGTGATGTTATCGTGCTTGTTTCAGGCGATGGCGATTACATTCCACTCGTGGAATATCTCCAGCACAAAGGATGTAAGGTTGAGGTTATGGCGTTCCGCAATACGTCGTCGAGTCGCCTTGTTGAAGCTGCAGATCAATTTATTGATTTGGCAGAAGATGGTCAGTATATGATCCAAACAGGCGGCGGACAGCAGCGCGGTCAGCAGCGTCAGCACACTGAAGAACCCGAGAGCGAAATTAGCTCTGAGTTAGAAGCGCACCAGCCAACAACTGCAGCAATGCACACATCGACACATCCACACACCGGCGATCATCAGCCTCATGCACACAATATCGCGCATTCAGAGGAAGATAAGAAAAATCAGCGACGCAACAAGCGAACAATCATGTAAACCAACGAACACGTCATAAGGCGTGTAGCGTTTAATAAAAATGTATGTCACAACAATTTAGCACCGAGTGGGGCGGTCGTACTCTCACAATCGAAGTAGGAAAGTTTGCTCCGCAGGCAGGTGGTTCATGTACAGTACGCTATGGCGATACTGTTGTTTTGGGTACTGCAACGATGAGTGATCGAACTCGCGACGGCATCGATTACTTTCCACTCTCGGTTGATTTTGATGAAAAATTATACGCAGCCGGAATTATTAAGGGCTCACGCTTTATCAAGCGTGAAGGTCGTCCGTCTGACGAAGCAATTTTGACAGGTCGCATGGTTGATCGTGGTATTCGTCCACTTTTTAATGATGCAATGCGCAACGAAGTTCAGGTGGTAACATCGGTTCTTTCGTATGACAATGAAAATGATCATGAAGCGCTTTGTGTGATCGCGGCAAGTTGTGCGCTCACGATTTCGGACGTTCCATGGAATGGACCGGTAGCGGCAATTCGTATTGGACAGATCGAAGGCGAGTGGGTGATTAACCCAACAGCAGAAGCGCTCGAAAAATCTGCGTTGGATTTGCTTGTAACAGGTACAACAGAAAAAATTACACAGATTGAAGCTGCTGCAAATCAGGTTCCTGAGGAAACATTTATTGCTGCGATGGATTTTGCACGCAAGCACATGAAGGAACCAATGAAATTGATTGCAGAAGTTCAGGCTGCGGTTGGAAAAGAAAAGCGCGTTGGCGTTGCAAGCACAGCTGAAGTTCCAGAAGGCGAAATGACTGATGCAGCGATTCTCGAACTCACTGCTGCGTTCGTTGCAAAAAATGCTGCGGAAGTATTTTACGATGCGCCAAAGCGCTCGAAAGCTGAGCGCATGGCAGCGTTTGCGAAGATGAAGGAATTGCTCGACGCATATTTTACGCGCGAGAACATTTCGAAAGATCGTCGCAAGATTGCGTTCAACAAATTGAAATATATTGTTGAAGAATTTATTACCGAAGAAGTTATCGAGCGTGGTCGTCGCGTTGATGGTCGTGCGTTAACTGAAATTCGTTCACTCGTTGCAGAAGTTGCAGCGCTTCCTCGAACTCATGGAACTGGATTTTTCCAGCGCGGTGAAACACATGTGTTGTCAGTTGTTACGCTCGGATCTCCGGGTGATGAACAGATTTTGCAGGGCCTTGAGGGCGAAAGCAAAAAGCGATACATGCATCACTATAATTTCCCAGCATACTCAGTTGGTGAAACAGGACCTAATCGAGGACCTGGCCGTCGCGAAATTGGACATGGTGCGCTTGCAGAAAAGGCGCTTGTGCCAGTGCTTCCGCCAAAGGAAACTTTTCCTTACACGATTCGTGTTGTGTCAGAAGTTATGTCATCGAACGGTTCGTCATCAATGGCGTCAACCTGTGGTTCGACATTGGCTTTGATGGATGCGGGTGTGCCTTTGACCGCGCCGGTTGCGGGTATGGCGATGGGTCTTGCATCGAACAAAGAAGGTAAGTATGTGATTTTGACTGACTTGCAGGACCTTGAAGATGGTCCAGGCGGAATGGATTTCAAGATTGCGGGAACACGCGCGGGTATCACAGCAATTCAGATGGATACAAAGACTGATGGATTGACCGCAGATATTGTTCGCGAGACGTTTGCGCAGGCACGTGCTGCACGTATGCAGATTCTTGATGTGATGGAGAAATGTTTACCAGCACCACGCGCTGACATTTCACCATGGGCACCAAAGATTGTGACCTTCATGATTCCGGTTGATAAGATTCGTGAAGTGATTGGTCCAGGCGGCAAGGTGATTAATGAAATTATCGACAAGTGCGGCGTTAAGATTGATATTGAACAGACTGGTCAGGTTTCAGTGACGGCTCCGGCTGGCGCAGAACTCGAAAAGGCTGTTGATTGGATCAAGAACATTGTGCGCGTTGTTGCGGCTGGTGAAATTTTCGAGGGCGTTCCAGTTACTCGCGTTGAGGACTACGGAATTTTCGTTGAAGTTTTGCCAAAGCAGGACGGCATGGTTCATGTTTCTGAAATGTCATGGCAGCGCGTTGAATCGCCACATGATTTGTTCAAGATTGGCGACCATGTGAAGGTTGTTGTTAAGGAGATTGACGACCAGGGTCGCATCTCGCTTTCAATGAAGCGTTTAACTCCACCTCCTGCAGATTTTCAGGAGCGTGCACCACGCGAACGCGATGACCGCGCGGGCGGAGGCGATCGCGGAGGTCGACCACAAGGACGTGGCGGCTTCAATGGTGGAGGTGGCCGCGGCGGAGACAGAGGTGGACGACGATTCTAAAAAATAAATTAAACTCCTCGACGAAAGTCGGGGAGTTTTGTTTTGATAAGAGGATATATGAAATTGCTGTTGGGTTGAAATTATGGTATTTTTAGTGAAAGTTATTTAAATATGGAAAATAAATTTTTGCCGCCGAAGCCGGGTGATATTAATCTCGCTACTGCACAGCTTGGTGTAAATCAATCTCCTCGTGTAGTAGAAAATCACGAATATTACTGGAATAACATTGGTTATCTAAATGAAGCAATGTTGAAATTTGGCGAAATATATAAAATAGAGAAGTCAGAAGGAGGTTTTGAGATTTTTTTTGATAGTGGATCGCGTGTTGTTAAAAAACTTGAATTTTCATCTGTTGAATCTATTCCAGCATCATGGAATCTAAAGCCTGTAGGTGTAATAAATGGGGTGTATATAGGATTAGAATTTCAGTCTGATAAATTTCCAGGAATTACATTTGTTTTTTCAAAAATAGGTAATATAAGTTTTAAGGAAGGTTTGCCTGAAATTTGTTCAAAGCAGAATTTTGAAACGCTACCTGAGGATGCAAAAAAAATGATTTTGGATTTTATCCAGAATCGATGGAATATAGATGATTTTGATCCTGATTTAGCTAGAGTTTTTAATAACCGTTCTTTTGAGGAGAGGGTATCTGCAGAGACGGTTTGTAAAGAAAAGCAAATCTTCGATCATTATAATGATGTTGAATTAGTTAAAATTCCAATCATGAGGTCTGTTGAGACGGGGCACGGTGATGATGACTGGTCTCGATGGGCTGGGAGTGGACACCGCGCTGGTGGTAATTCAGATTATTCCAGTAGTTCAACTAAAATTGGGGATGATACCGGTTTAGGTATTGGGAAATATCGAGAATTAAGGAGTTCAATTCATGATACGTCCGTTATAGAATCTTATGCAGCAAAAATTGCAATTCCAAAAGATTTATTGCAAGAAGATGGGGTGCCAAAACTTTCGCTTGATGAAATTTTCGCTGAAATGAAAAGGCGGAATATGGAAAAATATCACGAGGTAATTTCTGTGGAATATATTGCTGCGCAAATATCCCAAGCCTTACCTGGTTTTGATCAAATCATATATAATGAAGCAGATGTTATCGCTTGGAAAAAAAAGATGGACGGGAAGATTAAAATTTTTGCCGCGAAAAAACGTGATGAAATTGAAGAAAATAATAGACAGTCGAGTGAAAAAATGCGGCAAACAATAGCTGAACACGAAGATGAGGTTGTTGAATATGAAAATAGACAAGCCTTGAAAAAGAGAGTGTCGGATGCTTGGTCAAAATATAAAGATTTGAGCTATACTGCTCAAAGATTGGGTGTTGTTAATCCTTATCCTGAAGAATTTTTGAGTGCAATTTTATATGACAACGAAATATTGAAAAGATATGATGAAGTGTGTCAGTTTTTGACACAAGAAATTGAAAATAAAAAAGCATCTTCTGCTGTAAGTGTTGTACAAAAAAAAGATCGTACCACTGATCTACCACGAGTAGAGGTTGCTGAAAATGTTGATTATAAATATGAAAAGGTTCTTCAATTTGTGGATGATATTGAAAGATTAGTTGGAACAGATTTTGCTAAAACTGTTTTACTCGAAGAGTTGAATGCTCGTTATGGATACGCTAGTCAGAAAGCTGAAATTTTTAATAAAATTGAAGGGTTGGGGCAAACAAAGAGCTCTGATATTCTTCTGTATACTACCCGCGCGTCGGACCTAAGAGAACTTTTAGAAGCTTCGGTTTTAGAGCTAGAGAGACGAATTGCTGAGGGTAACGAAGTTGTGATAAAAAAGGTGCCAGAAAAAGTTTTAACAAAGGAAGTTAAGTTATTGGAGAATCAAGAGTTGCAGGAAGCGAGGGAAAAGACGCATAGATTTGATATAAAAAGACAAGGTATCCAGATTGTTGTATTTCAGCTGGAGTCAGCAGGTATAAAAAATGCAGGAGCTCTTGTGAAGAAGATAAAATCTTTTAATGTAGATTTTGATGGCTTACTTAAAGAAATCGGCAAAATTGATGTGAGTGCTAGTGTGACAAGTCGATTAAATGAGTTTGAACGAAGGCTTGGAAATCTTGTTGGTGATATTGCAGGTTTTACAAAAAAAGGTGAAGATTTTTTTGATCGATTTGCTGAAACAGCGACGCGAGCAGTCGATATAGCAAGAGATCTTGAGGTTGTATTGAGCCCTGAAGAGCATCGTCGATTTTATGAGCTACTACTTGCAAAGTTATCTGCTCAAACCGATTCAATGTCTAATGATAAAATAGGTGAGCTATTGATAGATTTTTCGTAGAGGAATTTAAGTTATGGATCCATGAGAAGACTTTGTTTTTTTGTGGTAAAATGTAGGCATGATGTGGATTGTTTTTGCAATTTTTGCGGCGTTTTTTTATGCACTTGAAAGTGTGCTTGATAAAGTTGCGGTTTCGCGGCAAATAAAAAAACCAGCGGAGGCAACAATTATCGGTGGAGGAGCCGTTTTTGTTTCGCTCATTGTGGTTGGGCTTTTAGGTGGAGGCGGTTTTGCGCCGCTTAATGTGGTGGTGATTTGCGCGCTCTCTGGAATTATTGCGCACGCGGTTAATTGGTTTTATTTTTTGGCACTGCGAAAAGAAGAAGTGTCGCGCGTGATGCCGGTTTATGCGACGATGCCAGTGATCACAACAATTTTTGCATATTTTGTTTTGGGTGAGCGATTTAGCATGCAAACATATATTGGAATTGCGCTGGTTGTGACGGGTGCAATTTTAATTTCGCTTAAATCAAACGCGCGCGGCTTCAGATTTAGTAAGGTCATGACATTGGTTTTGTTCAGCGCGGTTCTTGGCGCGTCACGAACAATTCTCACAAAATATATCGAAGGTGCAGCAACGGATTGGACCATTATTTTGTGGACAGGTGTTGGTGGTTTAATTTCCGTTTTGATCACAGAGTTTTTTCACAATCACAAAAAAATTCTTCGCCGCGAATATGTGGGCGTTCACATCTTGGTTGCTGGGGGAATTGTTGGTGGATTCGCAACAGTTCTTTACATCTTTTCAATTTTACGTGGGCCCGCATCTTTGGCAGCAGCGCTCATTGAAATCCAGCCAATTTTTGTTCTTACGATCGCTTCGATTTTTGCATCACAATTCCCTGAACTCTCTGACGAAGTAATTCATCGCAGAGCAATCATGCAAAAAATTTTAGCGGTTATGGTTATTGCAGGAGGCGGAATTTTAGTTGCGCTGGGAGGATAATATGGAAAATATAACATTAGAAGAATTAGGAGTTGAGCAAAAAGAATTCGATGAAAATCGAGCTCGTAAAGCAATGCGAGATTTGCTTGAGCAGGTAAATTTGCATGGTAGTGAGGCGTCCGAATACTACTCCTTTTATGAGCTCTTAGATATAATTACACGAGTGAGTGGTGATTATGCGGAGTGGCATAAAAAACAAACCTATACGGAAAATACTATACGAGTAATCGTGATTTTGGCAGAAGAGGTTTGTGAGTTTGCACGACAAGATAATGCGAATTACAGCACTCGTTTTTCGAGAATAAAGGATCCTTATGAGCGTAAAGAACATTATGCTGATGTTTTTCAAGATATATTTGTAGATGGATCCCCTTGTATTTTTGGGTTGCTCTCTGATCTTCAGATGTTTAAAATTATTACTACCTGTGATCAAATTCCGAATTTGGATGTAAGGTTTAGCAGTGACTTATTTGCAGAAATGGTTTATCAATTTGCGTTTTCATCACCAGATTACCTGACTGGTTTTCTTGATGATGTACGCAAACAATTAATTGATGCTCAAGTTTCTGATCAAGTTGCGATCATTACAAAAGTTGCACAAATAGGGTTTAGTGCACTTGATGCAGGGTATGATAATGCAGAAGAAATCATTCCCTATATTATTGAATTTTTAGAAAAGCTCAGTGAAGATACAGAAATTCCATTTGTTGGAATCAGTGCATCGTTATCAGGGAGACATTTGAAAGGGTTTTTAGAAGTTGAATTTACTGATGAGGTGACAGATGTGGAGCTTGAAAATCTGATCTATTCTTCGAGATTAGAGCGAAAGAAGCGATCGGCTGAGGCTTTGAAATATAAGTATGGTGTTAAATCATTGGGTCAAGCAGAAGAAGTCCGTGTAATTTCATCTGATTATACAGCCGTATATGGAGATAATGGACGTCCCATCGAATTAGCACTGAGAAAAATAGGTGCAAATTTTGTTGATACGCAAAATATTTTTAATTTACCAGCAAATATTCCATTTGGTTCAGAAAAGAAACTCAAAGATATTCGATATCTATATGAGCAAGTTCAGATACCGCTCGTTGCAACATTTATTGAGCAGGTATTTGGAATTGATTTTTCAAAAATGTCTCTTCGTAGTCAAATTCAGTTGATTGAGTACATTTCTAAACAGTCTATTCAGCAATATAATGACTTAATGAGACTTCGAATAAATGGAAAAATTCCGGATAGCTTTTATGGGGCTCTGTTTGCTGTAAATGCGAATAAAGAGGTTGGTGAAGCGCTCGTTGATTGTGCGCGTAATTTTGATCCGGAGATCACTGATTCGCTCTGTTCAAAATATAATACACTCATTCAAGAAATTTATCAGATAGAAATAATGATCGGTAATTTTTTTGCAGACAAGACAAAAAATGAGGTTGATGCGCGTCGCGCAGTTCAGGAGTTTTCAAAACGCGCTGCTGATATTTTGTTTAAAGCGGCGAAAAACCCGGAACGAGCGGATGAATTTTTTGCGAGTGCAACAAAAGATATTTTAATGTTCAGTTCGATTTTTAAGGCAGCCGTTAAAACAGGTGTTGAATTTAAATTGGAAGATGTGGCGGGGCTTGATGTGACATCGTTCAAAGGAAATGAATTACCAGAAGAAATTCGAACCTCTCTTAAAGAGATTACTGCGGCGAATTGGCTGGTGCGTGGAGAGGTTGGAAAAAATGTTGTGGGAGGGTTTAATAGCGTTGTTGATCAAGGTGGTGAGGAACGAATGTGGCACATTTTACGACGAGGAAACGAGGTTGTTTCGTTTGTTCGGTTTGATGGTATTCAAAAATCTGGCGATGAACAGTTACATGAATATGCTGGTTCGTTTAATGTGCATCCGGCGTATCGCGGAAGTGCAATTGGTGAGGCGATGATGAACGAGGTTTTGATCGAGGAATCGCGACGCGCAGTTTTACACGCAACAATGGACCCACGAATTGATGTGGGGACGCGGTATGTTGAGGATATTGGGTTTTTGGTGACGGGTGTTGCGGAAAATTATTTGGATACAGCGGAGTCGTTTTTTGAAATTACCGCGGATCAGACAGTGCTTGGAAATTTCGAGTCTCGCGGGTGGACGCGCGAACAGGCGCTCACGTTTGCTCGCGAGCAAGCGCGTGAGTCTTTGATAGTTCAGGCTGAGCGAGGGGACATAATTGTTGCGAGCGTTACGCGCGATGCGGGAGCAGAGCCTGCGTTTATTTCGGGGGCTGCGGAGATTTTGCGCGCTGGGTTTGTTGGTACGCGATATTTGTCGGAAGGCGAGGGAAGCAAGGTTCGCTACATGATTTTTGAGAAGTCGAAATAATTATTCACTGCGAAATGCTGTTGGACCGGCAGTTGGGGTTGGTGCGCTCGCTTTTTTCCACCAATATTCAAACATGCTGCGGTTCATGGCGTAGATGTCGGGATCAGAAATTATAATTGCCATGATATTGTTTTCGCGCAGTGTGAAATACGAAATTTTTCCATCATAAATTTGCATGCCCGTGTGGAAAGGTTTGAGGTCGCGGGGTAAAAGGCGAACTTCAGTTTGTTCGGGGCCGAGCTGCTCGATGAATGCGCGCGCGGCGGGGGTGTCTTGCATCAAAATTTGTTTTTGAATTTTTTTAGTTCGGCGGCGTTTTACGTGTTCGGCGTTAATGTCGGCTGCGTATTTTTGGAGGGCATCGACATCGACAAATGAATATATGGGTTCTTGCGAGCTGAGCGTGTCGTCCAGCGCTTCGGCAAAACCGTCGCGGCCTTCGAAATATCGGATACCTGGTTTGTTGTGGGCGAGACGGTATTCGGAGGAGAGGGCAGCGACCGTTTGTGCGAGGCTATTTTTTTGGCGGGCGAGATCTTCTTCGCGCGATTTAAGGAAATCGTGGAGTTTTTCCGGTGGTTCTGCGGTAAAAGCTGTTTTGCTTCCGGTTTTTTCAGGGGTCACGAGGCCGAGCGCTTCGAGGTTTCCTACTATATGGTAGAGCATGGTGCGTGAAAAATCGCTCTTTTTTTGTAGTTCGGCGATCGTTGCGTCGGGGGTTTTGAGCAAAATCTTGTATAAAACCGCTTCGTTTTCGCCGATGCCAAGGCGGGATAAGGATTCGATAAGTGGGTTTGGCATATATTTTTCGCTATTATTAGCGGTTATTTTCGTTTTTTGCAGTGAAATTGACAGATTATTAGCTGTATAGAGCCATTATAGCAGAATATTATCATTATGTCAATAGATTGTTGACACTTTGTTATATCAAATTTCTTTTAAATTAGGCCAAATACTCAAAATGGTGACTGGCGAGCGTTGACAAAATCGGCAAAATCTGTTATAGTGGTTAGTCAACGTGAGAGAGCAGCGAGCTTCCCGCGGCCGACACGGACTTTGACAAGTGAAGAGGTCGATAACAAAGAGAGAGGTTATCGGCGCCTGTAGAAAGTGTGCTCGCCCAACGGCTTGAGCTGCTTACATATAGGCGCCCGTGATCACACTCTCTGGGAAACTGGAGAGTTTTTGAATTCAAGCGAAGCGAATGGGCAACTACAAAATCATACATATATAGTAGCCCGCTCGTTTTGCTGGAAGCCGAGCTTTCGAGCTTGGTTCGCGAAACAGATAGTGATAAACGCATGTACAGAAGAGAGAGATTTGTATGCGCTTGTTACGGTCTAACCAACCAACATGTTTACTGCCCGCACGGCCCACCGGTCGCGGCGCGTAGGATTCTCGGCTGACGTATTCGGCCGGCTGAAGTATCGAGTGCGCCTTTGTTTGATTGCCGCGAGGTTGATCGAGCAAAGTGCAGTCGATATTTCTTGCAGAACTACCAAAGTGGTGGGGAAGCAGGAGATGCGATTACCGCGCAAGCGGCTCTTGCCAGCATGCCATTGCTGGAGGAACAAGAGAATGTCCAGGAGGACACAATGGCAAAGTTTTTCGTTGTGGATGGGATGCGTGGTTTTGTCGGTTGCGCCACTTTGGCGCAAATCGAAGACAACTACCCAACCATCCGATGGTTGGCGGCTGAGCCACTCCGCCTGGTGTCGGATTTTTTCCGACACCAAAAAGGTTTGACAAGGGGGTGGGAGGTCCTGGTTAGGACCGAACCCCAGCTGCTGGCCCTTGTCGAGGGGGTGGAAACCCCTCGATGTTGCAAATTCATCGGAGACGATATAAGGGGTGTCTTTCACCACTTTGTAGCGGATACAGGAATCGGAATGACCCATATTGGGTCTTCGGATGATCGCGAAGGCCTCCTGATGGAGGCTCGCGCCCGCGTGGGGTGCGGGCGTAATCACATTGCCATCATCGAAAAGAAATCCGACGACCATGGCGAATGGTACGTTGCAACCCTACTCACGGCGGGGGGGCACCTTCTTTCTCAGGAGGAGGTGGACTTTCGCCGGGAAAAAGGAGAGGTTGTTTCCCAACCTTCTCCCGAAGTGCTGCCCTTTGCACCCCCCGCGCCCCCCGCGCAGGAAAATGACGACGAAGAGATCTGATCTTCGTCACTGAACCAGCAGCCTCTGGGACCATCGCTTGAGACGTTTGATTATTGAAACGACTCGCGATTGGCACGTGCATGCCTAGTACGGACAGCTCGAACGTGAGCCAGGCCGTTGCACAAAATCCAAAAGAGAGCGTTGTTTGCACAAGCTTCGCTCTCTGTCTTTTTCAAGCTCGTCAGCTCGGTTGCTGGTTGGCTTGTTGAGACGAAAGTTTCAAAAAGGACACGCGGTGTGATGCAC
>CALQYY010000010.1 GCA_943349075.1 Candidatus Magasanikiibacteriota bacterium
TACTATTTTGTGTTACTATCTCGCACATAAGAATCCTAACTCACCGGGAGGTGAAAATAACATGATCGAAGTTAAGAAGCGAAAAAATGAGAGTTTCGAATCGCTCATGCGTCGTTTCCGCAAGCAGGTTCAGCAGAGTGGCGTTGTGCTCCAGGCTAAAAAAGTCCAGTATCGCAAATCTCACAAAAGCAAAAACACTGTTCGCGCAAGCACCTTGATTCGTTTGAAACGTAAGGACACCCTTGCGTATCTCGAAAAGATTGGCAAAACTCCAACAGACAAATAAATAGAAACGTTCAATAATCAACTTTTTTCCTATGGGAATTAGTCAACAGATTGAACACGATGTAGCCGAAGCAATGAAAGCAAAGGACGCTGTCCAGCTTTCCACGCTTCGGCTTATTCGTGCCGCAATAAAAAATGCAGAAATCGAGCAGCGCGCAAAAGGTGAGGTTGATATGGATCAGCTTGCGATTACGGTCGTGAAGCGCCACATGAAACAAACGCAGGAAGCGGTTGAAGAATTTAAAAAAGGGAATCGTGAAGACTTGGTTGCGGCAGCGCAAGCGGAAATTGCGATCATGCAAAAATATTTGCCAGCAGAACTCTCAGATGATGAGGTGAATGCGATTATTTCAGAAGCTTTGATCGCTGCGGGCGACGCGCCACACACAGGAAAATTAACAGGTGATGTGATGAAACGCATCGCAGGTCGCGCAGACGGAACACGTGTGCGTAACTTGGTTGAACTTCGTCTCAAAAACATGTAAACTTAATTCGTGCTATGCGCGAAATAAGTTTCTTTCAACATCAGATGAAAAACAAAAGTGTTCTTTTTATTTTAGGCATTTTCTTGGTCGGAATTTTTGTTGCACATCCTGCATACGCGCAGGAGGTTTCACAAAATTTGTCAGCAGTAGGTCAAGCGGCAGGTCTCGGCACCACCGGGTTATACACAATCATCGCTCGTATCATCAAAGTATTTTTTGGTATTCTTGCGGCGGTTGCCCTCGTGCTCATAATTTTTGCGGGATATAAGTGGATGACTGCAGCGGGCGACGAAAAACAGATTGACGAAGCAAAAAATATTTTGAAAAATGGAGTCATCGGTCTGGTGATTATTTCGTTGTCGTTCGCAATCACACAGTTTGTGATGTCGAAATTAACAGGCGCAACAGGAATCAATCTTAAGGGCGGTTCGTTCGCGGGCGAAGAAACAACTCCGGCATATTTGGCGGGTTATAGTGGTGCGTCAGCTATGGGCTCGGTCATTCAGTGGCACGAGCCGGTTCGCGATGCAAAAAACGTAAGTCGCGGTTCAATTATTCAGGTAAAGTTTAGATTTCCAATCGATTCGTCAAGTTTGATTGACGCAAAATCAAAAGATACAAAGTTTGATGGCAAAGTCGCGCTCTCGGGCCCGCTCAAAGAAGGTTCGATTCTTATCTACCCAACAGCACTTGGCGAGGCAGAGGCACTTAAGGCAAATCAGGTGTGGGTAACCATGGTTGATGATGACACAAACACCACGTTCGTGTTCGATCCGATTCCATTTTTAGGGTCAGCTTCAGCAAACACAAATTACACTGTGAAATTCTCGTCAGATGTTAAGCGGCTCCAGCCAGCGGGCGCGAGTGCGTTCTCGAGTTTTAGTGGTGGGTATTTCTGGCAATTTGTTGTCGGAACGGAATTAGATTTGACGCCGCCAAAACTTGTTTCGATTGTTCCAGTCGCAGGCGGAACATATGATCGCAACGTAACGATTCAACTGACATTTTCAGAGCCACTTAATTTGGCATCAGCAGTTGGTCTCTTCGATCCATCAAAAACAAACAAAAAGTTTGAAAATATTTCGGCAAAACGAGCGGATGGCTCGATTGTTCCAGGAAGCTGGAGCGCGGGCGACGGCTTCAATGTGATTGAATTTACAACGCTCGATGAGTGTGCAACAAATTCGTGCGGCCAGAAGGTATTCTGTTTGCCAGCAGGGCAAACGCTTGAAGTTCGCGCAAAGTCTGGTGTTCTTGCAAAAAACGCAGCTGGCGTGATTGAGAATGCACAGATCGATGTGAAACTTGGATACACGGGTGTTGTTGATGGTTCAAACAATGCGCTCGATGGTGGTGGAAAAAATGGGCAGACGCCATGGCTCTCACGTGGAAATCCACAAGGAAGCCCTGCGGATGATTTTTTCATGAATTTCACCACAACAAACGCAACAAAAACAACGGCTCCGGAAGTGATTTCGCTTGAGCCAAAGTTTTATGCAAATGTCGGAAGCGACCCTGCAATGAATGAAAAGACGCCGGTGAGCGCAACGTTTGATTCGGTTTTGAAAGTAACAACGCTTGGAGATGTCGCGCTGAACGCAAAAGTACCAAAAGCACAAGCAGGTTATTGGAAGGCTGCGGAAAACATCAAAGTCACCATCAATAAAGTGGAACAGACCGTGACAAAATTGGTGATTGATCATGTTCCGTTTGCGAAAAATTCTGCATATGCTGTTGCAATTCCATCAAGCGTACAGGACGTCTACCAGAACTGCTTCTTGCCATCAGGTGGGCTGCAGTGTACGCCAGATGCAAGTCTTAAACAATATTCATGCTGCAATGGCGTGGCAGGTGGTGAAACCTGTGAAAAATTGAACTATGGTGCTAAATAAATTCAACATTCGTTGGTTCGTAGTGATCGCAATTGCGTGTGTCGGCTTTCTGTTTTTAGCGCCAAGCGGAGTTGGGGCACAAGAAGTCGGGAATGCGGGACTAGAGCAGCTTCAGCAAACCTCAGGACTTGGAACAACGCCATTTGTAACGGTTGTCGCGAAGATTATTCGCGTTATTTTGTCACTGCTCGGCGTCATCACACTTGGTGTAATTATTTTTGGTGGATTTTTGTGGATGACATCGAGTGGAAGTGAAGAGGCCGTGGATAAAGCAAAAAAGACGATTGCTAATGGTGTGATTGGTTTAACTATCACACTTTCGGCGTTTGCGATTACCCAATTTGTGATGTCGTCGCTGAGCAATGCGACAGGAACGCAAACGGGTTTTAATACGAACACACAGGATTTGGGAAATGTTGATTCTGGATTTATTGGTGGTGGAGGAACGGGAGGCACTACCTATGCTGGTGGTTTACAGGTCAAATCGATTTCGCCAAAGGGTGCGCAAACCTATGGAAATCTCAAAGTTTCTGTTATTTTTACGGGAATTATTGATGAATCAACGGTTGCAAATAATTTTAAGGTTTCGATTGGTGATGCAGCGGTTCCGGGTACCGTTTCGATTAAGGGTGATACCATCACATTTGTTCCGTCTAGCGCATGTCCAGCACCAAATGGGTCAGTGAAATGTTTTGAAACAGGGAAAACTTACACCATCACCGTAACGGGTGGTAAGGGTGGAATTTTGTCTGCAACGACGAAAAAATCATTGAGCTGTAGCGGATCAAGCTGTAGCGCGACGTTTGTTGCGGGCGATAAAGTTGACGCAAAAGGTCCCGTGATTTCGAATATTGATCCAAAAAATAACGAAAAAATTCCAACGGATCAGATAATTCCAATTCAAGCGCTTCTTAGTGACGATAATGCTGTTGCGTTTGGTCGCATTGCGATTAACGGTGTTGTGCTCGAATCTGTTCCAGCATCGAAAACGCTTCAAGAATTTCTATTACAATCAAAAAAGTTTACAACAAAAGGTGACGCAGCAGGTAAGCTCTATAAAATCACCATCTCGGCTGAAGATGTGTCTGGAAATGCAGCGTCGCAAGATTTTACAGTTCAGACAGCGCCACAGCACTGCTTTAACAAGAAAATTGATGGCGATGAAGCGGACATTGATTGCAGCGCGCCGGGTGGTGCGTGTGGACTTTGTACCAACATTGCGTGTAAAAAAGACATTGATTGTGCGGGTGGTGCAAAATGTGACACAGTAAAAAATGCGTGTGTTGCATTGCCTGCAATTAAGTCAATTCAACCACAAGACGGCGCTCCAGGTACATTTGTAACGCTTGGTGGACTTGGTTTTGGATCGCAGTTTGGCGAGGTAGTATTTTTGGGTGATATCAACGATCCTAAGGATGATGCGGTTGCAGGGCCTGCATGTACCGGCGCGTGGAGTGACACGCAAGTTGTTGTTCAGGTTCCAGCAGACGCGGTTTCAGGACCTATCCAGCTCAAAAATGCTGCAGGTTCGGAAGATGCGACTGATGATGCGGACGGTCTTAAGATGCCACGATTTTTGGTAAATGATGTTGAAAGACCAGGGCTTTGCTCAATTACACCAACATCAGGCTTGCCGGGTAAAACAAAAATCACGCTCACAGGAAATGAATTTTTGGGTGACAGTGCGCTTGAGCGAAAACTTTTTATCGGTGGATATTTGATTGAAAAAGCAGAATGGGGTGTTGCTGGAAAAAACACAGTAACTGGCGATGTTCCATTGTTTGAACCAGCAAAGGTTAGCGTTCAGGTTACGATTAAAAGCATTGCAAGTAACCCTCTTGAACTTGTTGTTGAAGATGTAAATGCAAGCGTTCCTGCCGCAACGATTTCAGTGCTCGAGCTTGGTAAGGGTCCTATTGGTCAATACATAACCATCAAAGGTTCTGGATTCGGTACAACGCCGAATAAAGTTTACTTTGTTGTCGTTGATTCTTCTGGAAAACTGACAAGTGATCAAACAGTTGCTGACATCAATTTTCCACAGCAATGCGCAAAGACATTTTGGAAAGATAATCAGGTGGTAGTGAAGGTTCCAAATATCCCTGTTGGGACGTATGCGGTTGTTGTTCAGCCATTTGGCATGTCAAAGCAGAGTTCGTACAAGCTTTTTACCGTGACCAACGATAAAATCGGACCTCAGGTATGTGCGCTTGTGTCTGATGCGGGACCAGCAGACGGACTCATCAAAGTCACCATGTATGGTGATAATTTTGGACGAGATGCGGGTGCGGTGATTTTTAATGATAAATTTGTTTCGAAGCCAGTGAGTGGTGGTCTTGGATGGAGCCCAAACGCAGCGACAGTGACCGTTCCAGCGGGAACACAAACAGGTTCGGTGAAGGTTGTTCAGGCGCAGGCAGCGATTGCGGGGGACACCTGTACAAAAAATCCGTCTGTTTGTAGCAATCCAATGCAGTACACAGTGCTTGATTGCCGTGCGCTGAAAAATAGCTGTCAGGCTGGAACCATGTGCTGTGGCGACGGTAGCTGTCAGAAAGATTGTGCAGCACCAATGTCGGCGAAGCCAGTTAAGGGCGTGTTTGCATGGTGTTTTTCAACAGGCGATTCGTGTGATGTTGTTCAACCTCCACGCATTGTTGAGGAGTGTGGCGCAAACATAATTCCATCACCAAGTCCTTCTGCGGTTTGGCCATCGACAGTGCAAGCTGGTGCTTGTGGAAACTCAATGATTTCCGTTAAATTTTCACAACCAGTTGATCCACAAACAGTAACAATTGGGTCTGGTTCACAGAGCTCGGTTTTGGTTGAGGAATGTACGGGCGGTGCGGATGATACGCAATGTGCAACTGTTGCATCGCAGCCTGTTCAACTTTCAGGGCTCCAGGTTAAGGATAAGATTGATGAGAAAAACGCGGGGCTTTTCGTGGTACCAAAAAATCTGAAACCATCAGCTCGCTATAAAGTAACACTTTCAAATGCGATTGCTGGTTTTGATTCAGGATTACCGCTTGTTGGACCAAATAGTCCAAAGACGGGAAATGAATGTAATCCATCAGGTAATGGTGTTTACTGTTTCTTCTTCACGACCTCTGAAAAACAGGGTGCGTGTGACATTGATTCAGTGAGTGTCGCGCCATCATCGTATAACGCAGCAACGCTCGGCATGATTAAGGACCCACTTTCTGTACGTTCAGAATATATGCTGTGGGCACCGCTTCCAGTTCCTGCGGATAAGTGTCAGGTGCTTGATCCGAGTGTTTACGCATGGAGCTGGTCGCCAGCAAAAAAGACAGATGCTGATTTCGATTTTGTTGAAGCGGGTAGTCCATTGTCGACATTTACAACATTTGCTGCAAAAGCTCCAACCGCTGGAAAGGCTGCTGCTGTGGTTTCAGTTAAAGAAATCCGCACAGGCAAAACGGGTACAGGAAAAATCTCGGTTGATTTAGGTGTGCCGATTATTGCGGAGGAGTGTAGTATCAATGGTCCTCGAAGTCCGAGCCCATCGAGTCAATGGGGTGGTGATGTGTGTGCTGAAGCAACAATGGTTGTTGAATTTAATCAGCCAGTTGCAAACAAGAGTACATCAGGAGCTGATGGATCGTTCCAGATGAAGGTGTGGGAATGTAATGGAACTGTAGCAGGAAAAGAGTGTGAAACTCTTGTTAAAACTGAGGTTCAGACAGGGGCTGTTAGCTATAAGTTTGATGACGATCGTTTTGTTTACGGATTTCAACCATCGAGTGCTCTTGCAAAAAATACAAATTATTTAGTTGAAATTCCAACAACAACAAAAGGTGCGGGTGAATTTGGCAAACAGATGGCACAAAAACAAGGTTGTCGCGCGGGTGTTGCGTATTGCTATACATTTAAAACCGCTGCAAACGACGATTCTTGTAAGCTGACGACAGTTGAAGTTTCGCCATTTAGTTGGAAAGCGGGGGAATATGGAGTGCAGCAGACATATGCAACAAAGGGTGATGTTACAGATCAGATTTGGCACTCACAAGGCTATGGAAAAAATCAGTGTGTTTGGCTTAAAAACAAATTTAGCTGGTCGTGGTTTGTAGATAAAAATCATCAAGGTTTTGCTGCAATCAACCCTGCAGTTTCCGAAGGCGGCGTTGCGCTTGGTTTGGCAGGAAAGTATTGGAGCGCAGGACCTGACCAGAATGTTGCAGCATATAAGGAAACAAAAGCAGGTGATCCTGTTCAGATTATTGCGGCAGCAGATGGTATTGAAGGTAAAAGCTTCATGGATATTGCATTTCCAACTCCAACAATTCTTTCATATCAGCCATCGGCATGTGGGGGAACGGGTGTGTGTTCGGCAACAGCACCAAGCGTTGAGTTCTCGGTGACGATGAATGCTGTATCACTCTCGGATCATGCGTATTTATTTGAATGTCCTGCAGAAAAAGATGATAAGACAGATTGCTTGTTCACAGATAATAATCTTGCTGGCGCACAGAAATTGACAGCAACAGCGCTTCCACCTGCAATAAATGCGGTTGGCAAAAAGATGATTTACGCTTTGTCGCCAGCGCAAAAATTAAAGACAGATACAAAATATCGTGTTGTAATCACAGAGGGTGTTAAATCGACTGCGGAAAAAATGTTTGTTGGGTTTAATTATCCAGCAGAAAAGTCTAAGTATTTTAGCTGGACATTTAGTGTTACCAAGGATCAGTGTGTAACAAAAACAATTAACATTCATCCAGTTAATGCAATGGCGCAAGCAGAAGGTGAAAAGCGGTTGTTTATTGCTAGTTCGTATTCTGCGGCAGATAGTTGCTACCCAGAAGGACAGCTTCTTGATCCAACAAAGCTCTACTGGGTGTGGGGTACGAGCGACCCTTCGGTTGCGGTATTTGATAACGCAACTTCAACAAACAGACAGTCATTTGTCATGGTTGGAAAAGGTGTTGTTGATCCAAAAGATAGCGCACAAACAGTGACGATTGGCGCGTCAACCGAAAATGTTAATGGAAGTGCAACATGGAAATTGCAGTGTAGCTCGCCACCAACTGCATGTCCTGCAAATACATGGGCAGGTTCAGATCGTTGCTGCCATGTTCCACCAAAAGTAAGTAAGACGTATCCAGTTGGAAACGAAACAGGAATTTGTCGAAACACATTGATGACAATTGATGTGACTGACTGGGTTTCGGTTGACTCGGTTTCGACTTCATCAGTTCGTGTTGGATTTGAATCAACCAATCCAAACGAATGTCCAAATGGTACGATTGAAGATGGGATGTGTTTTGGACAGGTTGGTTATACACTTGCAACAGTTAATACCACATCAAAAACAAATGAGAAGACCTCTCGAACCATTCTGAATTTGAAGGATATTTTGCCAGCAAATAAAAAGATTTTGTTCCAGATTCGTACGATTGAAAAAGATAAGCCATCGAGCGCAGGCCTTAAGTCGATGCTCGAGGTTCCGGTGACAGGTGCAAACGTATACTTCTCAACAGGCGACAATTTCTGTCAGCTCACTGACGTTGTTGTTTATCCTGAAAATAGTTTGTTTACCAAACTTTCTGATTCGCAGACGATGTATTCGTATGGTCTCAGTAAGCAAGGTCTACGACTTGTTCCAATCTCATCGATTCCAAAGGTGTATAGCTGGAGCTGGAATTGGTTCAGCAACAATTTGAAGGTTGCAAAATATAAGAGTACAACGGAAGCAACAACAACGCCTGAAATTATTCCTGGTGGACTTAATGGTCAGACATCAGTGTCTGCACTTGCGGTTGTCAAAGAAGACACGATTTTGAAGCCATCAACGATTGGCGCAACAGTCGCGGGTTCTGCAAATGTTGACGCGGCACTTTGTGAGTTACCATGGTTTCCACAGAAAGGAGCTGAATTGGAGTCAGTCCTAACGAAACATAACTTTGATTTCTGGTATTGCCGTGTTGCAGGGAAAGAGGAGTTGCCAAATTTGGTTTCTGTAAAGGACAGTCTTAGTGACATCAATAATAAGGATAATTTCACCACACTTGATTCGTTCCGCTTGCTCAATCCTGTATCGGGTGGTGCAATTGGGTTCCGTGTTGAAAAGAATCTTAAACAATATTCACCGCTCGAGTGGTTCTATCAGAAACAGTTTAAGGGTGAGCCAGAGGCGTTAACTATTGATGGATTCAATGCGGTTCGTTCTGGAAATACAGTGTACGTTGGGTTTGGAAATGCGGGATTAACTGACTCAAAGAAAGTGCAGTATACGAATATTTTGGTCATCAGTTTGGCGCAGCCAGCGTCTGCTGAGATGGAAAATATTTTTAACCAAATCATTGATGGATTACAGTTTGTCAAAAATGTGAAGGATGTTGGTTTGTGCTATGCGGGGCCAACAGCGCAAAATCAGTTATGTTCGAAAAATAGTGATTGTAACGCTGGTCAGACATGTAATGTTGAGCAGTCGAAATTCCGTCGCGACATGATTCGTGTTATCGACGCATCGGTGATGACGCGCGGAATCAAAACAGCTAAAGCTGCGGTAAACTCATATCCAATTATTGCGAAGGATAGTTTTATCCCGGGAATTTCTTCGAGCCGATGGCCATCGTGGAGCTCGTTTATGAATCAGCTCGGCATCGTGACAGTTGTTGATCCGATTAATGAATACACAGCATGCGCAGAGGGAGCAGATTCCGCAACATGTTGGAGTGTAAAATCAAAGAAATATCAGTGCGGTGCAGCATCGTCGGTATATCACTATCGAACAGTCGAGAGTGGAAAAGATTATCAGCTTGGAATTCCGCTTGAGCAGGATGCTGGTCAGCAAGGTTTGTGGCAAGGAGATTGGGTGTCTGTTGTTAAGCCAAAACTCGATAACAACTTCTGTGTTGGTCAGCCACTCGTTGCAGCTGCAGTTTGTGGCGATGGTGCAATTGGTGAAGGTGAGAAATGTGATCCTCCGGGCGCGAAGGTTTCGGATAAAGATGCTGCGCTTTGCAAGGATTATGAATATTTTGTCGGAACATGTAGCGCAACATGTCAGGTTGTTCAACCTCAATGCGCTAATTTGTGTGGCGATGGCATTATTCAGCCAACTGTTGAAGATTGTGATGATGGTGCAAAATACAATGGTACATACAACCACTGCGGTTTAAATTGTAAGAATACCAACACACTTGGGTCATGTGGAAACGGTGTTGTTGAGACGAAGAATGAAGTTTGTGATATTGGAACAATAAATGGACGTGTATTTATTGATACACAAGTACTTACAACATTGCAGGATTCGGCTCATGTTGGTATTCGTTGTCTTCAGTCAGGAAATTCTAAAGAAATTCAATATAATACACAAACAAAGGTATTGAGTGAGGGGTTACCACCAATGAACAATGGTCAAAAGACAAACATTTACGATAAATTTTTGCATAAACAATTAATCGATAATTGTGCTTCATCTGCTAAAATTGGTTCATGTTCAGATCATAACGCGATCTCATGTTTTAATGATTCAAATTGTCCTGATAAGAGTAAGTGCATAACACCGGTTATCGGAACAAAATACTCAAAAGATCAGGTAAATTCATGTAATTGGAATTGCAAGGCACTTGGGTCGTATTGTGGCGACGGTGTTGTGAATGCGGCAGACGGAGAACAGTGTGATGGAGACACATATGGAAATCAGTGTACATATGTTTGTAAAGAGTGTAAGTGGGCAAGTCTTGCGGCTAATTCTACTCCTGAAAAAATTGTACCTGCATGTACACCTAACACAGGGTCCGTAGCAGCTGCGATGAAGGGTTGTGGCGATGGCACACTTGATTCGTCGAGTGGTGAGGAGTGTGACTTAGGTCTTGAATGTGCAGCCGGCAAAGACCCAACAACCAGTAGTTGTAAGGTAGGTGGTCAAAATAACATCAAGTGTGTGCCTGGATACGGACAAAACAATTCGTGTCAGTACTGTACTGCAAGCTGTAAGAAGGGGTATGTAAGTGGAGGGTTCTGTGGGGATGGCGCCATTGATGGTCCTGAAGAGTGTGATGTAAAGGTATCATTTGACGTTGCTTGTAACCCAGAATCGTTTGATTATCACACCTTGGAGTGCGCGCAGTCATGTACGATCAAAAAAGGTGTTGGAAGTTGTCAGAGTTGCGCGATTAATTCGAGTAAAATTGCAAAAGATAAAACACCTACAGCAGTCGTGGCAAAAGTTAAATTGACTGACGAAACATTAGGGTGGATTCCTGGTGTAGTTGGGGTTAAAGCAGGGATGGTTCGGTCTGTAAAGAGTAATTTTTCAACCGAGTTCATAAAGAATTTTGTGAATCCTGACAACTATTTCCATGATATTATTGGTGACATGAATACTCTTGAGAAAAAATATCAGATTTCGCTTGATCCGAATCTTTCGTGTACAACAGCTTCTCACTATTACACACTCCAGTTTTTTGGAAGCCCTGATGATCAAGGCATGATGACTGTTCCTGAACAGGAAGACTTTCCATATCTCGGCGGTGCTTTCGAGTACATGATGGCAACAAAAAATTATACAAGTCAAAGTGCGTTTAATAGTGAGGATATTGTTAATCTAAAACCAGTCGGAAATGCCGGTGATTACCGTATAGTATTAGAAGCGCCGTCGACAGTAAAACCGTCGATAAAAATATCAAATAAAGCTAATTCTCCGAGTGTTTTACCAGAAAAAAATGGGTACATCGTATCATTGTCTAGTGGAATGTCAGCAAATTGCGAAAAAACCCCAGCCGGTATTTTGGAAAGTTTTATAAATAATGAAGCAAGAATAAGAAACTCTGGTTGTACAATCAATGCTCCATATGTTGGATATGATCGTGCATACAAATATAAGCCGTATAATGGGGCAAGTGTTATTGTTGAAACATCGATGCGTCACATTTTTACAATTCGAAAACAGAGTGGTAAATTTTATGATGCAGTTTATGAATTCAAGGTAAGCGATCTAGACGCTTATGACCCTGCAAAGGTGACGGTGTATAAGTTTGTCAATAATGCGTGGGATCCTGTATTTGTTGGAGAGCTTGAAACGCTTTTGGCAAAACGTGGAGTACAAAATCAGCGATGGAATGTATTTACGTTCATTGGCGAAGGTCCAATTAAGCCAGGAAATCTTAAGGCATATAATGATGCCGCTACATCGAACACAGCACTTCAAAAAGTTACAATTCCAATGGATAATACTTTCTAAGTTCTTATGGATAATTTTGAAAAGCAATCTTCAGATTCTTCCACCACCGAGTCGCATAAAAAATTATTTATTGGAATTTTTGTTGCTGCAATAATTTTGCTCGTCACCGGTGGAATTATTTGGTACACTGTTAAGAGTAAAGATGTTGTGGTTGTACCGATTGATACTGATAGAGATTTATTGAGTGACGAAGAAGAACGTGCTTTAGGAACTGATCCCACAAAAGAAGATACGGATGCCGATGGGCTTAGTGACTATGAGGAGGTTCAGATAAAATCGGACCCAAAAAATCCTCACAGCCTATCGGATGCTAAGCTCGATGGCGAAGCATTTATAAATCAGTATTTAGATCGGGAACAGAAAAGAAGGGATGCAAAAAGTAAGCAATAAAAAGCCACAACTCTAAGCCAAAAATATGTTTGACGACGAAGCTCCACAACAAAGTTCAGAAATGCCACCAGCAGCAGTGCTTCAGGCGGCACACGAAGATGAGGTTCCTGATATTTTTGATGGGTCGGGAATTGATGGACCTTCGATGGCGGATTCGTCGCCTGAGACGTCTATTCATGGGCCAAGTGCGCTTGATTCAGGAAAGTTGCAGCGTGTGCAGGAGACACCGTCACATAGCTTCGAGCAGCCAGCTGATTTGCATGAGCCAACGGCAATAAAAAGAATTTTGATCGCTTCGGTTGTTTTGATTGTTCTTGCGATGATTGGTTTTGGTGTATGGTATTTCGTGATTCGAAAACCTGGTGCAGCTAATACATCGACTGTTGTAACACCGCCTACTGCTGCGCCAGCTCCTACAGTGCCAGAACCAGTTGTACCTTCTGCGCCTGTTCCAGTTCCAGACGAGAACATTGTGAATGTTGACGCAACGGGTCCTGCAAAAGAACCAGAGCCGGTGATTGAAAAACCAGCAGATGTTCCGCTTCCAGTTTTGGATGCACAAAAAGATTCTGACAAAGATGGTTTGACTGATGAGCAGGAGAAAAAATTGGGTACAGATGCAGCAAATCCTGATACTGATACTGACGGTTTGAATGATGGTGCAGAAATTAATATTTGGGGAACAGACCCACAAAACAAAGATACAGATGGTGATGGATTTACAGATGGTCAAGAAGTGTTAAATGGGTTCAATCCAAAAGGTGCAGGAAAGGCTCAATAAAAATAATCGGTGGGTCGTATGTCAGACGAAGCTCTTGTACAACCAGATGCAGTAGGTTCAGGAATAATTGTCCACTCAATTCCGATGGAATTTTATGGTGGAAAAAATCCAGCGCCTGTTGAAATTCCGGTGACGCCCGCAGCGCCTGTGCAGCAGCGCGTAGCTTCAGTGCAGGCACCGGCTGGAGTTATTCCACGTCCAGCAGCAACCTCGATGAAGCCTTCGGCTCAACCTCCAAAAAAGTCAAAAAAAATTTTGTTTGTTGGGGTTGGTGTAGTTGTTTTGCTTGTTGCAGGCGTTTCTGTGTGGTGGTTTGCACTGCGCACTGCGCCGCAGCCAATGGCAGTAATTGTGCCACCACCGCCAGTTATTGAAGTCATTCCTGAGCCGCCAGTTGTTGAAGTAGTTGCAACAACAACGCCGGAAGTTGCGGTTGTTCCAGAAGTTGTAAAACCTCCCGCTGAAGTTCTCATTCCAAATCATGATTTTCGAAACTCAATCGACGAAGACGCAGACGGGTTAACCGATATCGAAGAAGAGCTTTGGGGAACAAACGGTGCTGCAACAGATTCTGATACGGATACATTTGCAGACGCGGTTGAGATTGCAAATTTGTATAATCCAGCAGGAATCACACCAGAACGCTTGGTTGAAGCGCAGCTTGTGAGCACATACATCAATCCCGAATATCAATATTCGATGTACTATCCAAAAACATGGATTGCGCAAGCTGTTGATGAAGCAAAAAAAGAAGTTTTGTTTACATCAATTACGCAAGAGTTTGTGAGCGTTCGTGTATTGCCATTTCCAACGGACGTTCCGTTTGCAGAATGGTTTGCAAAAACATTTCCGAGTGAGCAGCTTGCAACGTATGTTCCGTTTGTGAACAAATTCAAAATATCGGGAGTCATGAGTTTGGATGGAATGGTTGCAATTATTACTGACGGAGCGCATGTATATCTGCTCACATACAATGGTGGAACACGTGAGGAAATTAATTACCGACTCACGTTTAAGATGATGGTTCAATCATTCAAGACGTCGAGTGTGACAACACCGATTGAACTTTTACCAAAATCAACAGCCCAGTCTATTCAGACTGTTGCGCCACTTGTTGAAAACAAATTCACAACATCAACGAGTGCGACCACATCGACCAAAAATGATTTATTGCCAGATGAAGTTGTGTTCATTACCAACATGAATGCAACATCGACAACGGCAACAACAACAAAACCATGACGCGCGAACAGAGTCTCAAAAAACTTTATAAGGCGGCGGCTTTTGTTTTGAAATGCGAAGGCGAGCCAAAACTTACTGTTGATATTGTTTTTGTTGGACCGAAAAAAATGCACGAGCTGAATTTGAAATATCGCGGAAAAGATAAGCCGACGGATGTTTTATCGTTTCGACATTTAGATGTTCGTGATAAATTCGGCGATCCAAAATTTTTGGGAGAAATTATTTTGTGCAGTTCGTACTTGCGCGCGCAGGCAAAAGAATATGAGGTGTCATACGAAGAAGAACTTGTTCGCATGACGATTCACGGAACATTGCATTTGCTTAATTACGATCACATCAAACCGTCGGACGCGAAAAAAATGTTACCACTCCAGGAAAAATATTTAGCGAAATTTCTATGAAACCGATGAGTAGTTTTTTGAGAAGTTTTGTTTTTGCGATGCGCGGAATTTTGACCGTGTGGCACGAAGAGCGGAGTTTTCAAGTGCAGGTTATCGGAGCAATTGCGGTTACGGTTTTGATGTTTTTGTTTCAGCTCAAATCATGGGAATACATCATCATTTCGATTTTGATGGCGCTTGTTTTGATTCTCGAAATCATGAATACCGTTGTCGAGCGATTTGTGGATATGGTGAAGCCACGCATGCACAGTTATGTCGGCGCGATCAAAGATATGATGGCGGGAGCAGTGCTAATTATGAGCATTACGGCAGCAATTGTTGGTGGAATTATTTTTTTTCCACACATCATGCAATTGTGATACAATAACCACATGAAATTTTCGTCACGCGCAACGCTTATTACGGGTATTGATGTCGGCTCTTCAGCCGTGCGCATTGCTGTCGGTCAAATCGTGACGCAGGGCAATACACAATTGCTTCAAATTTTAGGTTGCGCGGAAGTTCCAGCGGAGGGAATTCACAAGGGAATTATCACCAGCATCGACGATGCTGTTTCTTCAGTTTCTGCATGTCTCGAGCGCGTTGAGCGCCTTGCGGGCGCGCAGATTACGCACGCGGTTGTTGGAATTTCGGGCAGCCACATTTTGTCGCAGCAGAGCAAGGGTGTTGTTGCAGTTGCAAAACCGGATGGCGAAATTACCGAAGACGATGTTGCACGCGCAATTGAAGCGGCGCGAACTGTTGCAACACCAGTTAACTACGAAATTTTGCACGTGATTCCAAAAACATTTACCGTTGATGGGCAGTCGGGGATTAAGGACCCAACTGGCATGACCGGTGTTCGCCTTGAGGTTGATGCTCAGATTATCCAGGGTGTTTCGTCGCAGATGAAAAACATTAGCCGCGTTGTGTATCGCGCGGGGCTCAATGTTGATTCAATGGTTTTGACGATTTTGGCGAGCGCAGATATTGTGACGACTGAGCGTCAAAAAGAGTTGGGTGTCGCGGTTGTAAATATCGGTGCGTCAACAACGAGTATTGCGATTTTTGAAGAAGGAGATGTTTTGCATACGGCGATTTTGCCAATTGGTTCGGAACATATCACATCTGATATTGCGATTGGTCTTCGAACATCGATTGATGTTGCGGAGCGCGTGAAAGTTGAATTTGGAACAGCGCTTCCAAAATCAGTTGGCCGCAAAGAAGAAATTTTCTTGGCAGAACTTGGTGCTGTTGAGCAGGAAGTTGTTGATCGAAAATACGTTGCGGAAATTATCGAAGCGCGTGTTGAAGAAATTTTTAGAAAAATTGATAAGGAGCTTCGCGCAATTGAGCGATCGGGCTTGTTGCCTGCGGGTGTTTTGTTCACCGGCGGTGGCGCGCGTTTGGATGGACTTGTTGAGCTCGCGAAAAAAGAACTTCGCTTGCCGGCAGCGCTTGGATACCCAATCGATATTACGAGCATGTCTGAGAAGGTGAATGATTTGTCATTTACGAGCGCAATCGGTTTGGTTGCGTGGGGAGCTGATTCTGATGCGCCGGTTGCAACACGCGGTCGCATGGGCGGATCTATTTTTGAAAAAGTTGGTTCATCGATTAAGGATTCGAAGTCTGTTTTTAAATCGATTCGGGACGGCATCAGAACACTGCTTCCGTAGCATCTCTATTCGCGAGACCGGTCGATTTGGCACCGCCCAAATCGACCTTGTTCCTCCGCGCCCACAGCCTTCGATCAAGATGTGATCGGGGTTAATTTTTTATTCACACCTTGACATCCTTTTCAATTTTAGGAACCCAGTATTATATATGCTGGAAAAAGATTTTGATGCGTGGAATTTGTACAAAAAGGATTTACAGAATTTTAGAAAACAGAAAAATTTTCGTGTTGGTGAGGTGTGGTATTGTTCGATCGGAATAAATATTGGTCGTGAGCTGGATGGTAAGAATAAATATTTTGAGCGACCTATTTTGATTATTAAAAAGTTTAATGACGAGATGTTTTGGGCTATACCACTGACCTCAAAACCTAAAGAAGGTAGGTACTATCACACTTTTTATTATAAAGGAGTGCGAGAAACTGCTATATTGTCGCAATTGCTTCGTTCTGATATTGGAAGATTGCAGAGAATGATTTTTCGACTAGCTGAAGAAGATGTAGACATTATTCGAGATAGGATCAAACAATTGCTCTAAATATGAAAAACCCCAATTAAGGGGTTTAACTTTTTACGGCCTAAACTGCTCAGGCCTCGGTTGCATGAAACCATGCTATAGTGAATGAAATATAGTACAGGTATTGACTTGTGTCAAATGCTATAATTCTGGGGATAAGACCTTGCGTTTATCACGGCTTTTCCTGTATTCTGTAGCTAGAGCTTCAGGCTCTGCTTATTCATATCAGAGCATTGAACACAAATAGTATTCAAATGTATGCCCGAAGTGAAACCTGCTCTTGAGACGTTCGCGAAAATTGTTGTTGTTGGTGTTGGCGGAGGTGGCAGCTCAGCAGTCAATCGAATGATCGAATCAAAAATCCGTGGAGTTGAATTTATTGCACTTAATACCGACATTCAGGCGCTGCATCATTCGCTTGCAACGCATAAAATAAATATTGGAAAAACAGTTACGCGTGGACTTGGTGCTGGAATGGATCCAGAAACGGGTCGTCGCGCTGCTGAAGAATCACAAAATGAAATTCGTGACCTCGTGAAGGGTGCGAATATGGTTTTTATTACAGCTGGAATGGGTGGAGGAACTGGCTCGGGTGCAAGCGCCGTTGTTGCGGACATCGCACGCGAAGTTGGAGCTCTTGTGGTTGCCGTGGTGACCAAGCCATTCACGTTTGAGGGAACTCAGCGCAAATCTATCGCAGAACGCGCACACGAAGAGTTAGCCCAGCGTGTCGACACGATCATTACCGTACCAAACGATCGCGTGATGCAAATGGTTGATAAGAAAACAACGCTGCAAGAAGCGTTTCGTGTTATCGACGACGTGCTTCGGCAGGCGGTTCAGGGAATTTCAGAACTTATCATGACCCATGGCCAGATCAACGTTGATTTTGCGGATGTTAAGCGCATCATGTCGAATCAGGGATCGGCCCTCATGGGTATCGGTCGCGCAACAGGTGAGAACCGCGCGATTGACGCTGCAAAAGCTGCAATTTCATCGCCGCTTCTTGAAATTTCGATCGACGGTGCTCGTGGAATCTTGTTCTTGGTTGCAGGTCCTGACAATCTCAGCATGCAGGAAGTTCAGGAAGCTGCGAAGGTTGTTACCGGTTCGGCAGACGAAAACGCAGCAATTATTTGGGGACTTTCACACGACAACTCGCTTGGCGAAGATGTTAAAATTACGGTTGTTGCTACTGGTTTTGAAGATCGTCGCGTTCGCTCTGAGCCACCTCCTCGTGAGGATCAGCCAGCGTTCCGCCCGGTTGCTCGTCCAATTTTTAGACAGCAAGAACCGCAGCAGCCTGTTCGCCAGCAGATGCAGCAGGAATCGCAGCCAGTTCGCATTGTGCCTCAACCAATTCGCCCGGTAATGCGCGAAGAAGAGGTGAATACTTCATTCCAGAAGAAATCATTATCGTCGCCGCAGCCAATGCAGCAGCAACGCGCCTCTGATGATGATGTAGATTCGCTCGATGAAGATGAAGTTGATATTCCAGCATTTATCCGCAAGAAGATGAACGTTGGCGGAAACTAAGTATGCTGTGTCCGGCATGCAAAAAAGAAACGAAAGTTATTGATTCTCGCGTTGCGCAGGATGGTTTTAGTGTACGTCGTCGCCGCGAGTGCGAGATGTGTGATGAGCGTTTTTCAACGATCGAGGAGATGGAGCTGCTCGATATCACGGTTGTAAAACGCGACGGACATCGCGAGGCATACGATCGCGAGAAAATGGAGCAGGGAATTCGACTTTCGCTGCGAAAGCGCCCGTACACGAACGAAAGTTTCCGCACACTCGTTTCACAGATCGAGCGCGATATTCAAAAACGTCGCAAGCGCGAAATCAAGAGCGATGAAATTGGCGAGGTGGTAATGCATCAGCTTCGCACGTTTGATAAAGTTGGGTACATTCGTTTTGCGTCGATTTACCGGTCGTTTACGGACATCAGCGGATTCGCGCGCGAGATTCAAAGTTTGGAAAAAAAGAAGAAAAAATAATATTTTCATATGCCAGATAGCTCTTTGGATCACAAGCTCGAGGAAATGAATAAGCGCATGGAAAAAGTTGAGCGCTATATGCTCTGGGGAACGATTTTGAGTGTTGTTCGAACGCTCATTATTGTTGTGCCGATCGTACTCGCGGTGATTTTTATTCCGCCTGTTATAAAAAAATATATGCCGTTTGCGGCAGACCTGCTACAGTTTTCGCAGGATGTAATGAAACGCATTCCGACTGTTCGATAAAAATCAAAAAAATTGATACAATGTCCGTGTACGAATAATATCGGTTCTTTTTATGAAACGCACACGAATTGTCGCAACAATTGGTCCTGCTTCATGCAGCGCACAAAAACTTTTGAAAATGATTAGCGGTGGCATGAATGTTGCTCGCCTGAATTTTTCGCACGGTTCTTACGAGGAACATGCAAAATTTATTGCCGCAATTCGACTTGCAGCGCGCCGCGCAAAACGCACGGTGACGATCATGCAGGATTTGTCGGGGCCAAAGGTGCGTGTTGGAGAATTACCTCCTGAAGGTTTGGTTTTAGAAGAAGGTGAGAAAATTGTTTTTAGTAATAATCCAAAAGTTAAAGGCGCGATTCCATTTGGATATACAGGTCTCACGCGCGATGTTGGGCGAGGGGATACAATTTTGCTTGACGATGGACTGCTCGAAGTCGTTGTTTTGAATACGACGTCGACGGAAATTAGCGCGCGTGTTGTTGTCGGAGGACTTCTTACGTCGCACAAAGGAATGAATGTGCCGAGTGCAAGTTTGCGCATTCCGGCGATCACGGAAAAAGATAAGCGTGATTTGGAATTTGGTTTGGAACATGGCGTTGATTGGGTTGCACTTTCGTTTGTGCGCGATCCGCGCGATATTCAACAACTTCGAACGTTGATTGCAAAACACAAGCCAAAACATACGCCGAAAATTATCGC
>CALQYY010000011.1 GCA_943349075.1 Candidatus Magasanikiibacteriota bacterium
AGTTGTGAGCCGATTACCGCGACGCGACTACCTCCAGTGACATCTTCTGAAGTAAACGTTGCGCCACTGGCTGTGGTTAAATTTCGAATGCCGAAAAACTCCGGCGTGCTTCCTTGATAGGTAATGGTTGTGTCTTTGTTTTCAAAAACAACGCGTGCACCTCCGCGAACGTCAGGTGCAAGGCGCTTAATGGATGGTTCTTGGCGTAGCGCATTCACATCAGCAGGGAGGAGGGTTTTGATGATGATACCTTGCGATGATTGAGGTGCGGCGAGTTTTGAACCCTTAGACGCGCCTGGAACAACGAAAATAAGGTTTGATCCGACACCTTGCACCTGGTCAACGATGAGTGCTTTTGCTGACGCACCAAGCGACATCAAAATCATAACAGAGGTAATTCCAATGACAATGCCGAGCATGGTTAAAATGGTGCGGACTTTTGCACTACTGATTCCTTCGTATGCGGTTCGAAACGCGTCATTTAGTTTCATAGGGCTGTATCAGATGCAATTTGGCCATCTTTAATATGGATGAGGCGCTTTGCGTAGTGAGCAGTTTCAAGATCGTGCGTAACCAAAATGACTGTCTTGCCTTCGTTGTGGAGTTTTTTTAGAATCTCCATTACTTGTTTTCCGGAGACTGAATCCAAATTTCCCGTTGGCTCATCCGCAAAGATGACCGACGGGTTGGTAACGAGCGCGCGAGCGATTGCGACACGCTGTTTTTGGCCACCCGAGAGTTTGCCTGCTGGAATTTCGAGCTTGTCGGTGAGTCCAACATTTGCAACCGCTGTTTCGATGAGTTCTTTTCGTTTGTTCTCAGGAAGTGTGACGCTGTAAATGAGCGGCAACTCAACGTTCCGATACACAGAAATTCGTGGTAAGAGGTTGAACGATTGAAACACAAAACCGATTGTCTCGTTGCGAAACGTTGCGAGGTCTGCGTCGGAAAGCTCTTCCATTTGTTTGTTTTCAAACGCAATTGAACCGCTTGATGGACGATCAAGAAAGCTCAGCATTTGAAGCAGTGTTGATTTTCCAGAGCCAGATGGGCCCATGATCGCGACAAACTCTCCTGTTTTAATCGTAAGCGAAACGCCTTTGAGCGCGTTTGTTGTGATGTCGTTATCGATGTACGTTTTGGTGAGGTTTGTGACGGTAATCATGTTATTTGAGTCCAAGACTTTCAACAAGGTCGCCTTCTGATAGGCCATCAATAATTTCTACAATTCCATTTGAACCGCGCATTCCCATGGTAACTTTTGTTTTCTGCACTTCGCCATTTACAAGCTTTTGAACATAGACACCATCATCTTCTTCTGTAAGCGCAAACTCGGGGAGTGCTAACACATTTTCCTTTTTCTGCGCATTGATGATTACATTTGCGGTGAGTCCACTTTTTACGCGAGCGTCTTCGGTTTGGAGTGAGATTTTGATTTTGTAGTTCACAACGCCATCGATGACTGTTTCTGCAGGATCGATAAACGAAACCGTTCCTTTGAATACAGTGCCGCCGATTGCATCAAAGGTGATTGATACTTCGTTGCCAACAGTGAGTTTGCTGACATCGACTTCTGGAATCTGCGCTTCAATTTCAAGTGCGTTAGGTGCGATGACCGTTGCAACAACCGTGTTTGGTGATGCGATTTCGCCACGCTGAATGTCGAGGAAAGTCACTGTACCGTCCATAGGTGAGCGGAGAGAGAACTTTGCGAGTTGTGCGCCATAGAGCTGAACGGTTGCTGCTGCAGACGAGATTTGTGATTCCTGAGTTTTGATGTTTGCAGCTGCTTGCGCAACAGCAGCGCGCTGAGCATCAACTTGTTGTGGAACAGCACCAGCTTTTTTGAGAGAAAGCGTGTTTTGAAGTTTGTTGACGGTCAACTTCTGTGATTTGATGTTTTGTTGGAGTGTTTGAATTGAGCCTTGCGCTGTCACAACACTTGCAATTGCGAGGTTTACATTTGTGCGAAAGCCTGCGATTGTCGTGTCATTTTGAACACATTGATTTGAAATCGATGTGCGCGTTGCGTCGAGAAACTGCTTCACGATCGCGAGTTGAACCGCACTATTTTCAAGAAGCGCGTCAATTTCAACGTCGCTAACAGTTAGCGCGATTTTTTCATTGTTTCGCTTAAGATCGGTGAGTGCGTAGTCTGAACTGCCACGAAGTTTTTCAGCGAGATTTTTTGCTGATTCCTCACAGGTTGCGTACGTTGCGGTATAAAGCTGGCCTGGGCTGCCAGAAAACATGCCAAGGGTTTTTGTGCGCACCGAGTCATCTGCTTTTTGGTGGACATCAGCAATAGCATTCGTTGAATCTGCGTAGTAGTTTGCAAGTGTCTGCGCCGCATTTTGAACATCATTTTGCGCGAGAGTGATTTCTTCTGGGCGTGTACCTGCTAAAATTTCATCAAGCTTTGCTTGCTGAATTGCAAGCGCTGCAACATATTGTGAACGCTGCGCTTGGGCTGCGGCGAACGAGCTGTTTGCTTGGTTATACTGTGCTGCGAGTTCACCGGTTTCAAGCTGGACAAGGAGTTGTCCTGCCTTAACAACGGCGCCTGTGCGGGCTGGAACCTGAGCAACACGGCCTGAGCGCTCGAAGGCAAGGTCAACGCGTGACATTGATTTAGTTTTGCCGGTCACTGCGACGTCTTGAACAACAGTTGCACGTGCAACGGTAACTGTTTGTTTTGTTCCTGCATCAGAAGTTCCGCTATTAAAATAGAGAATTGATCCGCCAAGAACGGCAATGGTTGCTACGATTGAAATCCAGATTTTTCGGGTCATAAAAGAGAGGAAGATATGTGGTAAATATAGCATTGTTTGGGGATAAGGTCAATTCTGGAGTGTTGTGAGTTTTGTTGTGAAATATCGTATACTGGTTGAATATGAAACTAACAAACGATAGGTATATTATTTCAATGGGAACTAAAAATTTTACCGAAAAATATTATCGTGATGAAAAAGGTTGGGTCAAGATTTCCGCAAAAGGGAATAAATTTCGTATGACGGCAGAGCAGGTGCTCAATCATTTATTGCCTGCGGTTGCGGGGGTGAAGAAGGGGTTGGGTTGGGAGGTGGTGTATCGGGAGATGGATAAATAGAGAAGGCCTAGATTCTTGCTCGCTCCGAGATCTGGATTCGATCCGGGGTATTCGAAATGCACCCCGTGCATTTCTCGGTACCCTTCGAATCCAGGTTTCCTAAACAAAGTAAAACACTCACCACAAGGGTGAGTGTTTTACTTTGGCTCCGAGACCTGGATTCGAACCAAGATAGCCTCCTCCAGAGGGAGGTGTCCTACCATTAGACGATCTCGGATCGCTGCAAGATTATAGCAGAGCTTAATCTTGTTTGCAAGGTGTGGACGAGTAGCCCTAACCGACGACGCGTCCGCCGAATGTGTCGAGAATATCAGTGACCTCGGCGCCGAGGGATTCTTGCTCTGAAATGTGGGTCACCGAGTAAAGCATGGTGCGACCACAAAGCTCGGACATTTTGTTTTCGATGCGCGTTTTAACTTTAATATCCATCAGTTTTTCGCGGTACATTGGGAATTTGACGGCGAGCGCGATAAGATTGTCTTTGATTTCGTAGATACTGGTTGCACCAAACACAATGCCCAGTGATGGGTGTTCGTTGGTGATGAAGCTTATTGTTGTTGTCCAGTGGCGCGTTAACTCGTCTCGGGTCATGCCGCCGGTGAGTTCGGGCTCTAGAGGGTGGGCAGGCTCGGGCACGTGTTCAATTTCAGGCATTGGAATTTCCGAAACGTCGCCTTCTTCGCGCAGCGAAATCATCGGCATGTCAAAATCAGAATCGGACGACATCGGTGGAGGAGCAGCGGGCTGCGGTTTTGGAGCGATAGTCACAGGTGCAGGAGTTGGGGCGACAACAGGAGCTGGTGCAGGGGCCGGGGCTGGAATCGGGGCTGCTGGCGCTGGTTTTGGTGCAACAGGCGCAGCTTGAACAGGTTTTGGAGGTGCTGCAACGCGTTCGGCGCACATTGATCCAATAACAAGATGGAGTGGAATAAATGGTGATGCGATTGTTTTGTAGAGCGGCTTTTTTTCGATGAGCGCTTCGAGAAAGCGCGCGAGCCAGCTTGCATCAATTGAGCGACCCTTTGAAACGAGTGCTGCGGCTTCGGTGTCCGAGTAAATGCCGAGATAGAGTGGAACGGTGCCGGCAGTTCCTGCAACAAGGAGCTCGTGTGCTCGGCGGATGAGTGCGTCGTGGAGCCAAACCATGTCGATGCCGCGCTCGAATAGCGTTTCGATAAGCACGAATGTTTCGGCGCCACTGTTTTTGGATAGTAGATCGATGACGGACATTGTTTCGGTGAAAAGTGTTGGAGGCAAAACAATATCTGCTTCGGCATCGGTGATGTGTGCTGCGCCGAGTGCGAGGAGTTGGCCAAGGAGTGATTCTGCGTCACGCATTGCGCCACCCGAGGTTGCTAAAATTCGACGAATAACTGAATCATCAACGTTCATGTTTTCTGCAGCAGCGATCGAGCGAAGTTTTGTTTCCATCACAGCGAGCGGGAGGGGGTGAAAAATAAATCGTTGGCAGCGCGACGCAACAGTTGCAGGAATTTTGTGAAGTTCTGTTGTCGCTAAAATGTACATGACGTGTGCGGGCGGCTCTTCGAGCGATTTCAAAAGCGCGTTAAACGACGAGGTCGATAACATGTGGACTTCATCGATGATGAAGATCTTGAATTTGTCGCGCGTTGGCAGGAAACGTGCATTTTCGATGATTTCTTCGCGAACAGTTTCGACACCGGTGTGCGTTGCAGCATCGAGTTCGATAACATCAACGCTGCGGCCGGCTGAAATATCGGTACAACTCGGACAAATCTCGCACGGCTCGAAAGTGCCTGCCACGCGCGAATGACAGTTCATCGCTTTTGCAAAAACGCGCGCGCTCGTTGTTTTTCCGGTTCCGCGCGTACCCGCGAACACATACGCATGAGCCGTTCGGCCCGATGAAATTTGGTTGGTGAGGGTAGTGGTGATGCTGGATTGTCCGTGAATGTCAGCAAATCGTTGTGGTCGGTATTTTCGATATAAAGTTTCACCCATAGTGGTAGTATTTTACCAGTAATGGATTTAATTACAACAGGTACAAAAATAACTACCCCGAAAGAGACTGCGCAGGCGTTGCGGGCCGGAGTTTTGCAAAGCAAAACGAGCAACGCCGAGGAAGTCGATGATTTTGGCGCCGGCCAAAATCGAGACGTCTCTTGAGGGGTAGTTATTTTAGTAGTTTACATTGAATGCGCGCGATCGAATCTCCTCCTCAATAAGTCCACGATCGCGTCCTTGTTTGAGGCGGGCGAGCTGGCGAATTGCTTCGGCAAGTTCGAAATTACGCTCCGTGAATTTGTTGATACCCATGTTGAACGGTTTTGCATTCGTACCGTTGATGAGGAGTTTGATGTAGGCGGTTCGGTTTTCGATGTTGATCAAATCGTATGACGAGAATATTGGCGCAAATTCCTTTTGCAAGAATTCACCATCCTCGGCACCGATACGAAACGCAACCATTGTACCAACGTTACCGAAAATCGCATCGCGAATTCGAGTATCATTGTTTTGCACGAGCTGACCAACATATTGATGAGCGATGATGAGATTGAGGCGATACTTTCGAGCTTCAGACAAAATCGTTGCAATCGAATCGGTGATAAAGTTCTGAAATTCATCGATGTACAAGTAGAAATCAGGGCGTTTGTCTTCTGCGGCATCGGTTCGCGAAAGGGCAGCCATCAAAATCTTACCCACGATGATCATACCAAGGAGGTACGCATTCATGTCGCCGATTTTACCTTTCGACAACTTCACGAGGAGAATTTTTTTCTGATCCATCACGTGGCGGAAATTGAAGGCACTGTTTTGCTGACCAATGATCGGACGCATGTAATCGTTCGACACGAATTGGTTAAGCTTTGAGGTGATATACGGAACCATGTTCTGAAGCGATGCTTCGCCACCAGCTTTTTGCGCTTCTTTTGTCCAGAAGTCGTAAACCGTTGGATTCTTACATTTCGAAAGTTTGAAGCGGCGATAATCTTCGTCAGCGAGAAGCTTTGGAACTTCCATGAGTGTTGAACCCGATTCCGTGTCTTCCATAAGGAGCAACATCGCGTTACGCATGTACTGCTCAAACATAGGACCACCCGTTGCTTTGAGGTCGTACAACTTGTCGAAGATCTTCATCGTTTCATTGATCACGAATGTCTTTTGCTCAGGATAGTTTGGATCAAATTCCATGAGGTTGAGACCTTGTGGGCGCTGAATGTCGGTTGGATCAAACAAAATCACGTCGTCGGCGCGCGACGCAGGGACGTGCGACAAAACCATATCAACGAGATCACCGTGTGGATCGATGACACAAACACCGTCGCCATTTGCAATGTCTTGCGCCGCCAAATTTTCCTGATACACCGATTTACCGGTACCAGATTTTCCGATGATGTACATGTGGCGAGCGCGATCGTCGCGTGCGATGCGAATGTCTGTTCGAATGCCACGATAGTCATTGAAACCAAGAACAATTCCTTCTTTTGGAACGTTGTTAGGTGGCGCAGCTTTGCGCGCGGTGAGCCATTTGATGTTTGGCGTTTCGTTGGTTGGAAGGGGAATGTGGTAGAGCGATGCGAGTTCTTCGGTGTTCATCACCATGCCGCGGCGTTCGTGGAGCACGCGATAAATGAAGTCACGAATGATGCGATTTTGGCCTGACGGAACAAGAACAGAAAAGCTATTTCCGTAGTGATACGAATTGAACTGAGCAAACGCACCCGCGATCTGATCAAACATTTGGCGTGCACGCATTTTTTCTGTTGAGCACACAATGATTCGGATGTTCACATCGAGTCCTGCACGACTTGCTTTTTCTTCAAGACCTTTTACCACCTCAGTTTCCATTGGTGAAAGGTGGTATTGATATGATGGATCTTTTGGTTTGTGTTTTGTTGCGAGATGGTGGTGAATGAATGTTGAAATCGCACCTTTTGTTGCAAGTTTTTCAAATTTTCCACCCTGTTGGATATCGCGTGCAAGCCAGATACCTTCTTTGCGCCATGCCTTTTTTGCCGAGCGAACAACAATCTGAATTGCTGCGCCGTCAGGAGCTTGAACTTTTGCGAGCGAGTTTGCAATTGCATTGAGCGGATCTGAATCTGATTTCTTGTAGGTTTTAATCGGAAATGCGTTTTTTCGTTTGAATGAAAGATAACCCGCGAGAATATTTCCGGTTGGTGTAAAAATATTGTAGTCTTTTGATTCCTCAATTACAGCTGCTGGAAACTGTGAGTGAATTTGCTCTTCGATGAAATGCTGCATCACGCGCGGAACGGCAACATAAAAATAAATGAGCCCGCCATGATTCACCATTTCAAAACTAAAATGATCGTCGCGACCAAAGAGCCATGCTTTGAGTCCGCGCTGCGCGTGGAGACCGCCGATATTTGCGAACAATGTTTCCATTACGCCAATGTCCTCGCGGATTTTTTGAATCGACTGAGTTTCAGACGCACTTCCTGTTTTGTCATCCTTGCGTTCTTTTGGAACAAGAATTTGGAGAACGACCTGATCGAAACTCGCGAGATGTTCAAAGCGGTGCTTGAGAAAAATGCGAAGAAAAAAAAGAATCGCGATTGATCCTGTTATAAGCGAAAAGGGAAGCAGGGCAGACATGCCCATGGTTGTCGCACTACTGACGAGTTGCTCAGAATTGAGTCCGATGCCTGTTGAAGTGTCAAAGATCATTGCTTGGAAAATCATAGGGCTACCGCATGTTCACGCTCGTAGAGCTGTTGAATTTTATCTGTTTTAATTTTCGCTTCTTGTTCGAGAAAATATTTGTTGACTCCTGGTATGATGAGCAGCCATTCGCGAATGAGTTTCAATATTTTTTTGATTTGGAGCATCCCACCCTTGATCATCGCGGTAATTTGCTCGGCGACCGATTCTCCTTTTTGTTTGAAAAGTGTCTTACGGTCCGCAGGCAATTGTTTGTAGATGTCGCCAATATTTTCTGTTAAAACTGCCTCAACTTCTTTTTGAAATGCATCAACAATTTGCGGAGCAGGGCGTGCCGCAGGAAGTGTGATTTTGCTTGGCGGTGCAGTAGTGCCTGCAGGAATTCGCTCTGATGAAGATGATTTCAGAGCACTCTGTTCGAGTGATTTTTCAGGGGTCGGTGATTGTTCTGCGGTGAAATTTTTTTTAATTTCAATTGCCATAGTTGATGTCCGTATGGCACTCATTATAACACAGGTTCGATTGTTTGACCTTGCGGTGTGTCTTTAATTTCAAAACCGAGCGCGCGAATTTCATCGCGCAGCGTATCCGACGCTGTCCAATCTTTATTTTTGCGTGCTTTTTCGCGCGCCGTCATTAATTTTTTAACAGTTGTTGGAATCACAACTTTTGCACGCTTTGCTTTTGCGAGTCCGAGACCGAGCGCGTCATCGAATTTAATTATCGTTGCACGTTTGTCTGCATCAGATGCGCCGCCGCCAAGCACTTCCCACAGCGTTGCGAGTGCTCGAGGTGCATTGAGGTCGTCGCTGAGGCTTTCCGTGAACTTAATATATTTGTCGGCGATAATTTTTCCACCGCGTGGTGCGTCAATAACAAAATTTCGAATCTGAGCGAACGCTGTTTTTGCAGCGGTCAGTGAGTCGATCGTGACAGAAAGTTCTTTTCGATAATGTGTTTGAAGGGTGAGATAGCGATAGTCGAGGGGAGAAAATCCGTTTTCGCGAATCCACGTCATTGTTTTTACATTACCTTTTGATTTCGACATTTTTTCTTCGCCTTCAATTACAAACGCGCTGTGCATCCAAAATCGCACGAACTGTTTATGCGTTGCACACTCGGCCTGCGCGATTTCGTTCGTGTGATGAACGGGAATTAAATCAATGCCACCAGCATGAATATCAATTGTTTCGCCTAAATATTTCATCGCCATTGCAGAACATTCAATGTGCCAACCAGGGAATCCAACGCCCCACGGTGATTTCCATTCCATTTGACGATCAACACCTTTTGCCGCAAATTTCCAGAGGGCGAAATCAGATGGATTTTTTTTCTCACCAAGATCAACGCGAATACCTGCTTGAAGTTTGACTGATTTTAATCCTGCAAGCTTTCCGTAATTCTCATCCTTGCTTGAATCAAAATATATTCCGTCAGCGGTTCGATAGGTGTACCCACCACGTTCCAGTTTTTTTATGAGGTCAATTTGCGCTGCGATATGTTCCGTTGCGCGTGTCCATTTAGAGGGGGAAATGACGCCGAGCGATGCAACGTCTTCCTTATATAGCTTCTCGTACTTTCGGGCAACTTGCTTTGCAGTCAATCCTTCGCGGCGTGCACCGAGCTGAACTTTGTCTTCGCCCGTATCTTCCGCGTCATTGGTTAGGTGGCCAACGTCGGTGATGTTAGTGATGTGTTTTACGGAATAACCAAACAGCAGAAGCGTGCGCTTCAATAGATCGACGCTCATCGCAGTTCTAAAATTTCCGATGTGTTGATCATGATAAACAGTTGGCCCGCAATTATATAAAGTAACCACTTTTTTGAGTGGCAAAAAATTTTCTTTTGTTCGACTCAGTGTATTGAAGAGGTGGAGCGGAATTTTCATAAAAATTGATGAGTGCGACTTGTCCACAAGTTTAGCACGACTCCCTATACAATTCAAAGTCTGTTATACTGCGTTCACGACTATGTTATTTTTTGAATCTAAACCAACCCAATTCGTAGGTATCGACATAGGCTCCGGCGGCATCAAATTAGTTGAGCTCCGCGGCCAAGGAAAACGTCCATATTTATACACCTACGCTTTTTCGGATAGTCCTGTTCCGTTTCGAAATGCACGGTCAGACGCGGAAAAACAGTCGCTCGTTGAATCAACCGCACAGATGATTAAAGCGGTTGCTAAAAGTGCAAATACATCCTCAAATGTCGCGGTTGCATCGCTCCCACAGCGTGATGTTTTTTCAACCATCATTACAATTCCGCACGCAGAACCGAAAGAATTTTCTGGAGCAATCGCGCGCGAAATCGAAAAACTTTTGCCATTTCCACTTGCAGAGGCGCAGCTTGATACACGAAAAATTGAACCGCTCCCGAGCGAAGCTGAACAATATAAAAAAATCGATCGCATTTTTGTAACGGCTGCTCGAAAAAAAGTGATCCAAACATATTCAGAAATTTTTTCGAAAGCTGGTTTCAAGCTGCAGGCGATTGAAACAGAAACGTTCGCAACAATTCGCTCGCTTCTCGGAAACGATCCGGCGCCAACGTTAATTATCGACATGGGAAAACTATACACGAGTTTTACGTATGTATCACGAACCGTTCCGCATGTTGATGTTGTTATTGAAACAGGTGGCGACAAATTGAATGAACTGCTCGCACGCGCGTGGGGCAAAAGCGCGACCGAAGTTGAAGATATGAAAATTGAGCTTTTTGAACAGCTCGATGAAATGGGTGATCCTCAGATCGAAACAATGCTCCAACCAATTTACACACCAATCATCAAAGAAATCGAAATCGTGCTTGAGACAGCGCGCCGAACATCAATTGGTGCAATTTCGCGACCTGATAAAATTATTTTGACCGGAGGTGCAGCTCGGTGTCCGATGCTTGCGAAAAAAATCGAAACACATTTTTCGGTTAAAACATATGCAGGCGACCCATGGGCTCGGGTAATCGCGCCGCCAGGACTCAAACCGGTGCTCGACCGAATTGGCCCTCGTTTTTCAGTTGCGATTGGACTCGCGCAGCGCCTCATCGTTGGTGGACAATAAACATATGAAAAAAAACATACAAAAAAATGGATTTACGGTGATTGAACTGCTGATTGTTCTTGGATTTGTTGGGCTTCTGATTTTGGTTGGTTCTGTTTTGCTTGGAACAGCGCGCGAGCGTTCGCGTGATTCAAAACGTTTGTCAGACCTCGACATCACGCGTCGCGCGATGGAAGATTATTTTCACAATAACAATCGCTATCCGCAAGCGCCAACGCCAAAACTTTTAGGATCCGACGGCTACAAAGTAATTTGCTCGGGAACGCCAACGGGTTTTGCTGAAACGCGTAGCGCGTGTGGAAATGCAACAGTTTTTCTTGACCCGATTCCGCTTCCGCCAGAGCCACAACCAGCACAGCTCGAGGGTTATACCTACACATCGGTGAGCCCAAACACTACCTACACAATTGACGCAGCGCTCGAGGGTGCGGTGAATGGACTTCAGGGTCGCGTTCAGGTGTCGCCGGGTGGTCTGCAAATAAAACAATAATATGGAACTTATACTCATCAGCATTTTGGTTCTTGGGGTCGGCGCATACCTCGGGGCTGTTGCCGATCGTTTTTCGTACTGGTTTCATGTGTCGCGCGGCATGATGTGGCGCAAACATTGCATCAAATGTTTTTCGTTCGATGCGTGGATGACCTACATGCCGGTCTTTGGCTATGTGCTTCGTCGAGGCACCTGTTCGTCGTGCAACGAAAAATTACCAATTGCGCCAGTTCTTGCGGAAGTTGTGGGTGTTTTGTCGATTGGTTTTATATGGTTTTTTGGATGGGGCGCGGTTTTGCCGACAAATGCAATGGAGGTTTTGAATGCTGCGCTTGCGTTGTTTGCGATGACGGGAATGCTCGTGCTTGCGATTTCGGATTTGGTGTATGATGAGGTTCCGTTTGCGATTTATTTGTTAACTCTTGCAGCGCTCATTGGTCGCATCATGATTTTCAGCGAGGCGTCAGTGTTCGCGTTCAGCATGTTTGCCGGAATTGTTTCGGGCTTTGTAATGTCGATTTTGATGATTGTGAGCAAATGGCGCTGGGTTCACGCGCACGACATTTTGCTCGGCATCCTGATTGGAATTATTGTTGGTTGGCCAGGATTTTTCATAACTCTTGCGTTTGCTTATATTTTTGCGATTTTCGGCGGCATCGTTGATTGGGGTTGGGGCAAGCGCATGTGGAAGGGTGCGTCGTCGTATGGACTCTATCTGTTTTTCGCACTTGCGGCACATGCGGTTTTGCAGGTAATATCTGCGTTAGCTTGAATCTAATTTTATGACTGAAACAGACGCATTGATGCGAGCTGAAAAGCTACGCGTCGCTATTGCTGATTTGCGATACAAATATCACGTTACCAATGATCCGAGTGTTACTGACACAGTGTATTCGTCGCTCATGGATGAGCTTCGTCATCTTGAGTCTGAGTTTCCATCGATAAAATCGCCCGATTCGCCAACGCAGCGCGTGGGTGGTCGTGCGCTCGACTCGTTTCAAAAAATTCGCCACAGCGTTACGCAGTGGTCGTTTGAAGATGCGTTTGATCAGGAGGATGTCGAAGCGTTCGATGGGCGCGTTCGAAAATTGGTTGCAGAAAATTTCGGCACAACAGATAATCCAGAGTATTGCGTCGAATTAAAAATCGACGGTATTCATATTGTTTTGACATACGAAGATGGAAAGTTGGTGACGGCTGCGACGCGCGGCGATGGTGTAATTGGAGAAGACGTAACAGAAAATATCAAAACAATTCAATCAATTCCACTGACACTCAAAAAACCTGTTTCGATTGTAGTTGAGGGTGAGGTGTGGATGCCGACGCGTGTGTTTAACGAGCTCAATGAGGTGCGTGCAGCTGCGGGCGAGCAACAGTTTGCGAATCCGCGTAATGCGGCTGCGGGGGCTGTTCGACAGTTAGATCCGGCCGTTGCAGCGTCGCGCAGGCTCGAGGCGTTTTTGTATGACATTTCAGCAATTACGGACGGGATGGATGAACCGCCATCGCAAGTTGCGGAGCTGCAGACGCTTGCGGAGCTTGGGTTTCAGGTAAACCATGACTGGATCATGTGTCGTTCGGTTTCGGATATTATGGCGATGTGGGCGCAGTGGAAAGAGCGTCAAAATAAAGATTTGGCGTATTGGGTTGATGGTTTGGTGATCAAACTGAATGATCGCGCGCAGCAAAAAGCACTTGGTTATACCGGCAAAGCGCCGCGTTGGGGAATCGCGTTCAAATTTCCTGCGGAAGAAGCGACAACGGTTGTTGAGAAAATCGTGTGGCAGGTGGGACGAACAAAAGTGATTACGCCGGTTGCGCATATGCGACCCGTTTCAGTTGCGGGTACGACCGTGAGTCATGCAACGCTCCACAATATCGACGAGATTGAGCGACTCGATGTTCGTGTTGGTGATACGGTTGTGATTGAGAAAGCGGGCGATATTATTCCGAAAATCAAATCGGTGATTGAGCCACTTCGTTCGGGTGAGGAGAAAAAAGTTCGCGCGCCCAAGGAATGTCCGGTGTGTGGCGGCGAGGTTGTGCGACCCGAAGGTGAGGTTGCGATTTATTGCGCGAATAAAAAATGTGAAGGCTCGCAAAAAGAAGCGATCTCGCATTTTGTTGGACGTGGACGTTTTGACATTGATGGACTTGGTGAAAAAATTGTTGAACAATTAATTAATGAGGGGCTCATTTCTGTTGCAGCGGATTTGTTTGAGCTGACCTACGAAGATGTGGTTGGTCTTGATCGTTTTGCGCCGATATCCGCAAAAAATCTGATCACCAGTATTGAAAACGCGCGAAAAATTACGCTCGACCGATTTATTTATGCGCTTGGAATTCGACATGTTGGCGAAGAGTCGGCAACGCGACTGGCACGCAGATTTGGGTCTTTGCATAAGTTTTTGGCAGCAACACCAGAAGAGCTTAGCGATATTGAAGGAATTGGCGAGGTTGTTGCAAAAAGCATTAGCGACTATTTAGCTGACGAATCGCACATGAAGCAGGTTGCGCGCATGCAGGAGCATGGAGTGGTCGTTGAGTCTGCGGCTGCGGTTGCAATTGGGCCGCTTACGGGTTCTACTTTTTTGTTTACTGGCACACTTTTCTCGATGTCGCGAACTGAGGCGGGGGAGCGAGTGAAGAAATTTGGCGCAGAAGTTGCTGATACGGTGAACAAAAAAGTGACGCATGTTGTTGTAGGTGCAGACGCCGGTTCTAAAGAAGAAAAAGCGAAAAAAATGGGGATTCCTCGGTTGACGGAAGGCGAATTTTTAGCGATACTGGAGAAGTTATAAATCGATTATGAAATTGACGACGGCTGATGTGATGCGCATTGCGCAGCTCGCGAGACTTGACCTCACAGAATCAGAACAAGAGCGGTACACATCGGAGTTGTCCGCAATTTTGTCATACGCGGAAATGCTCGGGGAAGTTGATACAACAGGAGTGGAACCTACGTCACACATTACCGGAGAACTAAAAAATCTACGACCTGATGCTGTAATTCAGATTGACGATGAGACGCGCGCAAAATTAATTGCACAATTTCCAGATGCAAAAGCAGATCTTCTGACCGTTGCGCCTGTTTTTTCTTCGTATAAGCAGTAATATGAAAGAGTTTTCGACATTAGCTGAGTGGTCAGACGCATTAAAATCGGGTGTAGTGAGCGCTGTTGAGGCGGTTAATTTTTTTTCACAGAGAATTCATGCAATCGATCCAAAACTAAATTCATTTATTACAGACTCGACCGTAGAAGCGCAGGAAGAGGCAAAAAAAATCGATGCGCGGCGTGCAGCAGGTGAGGTGCTGAGCGATATTGCGGGAATTCCGTTTGGGATTAAAGACGCATTGGACTCCGCAGGAATTCGTTCGACAGGCGCTGCAAAAATTTTGGATACGTTTGTGCCAACCTTTGATTCAACAGCAATCAACCGACTTCGAAGTGCGGGTGCGATTGTAATTGGAAAGCAAAACTGCGACTCGTTTGGACATGGCGCATCGAATGAGAATTCAATGTATGGGGCCGTAAGTAATCCGTGGGATGTCTCGCGTGTGTCTGGTGGGTCATCGGGCGGAAGCGCAGCAGCAGTTGCTGCAAATCTGAATGTGTTTTCAATTGGTGAAGACACAGGAGGTTCGATTCGTGCACCTGCTAGTTTTTGTGGGGTCACCGGGCTTAAAACAAGCTATGGTCGCGTGTCGAGATTTGGCGCTATGCCAATGGCTTCGTCGCTTGATACCGTTGGACCGTTTGCTCATAGCGCTGAGGATGTTGCGATAATTTTGCAACACATCGCAGGCCATGACCCTCTCGACGCAACAACTGCTGAGGCACCTGTTCCAAATTATCGATCTGAGATTTCAAAACCAATTTCAGGAATGAAAATTGGTGTGCCGCGTGAATATTTTACAGATGAGTTAGACACAACGATTCGTGCGCGCGTTGAGGAGGCCATTGCTGAGTTCAAAAAAATGGGTGCGGAAATTGTTGAAATTTCGTTGCCGCACACGAAATATGCAATTGCAACATATTACATTTTGGTTCCGTGTGAAGATAGTTCAAATTTGGCACGACTTGATGGTATTCGCTATGGCACGCGCGCCGCAGGTCAGGATTTAGTTCACACCTATTCAGCGTCACGTACCGCAGGGTTTCCCGATGAAGTTAAACGTCGCATCATGATCGGAACGTTTGCGCTGTCGCATGGGAATTTCGATGCGTTCTATGTTCAGGCACAAAAAGTAAGAACGCTTATTAAGCATGATTTTGATGAGGCTTTTACAAAAGTTGATGTCATTATGACGCCAACAACGCCAGAAATTGCATTTAAGTTTGGAGATAAGACAACGGACCCTGTTAAGATGTATTTGTCTGATGCGTTCGTGTCGCCGGCGTCGCTTGCGGGGGTGGCAGCACTCTCGGTTCCGTGCGGGTTTGCTCAAGGTATGCCGGTCGGACTACAAATAATTGGTCCACGGCTTGCTGAGGAGCTGCCGCTCAGGTTCGGTCATCACTTTCAAAAAATTACCAATTGGCACACACAACATCCAGCTCTATGACAACAGAAACAAACTCAATTGATCGAGGTTCTGCAATTGATTTACGTGGAAGCACATGGCAGGTTTTTCGAATCATGTCTGAGTTTGTTGAAGGTTATCAATTTTTGTCCCAGTTTACCGGACAGGTGACAGTGATGGGTTCGGCGCGAACGCTTGAAAACAGTCACCACTACGCAGAAGCCCGAAAAATTGGTGGCCTGCTCGCAAAAAATAAATTTACTGTTGTGACAGGGGGCGGCGGCGGAATCATGGCGGCGGCAAATCGCGGAGCTTTTGAGGGTGGCGGCATGTCGGTCGGAATTAATATTGAGCTTCCACACGAACAACACCTGAATCCATATGTACACAAATCGCTTGGGTGTTACTATTTTTTGACGCGTAAGGTTTTTCTTACGGCTCCAGCGCAAGCGTTTGTTATGTTTCCAGGCGGCTTTGGAACACTTGATGAGCTTTTTGAAATTCTCGATCAAATTCGCGCAGGAAATTTGACGCGTGTTCCTGTTATTTTGGTTGGAAAATCATATTGGGAGCCGCTCGTTGCTTTTTTACACGGAAATGTTTTTGAAAGAATTCACGCTCTCGCAGCTGATGATCTTTCAATGATTAGCGTTGTTGATACAGCAGAGGAGGCTATGGTAATTATCAAAAAAACAAAACCGCTTCCACAGATTTGTAGTTTGGATGCGCGTCAGTTTTGCTCTGATGAAGCAGTAAACTGGCGTGTGTTTCGAATTATGGCGGAACTTGTTGAAGGGTTTGAATTTTTGCGTGACATGGGCAAACTCATCACCGTTCTTGGAACGCCGCGCGTGAAATTGGATAGCAGATACTATCGCGAAGGCTATTATTTGGGACAGTCGTTTGCAAAGAAACATGTTGGTATTGTGACGGGTGGAGGTGGTGGAATTGCGGAGGCGGCAAATAAGGGTGCATTTGAGGCGGGTGGCGGATCGTATGGACTTGATATTTTTGTTGATAAGCAGGAACGAATCAATCCGTATATCACAAAAAGCCGCAATTTTTATTTTCCATTCACAAGAAAATTGATGCTTACAACCCCATCGAACGGATTTGTTTTGTTTCCAGGCGGATACGGAACGCTTAATATGTGCTTTGAGATTTTGACGCTCATTCAAACAGGAAAAATTCAGAAAATTCCCGTGATTTTGTATGGTCGTGAATTTTGGGAGCCGCTTCTTGTGTTTATTCGGGAGAATCAGTTTGAAAACGAACACACAATTGCAAAAGAGGATCTTGTGCTTTACAAACTTGTCGATTCTCCAGAGGAGGTGATGGCAGCGCTTGGAATGTAAACTATGTTACCACTTTTCGGATTAACGTCAGTTCATATTGGGCCGCTGCAGCTGTATTGGTGGGGTTTTTTCGTTGCGCTCGGTATTGGAGTTACGTTGTTTGTTGCAGAGCGTGAGACGAAAAAACAAAAACTTGAGTTCGATCACATCATGAATCTTGCGATGTGGACTGTTGTAGCAGCGCTTGTTGGTGCGCGGCTGATGCATGTTTTTGTGTATGAGCCTGCGTATTATTTAGCGCACCCGCTTGAGATTGTGCGTGTGTGGAATGGCGGAATGTCGTCAACGGGAGGAATTGTTTTTGGAGCTGCTGTCGCGATTTTCTATGTGCTAAAAAAGAAGCTTGATATTCGCGCATATGGAGATGTAGTTGCGCGCTCGCTGCCGGCTGCGTGGATTATCGGACGACTCGGCTGTTTTTTTACGCATACGCACCCAGGAACGCTCTCGAACATGCCATTTGCGGTTAAATATCCGGAGGGAGGGCGATTGGAGCTAAGTCTTTTGGAGGCGTTTGCGTGGGCGGTGATTGGCACAGTGCTCTGGCTCATTCCTCGGCCAAAGAAATCGGGAATGTATCTTGCGTATGTTGCGCTTTTGTATGCGCCGCTTCGATTTGGGCTCGACTTTTTGCGCGCAGATGATGTGCGATACGCGGGTTTGACGCCGGC